>NZ_PSUV01000015.1:0-90733 GCF_002931985.1 Rathayibacter sp. AY1H2 | reverse complement strand
AGCTAAGACTCTCAGCGCCGATGGTACTGCAGGGGGGACCCTGTGGGAGAGTAGGACACCGCCGGACACCATTCACGATGGCCACCCAGAAATGGGTGGTCATCGCTGTTTAACGACCACCACGGATCCCCGCTGCTCACTGGAGCGCGGTGCGGGTTAGGGTGGTGCGACGGTTACGGCCGTCCTCCCCGCCCTCGGGCGGGTCAACTCCACAGAGCATCACCACGACAGGCGAGGAACGCATGGACGACTCAGGATCCGACCGCAACGACCGGGACTCCGGACGTCGTGACGAGCGGCCGCCTCGCGCCGGCGGCCCCGGCCGCTCCTCGAACGATCGCGGCGGCTCGGGCGATTCCCGCCCCCGCCGCGACGGTGATGCTCGTCCTCCCTATCGTGGCGGTGGCGACTCCCGTTCGCAGCGTGATGGTGACTCGCGTCCTCCGTACCGTGGCGGTGGCGATTCCCGTCCGCAGCGCGACGGGGACTCTCGTCCTCCGTACCGTGGTGGTGGGGACTCTCGTCCGCAGCGTGATGGGGACTCCCGTTCGCAGCGTGATGGGGACTCCCGTCCTCCTTACCGTGGAGGTGGGGATTCGCGTCCGCAGCGTGATGGGGACTCGCGTCCTCCGTACCGTGGTGGTGGGGACTCCCGTCCGCAGCGTGATGGGGACTCTCGTCCTCCGTACCGTGGTGGTGGGGATTCCCGTCCGCAGCGTGATGGGGACTCGCGTCCTCCGTACCGTGGCGGTGGGGACTCCCGTCCGCAGCGTGATGGGGACTCTCGTCCTCCGTACCGCGGTGGCGGCGATTCCCGTCCGCAGCGCGACGGGGACTCCCGTCCTCCTTACCGTGGCGGTGGCGATTCGCGTCCGCAGCGTGATGGGGACTCCCGTCCTCCGTACCGCGGTGGCGGCGACTCTCGTCCGCAACGTGACAGTGACTCTCGTCCTCCTTACCGCGGGGGTGGGGATTCCCGTCCTCAGCGCGATGGGGACTCCCGTCCTCCGTACCGTGGTGGTGGGGATTCCCGTCCGCAGCGCGATGGGGACTCGCGTCCTCCCTATCGCGGTGGCGACTCGCGTCCGCAGCGGGACGGTGACTCTCGGCCTCCCTATCGCGGTGGCGAGTCGCGTCCCCAGCGTGACGGGGACTCCCGTCCTCCTTACCGTGGCGGTGGAGATTCGCGTCCGCAGCGTGATGGTGACTCCCGCCCTTCCTACCCTGGTGGTGGCGACTCTCGTCCGCAGCGTGACGGGGACTCGCGTCCGCCGTTCCGCGGTGGATCGCGCGATGGGGGAAGCAGGCCGTGGTCGGACGATCGTCGGGGCGGCGGAGACCGCCAGGGCGGCGGACGCGGACGCGAGGGCTTCGGCGGCGGACGCGGCGGCCCCCGCGAGGAGCCGGAGCTCACCGAGGAGGAGCGCGAGCGGCGCTCCCTCCAGTCGGTGCGTCCGCGCCACGACGACCCGGACCTTCCGGACGACGTGCAGGCCAAGGACCTCGACAAGGTCGCCCGCAACGAGCTGCGCACGCTCTCGAAGGACAACGCCGAATGGGTCGCCCGTCACCTGGTGATGGCCGGCCGCCTCCTCGAGGAGGACCCCGAGCTGGCGCACCGCCACGTGCTCTCGGCGGCCCGCCGCGCGGGACGCATCGCCGTTGTCCGCGAGTCGCTGGCCATCTCGGCGTACGCGACGGGCGACTTCGCCCTGGCGCTGCGCGAGCTGCGGACCTTCCGTCGGATCTCCGGCTCGGACGAGCAGGTGCCGCTGATGGTCGACTCCGAGCGCGGCGTGGGCCGGCCCGACAAGGCGCTCGAGCTGGGACGGTCGATCGACCGCACCACGCTGAGCCCCGGCGCGCAGGTGTCGCTGGCCATCGCCATGTCCGGCGCCCGCCTCGACCTCGGGCAGGCGGAGCTCGCTCTCATGGAGCTCGAGATCCCGCAGCTGGACCCGGACCGCGCGTTCTCGTACAGCCCGGATCTCTTCGCCGCCTACTCGCTCGTCCTCGAGGAGGTCGGCCGCTCCGAGGAGGCGGCCGAGTGGCAGCGTCGCGCTGACATCGCGGCGCAGGCCGTCTTCGCGGCCGAGGGCGGCGGTGACGACGAGACGATCGAGGTGATCGAGGAGGAGCACGAGTCGGCGGAGGCCGAGTCCGCTCCCGATCGCGTTGAGGAAGGGACCGCGGTCGACGACGCGGACGACTACCTGGACGACGAGGACGGCCCGACCGCCGTCGACGACGCGGACGAGGACGAGGTCCACCGGACCGTCTCCGAGGAGATCGCCGACGACGACGACGACGACGCGGACGCGGACGACGCCGATGCGACCGCTGACGCCGAGGCCGACGTCGTCGACACGGACGAGCCGACCTTCGCGGACGAGTCCCTCGAGTCGGACGATCTCGCCGAGACGGACCCGGATGAAGCTCTCGACTCGGCTGACCCGACCGCCGACGAGTCGGTCGAATCCGCCGACACCACCGAGGAGGACGCCGATGTTCCGCAGCAGCAGGACTGAGCCCACTCCGCTCGACGGCCGCGACTCCGTCCTGGCCGACCTCGACGGGGTCGTCTACAAGGGTGCCGACGCGATCCCCTTCGCGGTGGAGAGCCTCAACCGCGCGGCCGAGACGCTGCGGGTCGGCTACATCACCAACAACGCCTCCCGCACGGACGCCTCCGTCGCCGGGCACCTCTCCGAGCTGGGGCTGAGCGTCCGGCCCGAGGACGTCGTCACCTCCCCGCAGGCGGCGGTCGTGCTGCTCGCCGACCTGGTCCCGGCCGGCTCGTCGATCCTCGTCGTCGGGGCGGAGGGCCTCACCTCCGAGGTCGAGCGCGCCGGGTTCACCGTGACGCGCAGCGCGGAGGACTCGCCGGCGGCGGTCATCCAGGGCTTCGCGCCCACGGTCGGCTGGGAGCAGCTGGCCGAGGCCTCGTTCGCGCTCCACACGGGGATCCCGTGGGTCGCGACGAACACCGACTGGACGATCCCCGTCGCGCGCGGCATCGCCCCGGGCAACGGGACCCTCGTCTCGGCCGTGCACACCGCGGTCGGCCGGCTCCCGGTCGTCGCGGGCAAGCCCGAGCGGGCCATCTTCGACGCGGCGACCGCGCGCTTCGGCTCGACGAACCCGCTGTTCCTCGGCGACCGGCTCGACACCGACATCGCCGGCGCGAACGGCGCCGACATGGAGAGCGCCCATGTGCTCACCGGGATCGACCGGGCCAAGCAGCTCCTCGCCGCGGAGCCGACGCTCCGGCCGACGTACATCCTCGGCGACCTGCGCGAGCTGCACCTGCCCTACCCGGCGACGACGGTCTCGCGGAACGGCACGCACGCCGTCCGCGGCGCCAAGGTCCGCCTCGACGGCGACTCCGTAGTGATCGTGGACGCCGGCGACGACGCGACCGATCTGCTCCGGGCCGCCTGCTCGGTGATCTGGTCGTCCGGCCGCGCGATCTACGGCCTCGACGTGCCGGAGTCGCTCTACAGCTGAGCCTGCTCGGCGGGCTCCCGGCGTCCCTCGCGGCGCAGGAGCCCGTCGAGCCGGCCGGCCAGACCGACCGCGACGATCGCGATCAGCGCGGCGTACGAGAAGGTCGCGGCGAAGACCCCGGTCCCGGCCCCGATCAGGCCGGTGACCGCCGCCGCGAGGAGGCCCGTCAGCGCGAGGGAGACCGAGGCGCCGGTCGAGTCGGCGATCTGCAGGGCCGAGCTGTTGAAGCCCTCCCGGCCCGGAGCGGAGAGCGCGAGCGTCATCGTCCCCATCCGCGGGAACATCGTGCCCATGCCGCCGCCGGCCAGGAACCAGCCCACGCCCGCGACGATCGGGCTGAGGGCGAGCACCGTGACGAGCAGCACGACTCCGATGCCGGCGAGCACGAGCGACGAGCCGAGCCGCATCGCTCCGCCGTGGCTGAGGCGGGTGCCCGGGCGCCCCTGGATGTTCGAGCCGAGAGCCCAGGAGACGGCGCCCGCGGTGAGCATGGCGCCCGAGAGCCAGGGTGGCAGGCCGTACTGCTCCGAGAGCAGCAGCGGCAGGTAGACCTCGGTGCCGAAGAACGCCGCGGCGACGAGGGCGCGGAGGAGGATCACCGACGGCAGGACGCCCCGGGCGCGCAGCGTGCCCGCGGGCAGGAGCGCGCGAACCGCCACGACCACGACCACCACGGCGGCCGCGGCCAGGAGCCCGGCGAGGTCGGGCGCGAGCTCGGCGCTCGTGCTCAGCACGACGACTCCGGCCGAGACGACCACGGCGCGGGCGATGCGGCCGACGGCCCGGCGATCGAAGGGGAGGCGCTCGCGCGGCTCGAGCGAGCGGAGCGTCGGCGCGATCGCGGCGCTCGCGAGGGCCACCAGGGCGACGACTCCGAAGAAGACCCAGTGCCAGCTCGCGAGCTCGGCGACGACTCCGGCCACCAGCGGCCCCACCAGCGACGGCACGACCCAGGCCGCGGCGAAGGCGCCGAAGATCCTCGGATGCAGCTCGCTCGGGTAGACCCGCGCGACGAGCACGTAGAGGGTGACGGTGATCCCTCCGCTGCCCAGCCCCTGCAGCAGGCGGGCCGCCACGAAGACCGGCATCGACTGCGCGGCACCCGCGGCGACGAGACCGAGGGTGAAGAGCAGGATCGCGACCACGAGCGACGGCGTCGGGCCGCGGCGGTCGGCCGAGGAGCCGGCCGCGACCATCCCGACCACGGCGGCGGCGAGCGTCGCCGCGAAGGCCAGGGGGTAGAGGGCGCGGCCGTCGAGGTCGGCGCTGACGATCGGCATGATCGTCGTCACGGCGAGCGACTCGAACGCGCAGAGGAAGACGAGGCTCGTCGTTCCGATGGTCGTCAGGAGGAGGGGAGCCGAGGTGATGCCGCGGCGATCACGAGAACGCACCTGCTCAACAGTACGCCGAGCGCAGAGCCGGTCAGCGGTAGACGGCCCAGTCGTCCTTCGCGAGCACCGTCGGGGTGCCCTCGATCTCGACCAGCCAGCCGCGGTCGTCGCGCTCGAGGTAGCGCCCCTGCACGATCTCGGGGGCCCAGCCGCCGTCGCGGGACGAGATCCAGCGGACGAAGCGGACGGTGCCTCCGCGCCGGAACAGTGTGCCGTTGTGGTCGCTCATGCGGGGATCTTCTTCACGGAGAGGTCGTCGGGCGACGAGGTTTCGGGGAGGAGGTGGAGGCCGAGGCGGCCGTTCGAGGCGTTCGAGAGCTCGCGCAGCCAGTGCGGGTTCAGCTCGATCGCGGCGGTGCCGTCGTACTCGTAGCGGGTGGGGATGCCGGGGTGGAGCCACAGTTCGGACCGGCGGCCCTCGGCGTCCTCGATCGTCAGGAGGAAGCCTTCGCCGCGGCGGAACCGCGAGGTGATCACGGTCTGGAGGTGGGCCAGGGCGCGGTCCTCGAAGGAGTGCGAGCTGGCGGGTGCGCCGTAGAGCAGTCGTCCCATCGCGCGCACCTCCTCACCGTCGGCGGCGCACGGAAGGCGTGCCGCACCGTCGACACTAGGTATTGCTAAGTCGGTTGACTAACAGTCTCGGCGCCGACTGCGCTTTCGGGACACACGCCGTCCGATCGCCGGAGAAGTGGTTCGATGGGGGCAGCGAGTTCCCGTCCGGGGCGCCTGCCGCTCGGAAGGTGCACCTCGATGGACGCTCGGCCAGACCTGTTCGCTCTGCTCGCGCGATTGCGCACGGCGGAGCGCGACTACGACGGCCGCGTGGAGCGCCGCCTGGGCATCGGCGCCACGGATCTCGCGGCCCTGCGGCTGATCGGGGTCGGGGAGCGGCGCGACGAGATCGTCCGCGCCGTCGACCTGTCCGCGGCCCTGCCGATCACGACGGCGGCCGTCTCCCTCCTCGTCGACCGCCTCGCCCGCGCCGGCTACGTGAACCGCACTCCCGACCCGTCCGACGGCCGCGGCCGCATCCTCTGCCTGACGGAGCGCGCGCAGAAGGCCATCGTCGGCACCGACGACCCGACCTACGAGCAGATCCGCGCGATGGTCGCGAAGGTGCCCGAGTCGGAGGCCGCGACCGTCGCGGTGCTGCTCGACGGCCTCAGCCGCATCCTCGAGGGGCAGCCGCCGCCCGAGCTCGTCGACTGATCAGCTCTGCAGGGTGGCGCTCGGCGACTCGCCGAACCGCTCCGCGTAGGCCGCGCTGAAGCGGCCCGCGTTCCCGAAGCCCCAGTGCCGGGCGACGGCGGCGACCGTCGTCCCGTGGGGCGGGCTCGCCGCCAGCTCCACTCGGGCGCGGTCGAGCCGCACCAGGCGCAGGTAGGCGATCGGGCGCATCCCGAGCACCCGCTGGAACGCGGACTGCAGGCCCCGAACGGTCAGGCCCGACGCCGCCGCCATCTCGGCCGGGCCGATCGGCTCGCTGCAGTGGGCGTGCACGTACTCGACGGCCGTGCGGACCCGCGCGTTCCGGGGTGCGAGGAGCTCGGGCGGGACCGGAGCGGACTCCGGAGGGTAGAGGTCGAGCAGCGCGGAGGCCGTGGCGCGGGTGAGCTCGTCCCAGAGCAGCGGCTCGACGCGCTCGCTGCGCAGCGCGCGGGCGGAGTCGGCGACGGCCGTGCGCCAGCGGCGGATCGCCGCGGCGTCGGGGCGGTGCTCGGAGTCGAAGACGAGGGACCCGACGAGGCCCCGCTCGGCGGCGACCCGGTCGACCACTCCCCGGTCGAGGTGCACCAGGCGCTGGTCGAAGTCGACGTAGTCGAAGGCGAACGGCCGGCCGACGGGGAAGAGGACGGGACGGTTCTCCTCCATCGCGATCGAGGCGCGGCCGACGTCGATCCGGCCGGAGCCGCCCACGATCCACTGCACGACGACGTCGTCCGAGTCGCCCACGCCGCCCGCGAGGCGCCCGGACATCCGCGAGGTGCGGAGGGTCATCCCGCCGTCGCCGATGGCCGCGTAGCGGTAGCTGAAGTCGGCCGCGGTGGTGGCGGCGCGCCACTCGTCGCCGTTGTAGAGCCGCGCGAGGCTGTGCCGCGCCTCGTCCGGATCCTCGCCGCGGGCCTCCAGCCGGACGCGAGGGTGGTGATCGTCCACAGGTCGTTCCGGTGCCTCAGCGCGTGAGGCGCTCGATGAGCTCGCGGTAGCGCGCGGCCGTGCGCTCGACGATCTCGGACGGGAGGGTCGGCGGGAGGCCCTGGCCGTCCCAGTTGTCGGAGAGCCAGTCGCGCACGATCTGCTTGTCGAACGAGCGGCCGCGGATGCCGGCGTCGTAGTCGTCGGCGTCCCAGTAGCGGGAGGAGTCGCTCGTGAGGACCTCGTCGCCGAGGGTGACGACTCCGGTCCCGCGGTCGACCCCGAACTCGAACTTCGTGTCGGCCAGCAGCACGCCGCGGGCCAGGGCGATGGTGGACGCCTCGCGGAAGACGGCGAGCGAGAGGGTGCGCAGCGCCTCCGCGGCCTCCTCCCCGACGATCTCGACCGTGCGCTCGAAGGTGATGTTCTCGTCGTGCTCGCCCTGCGGGGCCTTCCACGCGGGGGTGTAGATCGGCTCGGGGAGCGCGTCGCCGTCGTGGAGGCCCTCGGGGAGCGGGACGCCGCAGACGGAGCCCGTCTCCCGGTACTCCTTCCAGCCGCTGCCGGAGAGGTAGCCGCGCACGACGCACTCGATCGGGAACATGTCGAGCGTCTTCACCAGCATCGACCGGCCGCGGACCGCCTCGGGGATGTCGCCCGGGATCAGGTGGTTGGGGACGTCGGAGAGCTGCGCGAACCACCAGAGGGAGAGCGTGGTCAGCAGCTCGCCCTTGCCGGGGATCCCGGGCTCGAGGACCGCGTCGTACGCGCTGACCCGGTCGCTGGCGACGACGAGCATGCGGTCGGCGCCGAGCACGGGGTCGGCGTCGTCGGGGGTGTAGAGGTCGCGCACCTTGCCGGAGTAGGCGTGCTGCCAGCCGGGCAGCGGCGCCGTGGTGTCGAAGGACAGGGAGTCGTCGCGGGTCACCGCACCATTCTCCCCGATCCGGGGGGCTCCGCGGCTCCTGAAGACCTCCTGTGTCCTGGCGGATCGGGGCTGTCAAGCACGCGCGGCCGCCGATCCCGCGCGCCTAGCGTCGAGACATGACCTCGCAGAACGACCAGACTCCGCAGAACGACCAGTACACGTTCCAAGACCCGACCGCGATGTTCGCCGACATCGACACGGAGGCCCAGTACCAGGAGGGCTCCGGCCTCGACTCGAAGATGGACGACCCCGCCGACCGCGGCGAGTCGACCTACCGCGGCTCCGGCCGTCTGACCGGGCGCAAGGCGCTCGTCACCGGAGGCGACTCGGGCATCGGCGCGGCCGTCGCCATCGCCTACGCCCGCGAGGGCGCCGACGTCGCGATCGTCTACCTCCCCGAGGAGGAGTCCGACGCGAAGAAGGTCGTCGCGCTGATCGAGGAGGCCGGCCGCACCGCCGTCGCCATCCCCGGCGACATCACCGACCACGACTTCGCGGTGGGCGCCGTCGCGAAGGCCGTCGAGGGCCTGGGCGGACTCGACATCCTGGTCAACAACGCGGGCAAGCAGCAGCACGTCGAGGACTTCCTCGAGCTCTCGGACGAGCAGTTCGACGAGACCTTCAAGACCAACGTCTACGCGATGTTCTGGATGACGAAGGCGGCCGTGCCGCACCTCGCCCCGGGCTCCGCGATCATCAGCACCTCGTCGATCCAGGCCTACCAGCCGTCGCCGATGCTGGTCGACTACGCCAGCACGAAGGCCACGATCAACACGTTCTCGAAGGCGCTCGCGCAGCAGCTCGCGCCCAAGGGGATCCGCGTGAACGTCGTCGCCCCGGGCCCGATCTGGACGCCGCTGCAGACCGCGGGCGGCCAGCCGTCCGACAAGCTGCCCGAGGTCGGCTCGCAGACGCCGCTCGGACGCTGGGGCCAGCCGGCCGAGCTCGCTCCCGCCTACGTGTTCCTCGCCTCCCCGGAGTCGAGCTACGTCGTCGGCGAGACGCTGCACGTCAACGGCGGCATGCCCACGCCGTAACACTCGGCGCTCACGGCGGGCCCGGTCGCGGCGCGGAGGAACCCTCTTCCGTGCCGTGGCGGGGCCCGCCGTTTTGGTTGTCGTAACAATCGACTGCTGTGCAGGTTCGTGCGCGAGAGTCGGTGCATGACCGATTCCCTGCCGATCCTCGACCTGTCCCGCCTCGACCAGGGGGAGGCGGAGGCCGCCGCCTTCCGCCGCGACCTCCGGGAGACCACGCACGACGTGGGCTTCTTCTACCTCGTCGGCCACGGCGTGCCCCAGGACCTCCTCGACGACGTCGTCGCCGTCTCCCGCCGCTTCTTCGACCTGCCGGAGGAGGAGAAGCTCGCGATCGAGAACACCCTCAGCCCGCAGTTCCGCGGCTACACCCGCTTCGGCGCCGAGCTCACCAACGGCGACGTCGACTACCGCGAGCAGGTCGACATCGGCATCGACCGACCGGCCGTTCCCGCCGGGCCCGGCGTCGCCGACTACGAGCGCCTCGAGGGGCCGAACCTCTGGCCCGAGGCGCTGCCGGAGTTCCGCGAGGTCTTCGAGCGCTGGCACGCGGAGCTCGCTGCGGTCGCCATCCGGCTGCTGCGCACCTGGGCCGTCGCGCTCGACGCTCCGGAGGACGTGTTCGACGAGGCGTTCGCCGAGCGGCCGTTCTCGCTGGTGAAGGTGGTCCGCTACCCGGGCACCTCCGACCCGGAGCCCAAGCAGGGCGTGGGCGCGCACCGCGACGGCGGCGTGCTGACGCTGCTGCTGGTCGAGCCCGGCAAGGGCGGCCTGCAGGTCGAGCACGACGGCTCGTGGATCGAGGCACCCGCGATGGAGGGCGCGTTCGTCGTCAACATCGGCGAGATGCTGGAGCTCGCCACGGGCGGCTACCTCAAGGCCACGCTGCACCGCGTGATCTCGCCGCTGATCGGAACGGACCGGATCTCGATCCCGTTCTTCTTCAATCCCGCGCTCTCGGCCACCATGCCCTCGCTCCCGCTGCCCGAGGAGCTCAAGTCCGGCCTCTCGGTCGACCCGACGAACGCGCCGATCCTCGAGACCTACGGCGAGAACGCGCTGCGCTACCGGCTCCGGGCCCACCCGAACGTGGCGGCCGCCCACCACGCGGACCTGCTCGCTCCCACCGTCTGACCCGGGAACGACGAAGGGCCCCCTCCCGCGCGAGCGCAGGAGGGGGCCCTTCGTCGTCAGTGCGTCAGCAGCGCGCGGCGGCCACGGGGACCGTCGCGGTGAACGCGGGCTGGCCGGTCGCCGATCCGGTCACCGTCACCGTGCCGGCCGGCGTCGAGGCCAGGCGGGTGGTGAAGGCGGCGGAGGCGGACGATCCGGGTGCGACCGCGGTGAACGACTTCGAGCCGTAGGCCGAGGTGATCGTGACGTCCGCGGCAGCGGTGTCGGTGTTCTTCACGGTCGCGGTGAGCACGATCTTGCCGGCGACGCAGCGCGTGGCGACCGCGGAGACGAGCTCGAGGGTGTCCAGCGGGACGGCGGCCGAGACCGACGTGCGCACCAGCTTGTCCGCGTACCCGGTGTAGGAGGCCGTGACGCCGGTCACGTCCGCCGGGACCGAGACGCTCGCCGAGCCGCCGGAGAGCGGGACGGTCGAGGTCCACGAGCCGCCGGTGAAGGTGACCGAGCCGACGACGTCGCCCTTGTCGGCCGCCGCGACCGTCGCCGTGACCGTGCGGCCGTCGGCGGTGAGGGTCGTGGTGGAGTCGACGGCAGTGACGCCGGTCCAGTTCTTCATGGCGGTGAGGACCGTCTGCGGGACGCTCACGAACGCACCGTGCCGCGGGCTGGCCGGGAGGCCGGCGCGGCTCTTGGGCGAGACGTTCCAGTCGGCCGACTGCGAGAGGCGGTTCGTCTGCGAGCTGCCGGCGATGGCCGCTCCGGATGTGAGGAAGGCCTTGTAGCCGCCGTCGCCGTAGTTGTCGACGAGGAACGCGTAGCCGTCGCCCGTGCCGGTGGTGTCGTTCGGGTCGCCCGCGTTCAGCTTGATGATCTCGGGTCCCTCACCGGCCTGGCCGGTCTCGAGCGAGGTCATCCGGGTGTCGGTGAGCTGCCAGGTGGTGTTCGGGTCGGCACTCCAGTTCGAGGAGGTCGTCCCGGCGGTCAGGACCTTCGACTTCTCGAGGAAGATGTCCTTTCCGGCCTCGAGGGTGCCGGCGGCGCCGCCCTCCTCGTTCTTGGTGAAGCGGTAGTAGTAGTCGCCGATCTTCGTGATCGTCGAGTCGATCCGCGCGTAGCCGGTGTCCTGCCAGGTGGCGGGAGGAGCGGTGAAGGTGCGGAAGTCGCGGGTGATCACGGAGAAGACGCGGGCGTAGAGCTTGTCGCTGTTGGTCTTCGTCGCGTCGGAGTAGAGGCGCGAGGAGAAGAACACGACGTAGGACTGCAGGGCGTCGTCCCAGTACGCCTCGGGCGCCCAGGTCATTCCGGCGGCCGGCTGGTTCACCGTGATGCCGGTGTCGGCGCCGTTGGTGCGGGTCCACTGCACCAGGTCGGTCGACTCCCAGACCTCGATCTTCAGGCTGCCCTTGGACTGGGCGTCGCCCCAGCCGGTGCCGCAGGAGATGCAGAGGTCGGTGGCGACCATGTAGTACTTGTCGCCGTTGTGCGAGCGGAGGATGAACGGGTCGCGCAGGCCCTTCGTGTCGGTCGTCGAGGTGATGACCGCCTTCCCGCCGTTGACCGGCGAGAAGGTGAAGAAGTCGTTGCCCGAGGTCGCGGCCTGGTAGATCTTCTCGTCGCCGTCCGACTTGAAGTACGCCGAGGCGTAGCCCGCGTCGGGAGCGGTGCGGCCGAGCTCGGCGACCGTCAGCGTGAAGGCGCGCGTCTCGGTGACGCCGTTGAGGGTGGCCGTCGCGGTGAGGGTGACGGTCCTGTCCCCGGAGCCGTAGGCCGGTCGGGTGACCACGCCGCCGCCGCGGTAGGGGTCGGCCGCGCCGACCGCCGGAGCCGCGTAGGAGGTGTTCGTCGGTGTGACGAGGGCCGGGTCCGAGGAGGTCCAGGTGATGTCGGTGCCGTTCCGGGCGCCCTTCACCGCGAGGGGGAGGTTCTCGGTGGTGCGCGTGGCGAGCTTCAGCGCGTCGAGGTCGTCGTTGATGCTCGGGGCGAGCACGACCACCTCGAAGGCGATCGTCGCGCCCTGGGCGGTGGTCGCCGTCAGGGTGACCGGGGTGTTCTGCGCGATCGAGCGCGAGACGACGCCGGTGGCCGAGACGACCGCGCTGTTCGAGGAGGTCCAGGTGAGCGGGACGCCGCTGGTGGAGGCGGGCAGCGTCAGGTTCGAGGAGACCTGGGTCAGCGACGGGTTGCCGGCCAGCAGGACGGGCTGGATGTCCGAGCGCAGCAGGGCGGAGGTCGCGGACGCCTTCGCCGCGGCGGTCGGCATGCTCGAGGCGACCTGCTCGGCGGTGAGGGAGGTGTCCCAGAACTTCACGTCGGTGACGTCGGCGGTCACGAGCGCGTCGCCGGAGTAGAGCGAGCGGCCGAGGTAGCCGAGCGTGGACCCGGTCGGGACGATGCTCGCCATCGACTTCGTGGTGTTCGCGGTCGAGATCTGCGTGCCGTCGCGGTAGAGGGTCAGCACGGTGCTCGACCCCGTGCCGGTGCCGACGAGCGTGAGCGTCGTGAACCCGGGGTTCAGCGTGCCGCCGAACGGCATGCGGGTCTCGCCGTTGTTGGTGGGCTCCTTGACGCGGATGCCCGCGAGGACCTGTCCGCTGGGCGAGCCGTCGGGGTTGCGCGGGTTCACGAAGACGTGGTTGCCGAGCTGCGTGGTGTTCCACGGGCCGACGCCGTCGCCGATGACCCAGCCGAACTGGTTGGCGGTGGTCTGCGTCTTCACCGTGTACTCGACGGCGAAGGCGTTGTCGGCTCCGGTGACCAGGCCCTGGGGCAGGCTCGCGTAGCCGTCGTTCTTGAACCGGGCGACCTGGTCGCCGCCGGCGTTCGCGAAGGACGCGTCGGTGAGGCCGGTCAGGGTGGCGTTGCGTCCGTTGCCCGAGATGTCGAGCAGGGCCGAGCCGGCGTGGGACATGTCGTAGTGCGCGGTGGGCGCCGGGACGTCGACGGCCTGCGCCGAGACGGGGACGAGAGCACCGGTGAGGGCGACGCTCGTGCAGGCGAGAGCGGAGAGGAAGAGGGATCGCACGCGGCGCCGAGGCGCGGCGGCAGGGGGCTCCGGGGAGCGTCGTCTCATCGTCGAGACCTTTCCTTCAGGGGAGGGATGCGTCGAGCCGAGGGGACCGACGCGTGTGTTCACGTTAACATGTGAGCCGCCTCAGAGCCATGGGGGAATTGCTCCGGCGGCGAGAGCGAACCATGCGACAGGGGAGCGCATCGGCGCAAGACCTGCACCCCCGAGCGCCCAGGGCGTAGCGTGAGCGCACCGCATCCTGGCCCCCGGTGACGGAACCATGCCCATCCGCCTGCCCTGCGAGGACTTGACCATGACGACGCTCTTCCACACCGGTGGCTCCCTCTCCCTCGACGACGCGACCGCCGACGCCGTCGTCCGGTACTCGCTCGCGCTCGCGCAGCGGCACCGGATGAGCACGGTCAGCGTCGCCGACGACTCGGCCCCATCCTCCGTCGTGACGCTCACCGTCGGGCTCGGCGTCCCCCTGGTGGTCGCAGGGGCCGGTAGCGCAGCGGCGGAGTCGAGCACCGAGATCCTCGAGCGCCTCGACGCGCTCGACAGTGCGGGCGGACCGGTGCCCGCCTCGGACGTCGACCCCCGCGCGACGTGGGAGCTCGAGAACGAGTACTGAGCTCCGAGCCGCGGCGCCGCCGACGCGGATCCGCCCCGCTCCTGCTCCGCGGGTGCGGAGCGTCAGCGCCGGTAGTCGCGGATGATCTCCTGGGCGAGCGTCGTGATCGGAGTCGACGTCGCTCGCGCGCGGACCCGCAGCACCTCGAAGGCCTGCTCGACCGTGGTGCGGTGGGCGTAGGCGAGGATCCCCTTCGCCTGCTCGATCAGCACCCGGCTGTCGAGGGCGTGCTGCAGCTGCTCCTGGGTGACCGCGCTCTGCTGGAGCGCGCGCTGGTGCAGGATCCCGATCGTCGCGACGTCGGCGAACGCCTGCACGACCGCGATGTCGTCCGGATCGAGCCGGCCGGGCCGGGCCTGGAAGAGGTTGAGGGAGCCGATCGTCGTCCCCGCCGAGCGCATCGGCACGCAGTGCGCCGAGAGCACGTCGAGCTCGACCGCCAGCGTCCGGAACTCCGCCCACTCCTCGCCCACGGCGCGGGCGTCCTCGACGATCACCGGCCGCCCGGTCTCGAAGCACTGGATGCACGGGCCCGACCCGCTGTCGAGCTGGAGCAGCTCGATCAGCCGGGTGTCCTCGTCCGTGGAGGCGAGCACCTCGAGGGAGCCGGTGGAGTCGGCGAGGACGAGCCCCGCCGAGACGGCGTCGAAGAGGGTCGCGCTGCTCTCCACGAGGGTCTGGGTGAAGTCGACGACGTCGTAGTCGTCGACCAGTGTGTCGGAGAGGGCGACGAACGTCTGGATGACGCTGCGCTCGCGGGAGTTCGTCACCATGTGTCGTCCTGGGCGGTGAGAGGGCGGTCGGGGAACCCGTCGTGCCGGGCCACGATGCCGGAGGCGACATCGACGACGGAGCGCTGCTGGGCGAAGGCGTGGGCGCGCAGCAGCAGCTGCGCCTCCTCGGCCGTGCTGCCGTAGCGCGCGATGATCATGCCGGTCGCCTGGTGCACCACGCGTCGCGAGCGCGGATTCGTGCTCTCCTCGACCTCGTTGTCGCGCAGCACCGCGGCAAGCACCAGCAGCGCCGTCGCGGTGGTCGAGGCGCTGATCCGGCCGAGGAGGGAGTCGCTGAGCGACGTGGGGCGGCGGGAGTAGAGGTCGACCGCGCCGATCGAGAGCCCCGCGATCGAGAGCGGGAAGGCGAAGACCGCGCGCACCGCCGTGGGGCCGATCGCCTCGGTGAAGAGCGGCCAGCGCTCCTCCGCGCCGGTGTCCGGCACCGAGACGGGGCCGGCAGCGCGGATCGCCTCCCAGCACGGGCCCTCGCCGAGGTCGATCTGGATCTCGTCCAGCCGGCTCGCGGTGCTGTCGCTCGCGGCGACGGTCTCGCCGCCGAAGGGGCTGCCGAGCGTGGAGATCGCGACGCCGTCGATCGGATACCCGCGCAGATACGGGTCGCAGAGAGCGTCGGAGTCGGTCACCGCACCCATTTTAGCCGTCGGCTCCGCTCGGAGCGACGCTCCGCCGGACCGGCGGGGACCACGACGCGGTGACGCGCGGGAGCCCGCCTGGCTGCGCTGCCCGGGCGCACGAGGCGACGGCCCGTGAAGCGGCTCGTCGGGCGCGGACGGTGCATGGTGCGGGGCGACGGGAGCCGGAGGACGGCGGCCTGCACGGCGACGGAGCGGCTCAGGCCGGGGTCGATCGAGCCGGGACGCTCGAGGGCGGCGATGAGGTCGTCGAGGACGGCGAAGGCGGGATCTGTCATCACGGCTCCTGGCCGGGTGTCCGCGGCCGTTGTTCTGCGCGCCGGGGCGCGGGCGGTGTCGATCGGGTGTCGCCGTGCGGGGTCCGCGCACGACGTCGACGAGGTCCTGCCCGACGGTACGGGGCGCGGATCGACCGGACGACGTGGTTGACCTCCCCGAGGTCCGCCGCTACTTGTGCTCTGCGTTGAGCTCGTCGAAGTCGTTCGTGATGATCGATAGCGGGGTGTACGGCGTGATGAGGAGGAGCGCCGGATTCGCGCGTCCCTCGCCGTAGTTGACGGTCAGCCACTGCGGGGTCGGGGAGGCGAGGGCGGCCTCGACCTCGGCGCGGAACTCCTCGAGGCTCCTGTTGTTGACCGTGTAGGCGGTGCCGTTGTAGATCAGGTCGATGCGCTTCACAGCTGATCGCCCTTCGCCGGAGGACGCACCGGTTCGGCGGGTTCCGAGATCACGTACAGCCCGCCCGCGGAGTTCGCGAGGTCGGTGAGCGCGGAGATCCAGGCGGGGTTGATGCGGGGCATCCGGCCGCCGAAGTACTTGTAGCGGAGCGCGTGGGAGGGGTGGATCCAGATCGCGCTGCGGCCGTCGCCCATGCTGTGGTCGTCGCGCCAGCTGAGCAGGAACGACTCGTTGCGGCGCAGCTTCGCGGTGATGACGATCTGCAGGTGCGCGAGCACGCGGTCCTCGAAATCGATCTCGACGGTCCCGTCGTAGTGCAGCTTCCCCATCGGCGTCTCCAGCCCCTGATCTCCGGCCGGCAGGCGCCCGCCGTTGCCACCACCCTTCCGCAGACCGGAGGGATCCGACAACCCGGCCTGCCATTCTCTGCTCGATCTGTCCAGGTCTTCCGTCAGCGGCGGTCCTCTGTCAACCTCCTCCCTCCACGCAGCCGGCGCTGCCGAGCATGGACGGCATGAAGCACATCCTCTTCGCCGACAAGACGATCCTCGTGGGGGACGAGGCGGCCGACGCGCTCGTCGAGTACGCCGTCGCCCTCGCCGCGAAAGGCGCGGCCGACACCGTCGAGTACACGGGGATCGGCGCGGACGGCGGGACGGTCGACGCCACCTTCCTCGTGAACGCCGCGGCCGCCCTCATCGTCGAGACCACGCCGAGCGACCTGCCCGAGCCGGACAACGCGGCGGAGGTGGCACGGCTGCGCGAGCGGATCGACGCGCTCACCGGCGAGCATCCCGTGCAGCCCGGCGACGGCGAGCTGACCAGTGGTGCCGACTACGAGGACTCCTACGAGCAGTGAGTGGTTCCCCGTCGTGCGCGTCCGGGCGCGACCGGCGTCCGCTACCACTGCGAGGCTCCGCAGTGAACCCCCTGATCGGCTGAGGGGAGGCGGACGTACCGTGGCCCTGCGGGTCGCCGACGACACGATCACCGGTCGACCGCTACGGGCACGGCCGCGGGTCGGCCGGGGAGGACTGGCACGATGACCGGAGACCATCCCTTCTGGGTGCGCCTCGCGCGCAAGGAGCCGCAGTGCGCCATCGTGCGCGGCCGGGTCTTCGAGATCGGCGCCCCCGACGAGCGGGACGGCGCCTTCCTCCTCACGGTCTGGGAGAAGGGGCGGCCCGTCGGGCACGTCCTGAACGTGGATCCGCCCGCCTACAAGCCGTGCGGACCCGGGCACCCGGTCGAGCCGCAGCGGGTCGACGGGGTCGAGGAGCTGCTCGAGCTCCTGGTGCCCCAGCGCACCCGGCTCGCGGCGCACGGCTGACGCCGCTCTCGTCCGCGGGGGCCGCCCGAGTCCTGTGCACCGGGAGCGGGGCGAGCGCTGAGCACCCGCCGGCGGACGCCCGGGACGGGGGAGTCGTGCGGCCGGGCGGCGGCTGGCATCCTGACCTCGGTGCGACGAGCGCGCCCGCGAGGGGGAGCCCGATGAGCACCACCGAGGACGTCGACGACGGGACCGCTGAGTTCGGGTACCGCCCCTCCCTCACCCGCGGCATCGGCCGCTTCGGCAGCTTCGCCGCGGGCGTGAGCTACATCTCGATCCTGACCGGCACGTTCCAGCTCTTCTCCTTCGGCTTCGCGCTCGGCGGTCCCGCCTACTGGTGGTCCTGGCCGATCGTGTTCACCGGGCAGCTCATGGTCGCGCTGTGCTTCGCCGAGCTCGCCGCCCGCTACCCGGTCGCCGGCTCCGTCTACAACTGGAGCAAGCGCCTCGCCGGGCCGACGGTGAGCTGGATGGCGGGCTGGCTGATGGCCACCGCGTCCGTGGTCACGCTCGCGGCCGTCGTGCTGGCGTACCAGGCGACGCTCCCGCAGATCTGGAGCGGGTTCCAGCTCGGCGGCTCCGCGGGGGTGAGCGCGGTGGTCTGGGGAGGACTGCTGATCGCGTTCACCACCGCGGTCAACGCGCGCGGCGTGCAGCTGATGGCCCGGATCAACAGCGTCGGCGTGCTGATCGAGCTCGTCGCGGCGGTGCTGCTGGTGGCGGTGCTCGCGGTGAACGTGGTGCATCCGCCGACCGTGCTGCTCGACACCAGCGGCTACGGCGGGAGCACGCCGGGCGGGTACGCCGGCGCGTTCCTCATCGCCGCGATCGCGTCGGCGTACGTGATGTACGGGTTCGACACCGCGGGCTCGCTCGGCGAGGAGACGGTCGATCCGCGCCGGACCGCGCCGACGGCGATCCTGCGGGCGGTGACCGCCTCCTTCGTCCTCGGCGGCCTCATCCTGCTGCTGGGGATCCTCTCGGCGCCCGACCTCGCCGACCCGGCGCTCGGGCAGGCGTCGGGCGGGCTGCAGCGGATCGTGCTGCAGGTGCTCGGCGGCCCCCTCGGATCGGTCCTCCTGCTCTGCGTGGTCGTCGCGATCACGGTGTGCGCGCTGGCGGTGCACACGGCGGCCATCCGACTGATCTTCGCGATGGCCCGCGACAACGCCCTGCCCGGCAGCCGCGTGCTCGCCCGCGTCGACCCGCGGCGCGGGACACCGGTGGCGCCGGCGCTGGTCGTGGGGGTGCTCGCGGTGCTGATCCTGGTCGTGAACATCGGGACGCCGGCGATCTTCACGGCCGTGACGAGCGTGGCGGTCATCCTGATCTACCTCGCCTACCTGCTGGTGACGGTGCCGCTGCTGATCGCCCGGCTCCGCGGCCGGTGGCCCGCAGCCGCGCCCGGGCGCTTCTCGCTCGGCCGCGCGGGCCTGCCGGTGAACGTCGTCGCGGTGCTCTGGGGCGCGGCGATGACGGTCGACCTCGCGTGGCCGCGCGTCGAGGTCTACGGGGAGGAGCTGCGCTGGAGCGCGGTCGTCGTGATCGCCGCGGTCGTCGGGATCGGCCTGGCCTGGTTCCTCCTCCGCGGCCGGCACCGCCTCGGCACCCTGCCCGCGCACGCGCTCCCCTCGCCGCCGCCGCAGGGCTGAGTCGCACGAGAAGGCCCGTTCTCGAGGGGGCAGGACGATCCCTTCCGGGCGACTCGGCGGCGGCACCGGGAGGAGGATGGGGGAGCGGGTGCTCGGCCGAGCGCCGCGGGAAGGAGCGCGCGTGCGGAACCGCCTGGCGACTCCGTCCCTGCTCGCGCACGCCGTGCTCATCCAGGCCGTCGCGTTCCTGCTCCGGCCGGCCGCCGTCTACCAGGCGATCCGGCTCGATGTGCCGGCCTGGGCGCTCGGGGCGCTCGGCGCCTCGTTCGCGCTGGTGCCGCTGCTGATCGCGCTGCCGGTGGGCGGGCTGGTCGACCGGGTCGGCGCCCGGGCCGTGATGGTCGTCGGCTCGCTCGTCGCGGTGGGAGCGGCCGCGGTGCTGCTCCTGGCGGGCGGGAGCGTCGCGGGGCTGCTCCTCGGCATCGCCCTGCTCGGCGCGGGGCACCTGGGCTGCGTGGTCGGGCAGCAGACCGTCGTCGCGGGCGGCACCGGAGGGACGCGGCTCGACAGCCGCTTCGGCTACTACACGTTCGCCGCGTCGCTCGGGCAGGCGATCGGGCCCGCATTCATCCCGGTGCTCGCGGGCGGCTCGGTGCGGCCCAACCCGGCGCCGCTGTTCCTCGTGGGCGGGATCCTCGCGGTGCTGCTGCTCGTCTCGACGGCGGGGATCCGCAGCCCGTCCCCGCGCGGACCCGCGGCGGAAGGGGCGGCGGCTCCGGGCTCGACGCTCGGTCTCCTCCGGGTGCCGGGCCTCGCGCGCGCCCTGCTGACCAGCGCGACCGTCGTCGCCGCCGTCGACCTGACCGTCGTCTACCTCCCCGCCCTCGGCGCCGAGCGCGGGCTCCCGGCCGGCGTCGTCGGAGCCCTGCTCACCGTGCGCGCGCTCGCGTCGATGGCCTCGCGGCTCCTCCTCGGCGCGGCCACCGCCCGGCTCGGGCGCACCCGGGTGATGGTGGGCGGCATCCTGATCTCGGCGCTCTGCCTGGTGCTGGTCGCCCTGCCCGCGCCGACCGTGCTCCTCTTCGTCGCGGTCGCCGCCCTCGGCCTGGGCCTCGGGATCGGCCAGCCCATCACGATGTCCTGGCTGATCGAGCGCACCCCCGCCGACCGCCACGGCCGCGCCCTCGCGCTGCGCCTGGCCGGGAACCGCCTCGGGCTGATCGCACTGCCCAGCCTGCTCGGCGTCCTCGCGGCGGCGGCCGGAGCGGGCGGTGTCCTCATCGGCACCGGTGCCGCGGTCGGCGCGACCCTCCTCCTGCTGCGCGGGGTGCGCCTGGACTGAGGTGCCCGGGGGCGCAGCGGATCGGCGGCGCGAGCCGCGTTCCCGGGCCTCTCCGTCGGAAGACCGGAGGGTCAGCTGCCCGGCTCCTCCACGCGGACGTCCTCGGCGGCCTTGTCGGCGCGCCAGCCGCGCCAGACCGGCTGGCGGAGGGTGCCGGAGGCGGTGCGCTCGCGGTAGCGGACCTCGCCGACCAGGACGGGCGACACCCAGTGCACGCCGCGCGACTCGAGCGGAGGGACGGAGACGGCGGGCTCCTCGGTGGCGTGCTCGGCCAGGCGGTCGACCAGGCCGCGGCGCTCGCGGTCGCTGAAGCCGGTGCCCACACGGCCGGAGTACGCGAGCCCGTCCTCGCCGGGGATCGCGGTCAGCAGCGCCCCGACCGACCCCTGGAGGCCGCCCTCGCCCTCGCGCCAGCCCACGATCACGACCTCCTGCAGCCGGTGGTGGGTGAGCTTGATCCAGTCGCGCGAGCGGCTGCCCTCCTGGTAGCGCGAGTCGCGGCGCTTGGCGACCACGCCCTCGAGGCCGAGGGTGCGGCTGGTGGCCATCGCCTCCTCCAGGTCGCCGTCGAACACGGACGGGACGTGCACGCGCTCGTTCTCGGCGACCAGCTCGACCAGTGCCGAGCGACGGGTGTCGTAGTCGCTCCCGGTCAGGTCCTCTCCTGCGCGCTCGAGCAGGTCGAAGACCATCAGGTGCACCGGAGTGGACCGGGCGGCCGCCTCGATCTCGCGCGGCTTCGTCAGCCCGCCGCGGGTCTGCAGGGCGCCGAAGTCGGGGCGCCCGCGAGCGTCGAGGGCGACGATCTCGCCGTCGAGCACGGCGTCGGCGGCGGCCTCGGCGAGCGGGGCGAGCAGGTCGGGGAACGCCGCGGTCAGGTCGTTGCCGTTGCGGCTCGTGAGGGTCGCGGTGCCGCCCTGCACCCGCACGAGAGCGCGGTAGCCGTCCCACTTCATCTCGATCGCAGCCCCGGGGTCCACGTCGCCGCGGCGTCCGGCCGTGGCGAGCATGGGGCGGTGGCGGCGCGGAGCGGAGTCCTCGGCCGGGCGGTCGGCGGAGGGTGCGGGGCGGGGAGCGGGCGACGCGGCGGACGCGGCCGCCCGGCCCCGTCGCTGCGTCCCGTGCCCGTGAGCGGGACCCGCCGCCATCAGGTGCAGGAGCCAGTTCTTCTCGGCGCCCTCCCTCGAGCCCGTGTGCAGCAGGGCGTAGCGGCGGGGCTCGCCGCCGAGCCCGCCGTCGGGGCGGCCGGTCAGCACCGCGATCACCTCCTTCCCCTCGCGCCACTTCTCGAGCGCGTAGGTGCCCTCGTCCCAGATGCGCACCTCGCCGCCGCCGTACTCGCCGGCCGGGATCGTGCCCTCGAAGGTCGCGTACTCGAGGGGGTGGTCCTCGGTCTGCACCGCGAGCCGGTTGGGGTCGCCCTCCAGCGGCGGACCCTTCGGCACCGCCCAGCTGACCAGGACGCCGTCGTGCTCGAGCCGGAAGTCGTAGTGCAGGCGCCGCGCGTGGTGCTCCTGGATGACGAAGGAGTCGCCCGAGGAGGTGCCCGCGGACCCCGCCTCGGGCACCGGCTCCGGCGTCCTCGACGCGTCGCGCATGCTGCGGTAGGTCGCCAGGCGGTCGGAGGAGGCGTCCGTCGCGGCGAAGCCCGCCATCCGCTCCGGGGTCGGCTCGAGCCCGGCACCCCGGGCGGCGAGCAGCGGGCGGAGGAGGTCGCCGTCGCTCCGCAGCCGCTCCACCACCTCGTCGGGCGACAGGTGGCGCAGGTTGTCGGCACCCAGCTCCTCCCACGTGCGGGGCGCGGCGGCGGCCGGCCTGAGGCGCCCCCGGAGGGAGTAGGGGGCGATGGTCGTCTTCGCCGCGCTGTTCTGGCTCCAGTCGACGAGGACCTTGCCCTCGCGCAGGGTCTTCTTCATGTCCGAGACGACGAGGTCGCGGTGGTCCGACTCGAGCGCGCGCGCCAGCTCGTGCGCGACCGCCGAGATCTGGTCGCTGGAGGCGGAGGCGTCCAGCGGGCAGTAGAGGTGGATCCCCTTGCTCCCGCTGGTCACCGGCAGCGGAGCCAGCCCCATCCCCTCCAGCAGGTCGCGGGCGAGGAACGCGACCTCGGCGCACTCTGCGAGGCCCGCCCCCTCGCCCGGGTCGAGGTCGAGCACGAGACGGTCGGGCGGACGGCGCTCGCTGTCGGAGCCCACCCGCCACTGGGGGACGTGCAGCTCGAGCGCCGCCTGCTGCACCAGCCAGGTGAGCCCGGCGACGTCGTCGACCAGCGGGTACTCGACGTCGCGCGACGAGTGCGCGAGCCGGGTCCGGCTCAGCCAGTAGGGGGCGGAGGAGGGGAGGTTCTTCTCGAAGAAGACCTCGCCCGGATGCTCGGCGGTGCCCACTCCGTCGACCCAGCGCTTCCGGGTGACCGGGCGGCGCGCGAGATGGGGAAGCATCGCGGAGGCGACGGAGGCGTAGTAGGAGAGCACGTCGGCCTTGGTGAAGCCCGTCTCCGGGTAGACGACCTTGTCGAGGTTCGTCAGCCGCAGCCTCCGCCCGCCGACCGAGACGATCTGCTGCGAGGCGGCCATCCCCCCATGGTGGAGGCAGGTGCGCGCCGAGGGAACCCCGGACCGTCGCGGGAACCCGCAGCGAGCCGCCTCCACGACTCGGGGTTCCCTCGGCGGCGGGGAGTAGCGTCGACGCACCACGTCCGAAGGAGCCCTCCGTGCCCGACACGATCGCCGACATCCCCCTCACCACGATCGACGGCACCACGTCGACCCTCGCCGACTACCCGCCCGTGCGGCTGATCGTCAACGTCGCCTCCCGCTGCGGCCTCGCCCCGCAGTACGAGAAGCTCGAGGCCCTGCAGAAGAGCTACGGGGAGCGCGGATTCACGGTCCTCGGCTTCCCGAGCAACCAGTTCCTCCAGGAGCTGAGCGACGAGGACAAGATCAAGGCGTACTGCTCGACGACCTGGGGGGTCACCTTCCCGATGTTCGAGAAGGTCCGCGTCAACGGCCGCTCGGCGCACCCGCTCTACGCGGAGCTCACCAAGGCGGAGGACGAGAACGGCAAGGCCGGCCGGGTGAAGTGGAACTTCGAGAAGTTCCTGATCACGGCCGACGGCACGGTCCACCGGTTCCGCCCGACGGTCGAGCCCGACGACCCGCGGATCGTCGACCTGATCGAGGCGTCGCTCCCCGCCTGATCCCGCTCAGCGGCGGGCGCGGGGCGGAGCACGCCACCCGTCGCGGCTCAGCGGTCGCGGAGCCCCAGGGCCGAGCGGGCGTCCGCGGGCTCGACGCCCTCGGGGCAGACGATGTCCGAGACGTCGAACGGCGTCGCGCGCGAGAACGGGATCATCTCGATCCCGTCGACGTGGCGCAGCAGCACGAGGCCGCCCTCGCCCTCGCGCAGGCTCCGGCGCACCTGGCGCAGGAAGATGCCGGCCATGTCGAGCTCGACGACGAAGGAGCGGCCGCTCACGTCGATCCGGCAGCCGATGACCGGCTGGGAGCCGACGGAGACGGAGTCCGGCACGCGGCGCGGCTCGATCGGCTGCTCCTTGCGGAGCGTCCGCACCGGGGTGAGGGTGGGCAGGCCGGTCGCTCGCGCGGTGTCCGTCATGGTCGTCTCCGTCCGTCGACGTCCGCCGATGGTTCCGGGGACGTCTTCTCGACGGTACTTCGCGTCCCCCGCAGAGGGGACGGGGTTGACGGCTGTGCGATCAGGGGGCAGCGGGGCCCAGGAGCGGCGGAGCTCAGGAGCCCTGGCGCTGCTCCTCGGGCTCCGGCAGGACCGAGAGCTCGCCGTGCATGCTGGCGACGCTGAGCATCTGCTCGATCCACGCGCGGTTGAGCTTGGGCTGGTGCGCCTCGGTGAAGCGGAAGTGCAGCGGCACCGACGGGTGCAGCCAGACGGAGCTCCGGCCGTGTCCGGTGGAGGCGTCCTCCATCCACGAGAGCGAGAAGGCTTCGTTGCGGCGCAGCTTCGAGAGGACGGCGACCTTCAGGTGCGCGAGGACGCGCTCCTCGAATTCGATCTCGAGGTTCTGCGGTCCGTAGATGAGCGTGGCCACGGGCCCCCTTCGTTCATCGGGCCGGCCCTGGCGGACGGCTCCTCGGGGGACGGTATCCGCTCGGACCCCGGTGCGGGGAATCGGGCGGGAGACACGCCGGACCCCCATTGACAGTCCCGCAGACGGGACGTAGCACTGCCGGGCGTGCTGGGCGCCACGTTAGCCGACGCATGTAGCGAGAGTCGATGCTCCGTCGCGGATCTCCCGTCGGCCGGGGCCGGCCCGGGAGCGAGCGCGGGCACCTCCGGCTGCCGGCCGCGCCGCTCAGGATCCCGTCACGGCCCGGCCGGCGCGTCCCACCCCTCCTGCGGAGTCGCGCAGGTGCCGCGGAAGACGTACTGCGACGGCAGCTTCCGCTGGTGCGAGGACCAGTCGATCGCCGGCCGCCGCTGCTCCGGAGGCAGGTAGCCGAGCCGGTACACCGCCATCAGCTCCAGCTCGTCGGGCACGGCGAGCAGCGACTCGATCCGCGCCCACGCTCCCGGCACCTCCATCGGGAACGACACGAACTGGATCCCCATCCCCAGCTCGACCGTGCTCAGCCAGACGTTCTCCATCGCGGCGCCCATGCTGAACACCGAGTAGAAGGAGGAGAGCTCGCCCGGCCGGTACTCGGAGCGGTCGAGCATCACCCCGAGCAGCAGCGGCGATCCCGCGACGAGCCGGCGGTTCTCCTCGCCGAGCGTCTGCGGGACGCGGAGGGAGTTCATCAGGAACTGCCCGCGCTTCGTGAAGACCTGCTTCGTGAAGGGGCGGAGCGGAGCCGGCAGCTTGTCGAACAGCATCCCGTCGCGCCGCTGCTCCATCTCCTCGCTGCTGAAGCGGAAGTAGGGCTTGTAGCGCTCGAAGAACGTGCCGTTCGACATCGCGGTGGTCATGCTCTCGCCGCTGATCGCGGCGATCCGGTCGATCGTCTCGCGCTCCTCGACGAGCGCGAACCGCCACGGCTGGCTGTTGAGCTGCGAGGGCGCCCGGCCGGCCACCTCCATCAGGAGCCGCTGGTGCTCCTCGGAGACGGGGTCGGGCAGGAACGCGCCGTTGGTGGTCTTCCGGCGCCGGACGACATCGAGGAACTCCATGCCTCGATCCTGCCCCGATCGATCGCGCAGAGGGGGGAGCGGCGGCGGCCCGGGGCGCGCGCGGTAGCATCGAGGGTCCTGTGCAGGCTCGAGGGAAGCGGTGGAACGGTGAAGACGAGGGTCATCTTCTACCTTCTCGGAGGTGTGTTCGTGCTCGGCGCGGGCATCAACTCGGTCGTGGGCAGCGGCTTCTCGGTGCCGAACCTGCTGACGATGCTCTGCGGCGCGCTGATCCTCGCGATCGCCGGCTGGCAGGCGCTGCGCTCGTACCGCTCCGACCCCGACCGCGACGTCGAGCCCCCGCGCTAGAAGCCGGGGCGCGTCAGCGCAGGGCTGACCCGGCCCTGAGACGCTGGAGCACTCCTCGGCGCCGCGCCGGCCGCCGCGTCCGCCCGAGAGCGGCGAGCACGAACGGAGCCGCCGCCAGCGCGATCGCCGGGTGCCGACGTCCGTGCGTCCCCGCGAAGGGGATCACCGCCAGCGGGACGGCGGCGGGAGCCAGCGCGGACGCGGCGCGGGTGTCCGACCGTCGCAGCGTCGCCCAGGCCAGAGCGGTGAGCGTCGACGTGCAGATGTAGAGCGCGTGATGGATCCAGTGCCAGCGGCCCGTGCGGAGAGCGCCGGTGGCGACGGCGGTGCCGAGGGCGCAGTTGGCGGAGTAGCTGACAGCGGCGGCGCCCAGCCAGAGCGGACCGGAAGCGCTCGCCCTCCGCCGCGTCCTCACACCTCGCCCCGCGCGAGCAGCAGCCGGTAGGGCGCCGCGCGCTCGACCCGCCACCCCTCGGGCGCCACAGCCCGCAGCTCGGCGGCGGTGAAGCTGCGCCGCACCGACAGCGACCCGTCGTAGTGGAGGAACGAGCCGGCCGCGATCGGTCGTGTGGCCAGCAGGTAGGCCGTGTAGGCCAGCCGCGAGCGCTCGATGTCGTTGTGGAGGGCGCGCGGGGCCAGGCGCTCGCTGTCGGCGAGCAGGTCGGCGAGCGACTCCGGCGACAGGTGGTGCAGCACGTGGTTGGAGGTCACCAGGTCGAAGTGCTCGCCCTCGGCGACCAGGTCGGCGCTGCTCGCGCGGCGGAACTCGACTCCGGGCGGCGCGGGCGTCGACGTGGCGAAGGCGGAGGCGCGCTCGTCCGGATCGACGGCGGTGATCGCCAGGCGGAGGCCGTCCTCGCGGGCCCAGCCGGCGAGGGAGCGGGCGACGTCGCCGCCTCCCGATCCGATGTCGAGCAGGCGGAACGGCTCGTCGGGCCGCAGCAGCGGACGCAGGCGCGAGCGGTAGAGGACGCGCCACCCCGAGACCAGCCGGTTCACGGTGCCGAAGCGGGCGTAGGTGGCGTCGAGCAGGGTCTGGTCGCAGTCCGGGTCGTCCATCAGCTCCTGCTCGGAGACCTCGCGGTGGCGCAGATCCGGCGCGAGAGGGGCGCGCGGAGTCACTCCCCGCCCCGCTTGGTGAGCAGCGCGAGCTCGACGGTGAGGCCGGGCCCGAACGCCATCGCGCCGATCCGCTCGCCGCCGGCCGCCTCGCCGTACAGCAGGCGCCGCAGGATGAAGAGGACGGTCGCGCTCGACATGTTGCCGTTGGTCCGCAGCACCTCGCGCGACGGGGCCAGCTGCTCGTCGCTGAGGGCGAGCGAGGCCTGCACCTTGTCGAGGATGCTGCGGCCGCCGGGGTGGATCGCCCAGCGCCGCACGTCGCTCCGCTCGACCTCGGCGCCGGCCAGCAGCGGGGCGACGGCCGCCTCGATGTTCGCTCCGATGATCGAGGGCACGTAGGTGCTCAGCCGCATCGAGAAGCCGTGGTCGCCGATCGTCCACGCCATCTCGGTCTCGCCCTCGTCGGTGAGCGTCGTGGCGAGCGCGTCGAGCTCGAGCACCGGGGTGCCGGGCGCGGCCTCGCGGGCGGTGACGACGGCCGCCGCACCGCCGTCGGCGAAGACGGAGGTCGCGACGATCTGCTCCGGGTCGTTGGAGCTGGTGAGGTGGATGGTGCACAGCTCGACCGCGACGACGAGGACGACCGCCTCCGGGTCGGCCTCGCAGAACTGGCGGGCGGCGCGCAGGCCGGGGAAGGCGCCGTAGCAGCCCATGAAGCCGAGGTGGAAGCGCTGCGTCGAGGGCGCGAGGCCGAGGCGGCGGACCAGCTGGTAGTCGGGCCCCGGGGCGTAGAAGCCGGTGCAGGAGACCGTCACCACGTGGGTGACGTCCTCGGGGGTCATCGACGCGGACGCGAGGGCGCGGCGGGCCGCCTCCGTGAAGAGCTCGGGAGCGCGCTCGGTGTAGACGGCGTTGCGCGCGGCCGTCCCCGGGTCGAGCACCATGCCGCTCCCCGCGTCGTAGAAGACGCTCGCACCCTCCCGCTCGACCCGGTCGAGCTCGTCGACCACCGTGCTGCGGGTGTCGATCCCGGACGCGTCGAAGGCCGCGCCGATCAGGCGGGACCCGAGCCGGGTCATCGCGGGCTGGGACGCGAAGAGGTCGCGCACCTCGGACTGGCGCAGGACCGTGGTCGGCACCGCCGTCTCGATGCTGCGGATGTGGACACTCACCCGCAGGAACCTATCGCGGAATCCTGCGGGTGAGCGGTGCCCTGGAGCGTGATCAGAGGATCGGCTTCCCGCCGGTGACGGCGATCGTCGACCCGCTGATGTAGCTCGCCTCGTCGGAGGCGAGGAGGACGTAGGCGGGGGCCACCTCGGCCGGCTGCCCGGGGCGGCCCAGCGGGACCTGCTCGCCGAACTCGGCGACGGCCTCCTCCGGCATGGTCGAGGGGATCAGCGGCGTCCAGATCGGGCCGGGCGCGACCGAGTTGGCGCGGATGCCCTTCTCGCCGAGCGCCTGCGCGAACGAGGCGGTGAGGCTGAGGATCGCCGACTTCGTGGCGGCGTAGGGAAGCAGCTGGTACGACGGCTGGTCGGACTGCACCGAGCTCGTCGCGATGATCGACGCGCCCTCCTTCAGGTGGGGCAGCGCCGACTTCACGAGGTGGAAGTAGGCGCTGATGTTCGTCGCGATCGTGCGGTCCCACTCCTCGTCCGGGATGTCGGTGACGCTCTCGCGGCTCATCTGGAAGGCGGCGTTGCTGACGAGCACCTCGAGGTGGCCGAAGCGCTCGACGGTCTCGGTGACGACGGCGCGGCAGTGCGACGGGTCCTGCAGGTCGCCGGGGAGGAGCAGCGCCTCGCGGCCGGCCTCCCGGACCCACTTGGCGGTGTCCTCGGCGTCGTCGTGCTCGTCGAGGTACGAGATCGCGACGTCGGCGCCCTCGCGCGCGAACGCGATCGCGACGGCCTTGCCGATGCCGCTGTCGCCGCCCGTGATGAGGGCGACCTTGCCGCTGAGGCGGCCGGTGCCGCGGTAGGTGGTCTCGCCGTGGTCGGCCTTCGGCGTCAGCTCGGCCTCGGTGCCGGGCGGTGTCTGCTCGGGGGATTCCGGAGTCATGACTCTCCCTCTCGTGTCGTCGGTCGGTGCCTCCATGCAAGCGGGTGGGAGGGAGGGGGCGCAGGGGGTTGACGACCGGAACGCTCCGTCGTGTCGTCAAGCCCGCGACACCGAGGGCTCCCTGGGTCTTGACTGAGCGTGTCGCCCTTCTTCGGGGCGCTCGGCCAGGAGGTTCGACATGAGCACGACAGACAGGGATCCGGCTGACGGCGGACTGCCGCGACGGGCAGAGGGCTCGGCGGCGGGCGGCACGGCGCGCATCGACTCCGCGGGGGATACGGGAGCGGCTGCGGCGACGGACCGCTCCGCGACTCCGGACCGTTCCGCCTCCTCGGACCGTTCCGCCTCGACGGACCGCTCCGCCTCCGCGCACTCGGTCCCCGAGCACCGCGCGCCCGTCGATCCCGACTCCGCCGAGGCGAAGCAGGCCCGTGCGGCCGCGCGCAAGGACATCCACCAGCGCGAGCGCGACCGCTTCGGCGGCTTCAAGATCGGCTGCGCCTTCTTCGGCTGGCTCGCCGCCACCGGACTCGCCGTCCTCCTGACCGCCCTCGTCACCGCGATCGGGGCCGCCGTCATCGGCACCCAGGACGTCACCGGCGACCTCGCGGCCGACCCCGCCGCGTTCGGCTGGGCGGGCGCGATCGCCCTGCTGGTCATCCTCCTCGTCGCCTACTACTGCGGCGGCTACGTGGCAGGCCGCATGGCCCGCTTCAGCGGAGCGAAGCAGGGCGTCGGAGTGTGGGCCTGGGCGGTCGTCGTCGCGATCGTCGTGGGCATCGTCTCGGCGATCACCGGCGGCAGCCAGGCGCTCTCCGCGGTGAGCGGCTTCCCGACGATCCCCCTGGACGCAGGCGACGCCACGGCCGCGGCGGTCGTGACGGCGCTCGCCGCCCTGGTCGTCGCGCTGGTCGGCGCCGTGCTCGGCGGTCTCGCCGGCATGCGCTTCCACCGCCGCGTCGACCGCGAGGGCCTCTCCGGCCTCTCCGTCTGACGCTCCCGTCCCTCCTCCCTCCGCGAGACGCCGCTCCGGTACGCCACGCACGCCGTGCCGCGCACCGGAGGGGCAGCTTGCGGAGGGAGGTAGGGTCCTTCGCGTGACGGGGGAGCGAGGGACGCGGCTGGCGGGCGAGCTGCGGGAGTGGGACGCGGGCGCGCTCGCGGACCTGCGGGACGAGTACCTGGCGTTCCTCGAGCAGCGCGGCGAGTCGGCGCTCGAGCGCGACGGCGGATCCGAGCACGTCACGGCGAGCTGCTTCGTGCTCTCGCCGAATCTGGCGCAGGTGCTGCTCTGCTTCCACCGCAAGGGCCGGTTCTGGGTGCAGCTCGGCGGTCATGTCGAGCCCGGCGACGACTCCACGGCCGACGCGGCCCTCCGCGAGGCGCGGGAGGAGAGCGGAGCGGCACGGCTGCAGCCGCTCGGCGTCCTGCCCCTCGACCTCGACCGGCACGCGCTCGGCGACGGCTTCGGCCGCTGCTCCCGACACTGGGACGTGGGCTACGGCGCGATCGCCGATCCGGACGCTCCCGTGACGGTCAGCGACGAGAGCGACGACGTGGCCTGGTGGCCGGTCGACGCGCTGCCCGCCGAGGTGCCGCCGGGGTTCGCCGAGCGGCTGGCCGGGGCGCTCGCCGCGGCGCGGCTGCTCCGCGGTGCGGGGTCGCTCGGCGGCTGATCGAGACCCGCCTCCACTCACCTCGCATACCGGCAGCGCGCCTGCGACGAGTCCTCCCCGTGACTCCGGCGCCGTGCGGCACGATGGGGCGATGAGCAGCACCGCTGACCCCGTCGTCGTCCTCGCCGGTGCGAGCGGATTCCTCGGGACGGACCTCACCCGCCGCTTCACGGCAGACGGCTGGACGGTGCGGAGGATCGGCCGCTCCGGGCCGGACGCGCGCTGGGGCGACACCGCCGGCATCACCCGGGTCCTCAACGGTGCGCGCCTCCTGGTGAACCTGGCCGGCAAGAGCGTCGACTGCCGGTACACCGCGGCGAACCGCGCCGAGATCCTCCGCTCGCGCGTGGCGACCACCGCGGAGCTGCACCGCGCGGTCGCGGCGGCCGCGACTCCTCCGCCGGTCTGGATGAACGCGAGCACGGCCACGATCTACCGGCACGAGGAGGAGCGGGCGAACACCGAGGACGAGGGCGTGCTCGGCGAGGGCTTCTCGGTCGACGTGGCGCGGGCGTGGGAGTCGGAGTTCTTCGCCGGGGAGACGCCCGGCGTGCGGCGCGTGGCGCTGCGGATGTCCATCGTGCTCGGAGACGGTCCGGCGACGGCGATCCTGCTGCGGCTGGCGCGGCTCGGCCTCGGCGGTCCGCAGTTCGACGGGCCGTGGCCCTCGACGCGCGCGCGCCGCGAGGCCGGTGTGCACCACGAGCACCGGCGCACCCGCGGCCGTCAGCACTTCAGCTGGATCCACGTGGAGGACGTCCACCGGTCGATCCGCTTCCTCGAGGAGTCGACCCTCGACGGGCCGGTGAACCTCGCGTCGCCGAATCCGAGCGACAACACCGAGCTCTCCCGGCTGCTCCGCGCCGCCGTGGGCCGCCGGATCGGCGTGCCGGCTCCGCGCTTCGTCCTCGAGCCCGCGACGCTCCTGCTCCGCACCGAGTCCGAGCTCCTGCTCAAGTCCCGCTGGGTCGTGCCCGCCCGCCTCGAGGACGCCGGCTTCACCTTCGCGCACCCCCACCTCACCGAGGCTCTCCGCACCCTGGCCTGACCCGCCCCCGCAGGGCGACCGACCTCCGCCGCGAGCCCGTGTCGCGGAGGTCCGAGTCCGAGTGCGGATCCACCCCACCCCGGCCACCCTCGAGGCGTCGACCGGAACGCGTGCCGAGCGTTCTGGACGCGCCGACCGCGCCCCGCTCTCCGAGTACCCGGCCGGTCTCTGAGTCGACCGCGCCACGCCGCGCGGGGAGCGGCGTGGCCGACATCACGCTGAGGTCGCGCTACTGCGCGACCTTCGCCGCGATGTCGCTCCGATACAGCCCGCCGTCGAGGTGGATCAGGTCGAGCGCGCGGTACGCCCGCTCCCGCGCCTCGGCGAAGTCGGCGCCGCGTGCGACGACGTTGAGCACGCGGCCGCCGGTGGCGACGAAGCTCCCGTCGACCAGCTGGGTCGCCGCGTGGGCGATGGTGACGCCGGGGACGTCCGCCGCCGCGTCGAGTCCGGTGATGGTCCGTCCGGTGACGGCGTTCTCGGGGTAGCCCTCGCTCGCGAGGACGACGGTGACGGCGACCTCGTCCGTGAACGCGGGCCACGGGACGGAGGCGAGCGCGCCGGTGGCCGCCGCGTGCAGCAGCGCGGACAGCGGGGAGGCGAGGCGGGGGAGGACGACCTGGGTCTCGGGGTCTCCGAAGCGGGCGTTGAACTCGATCACGCGCAGGCCCGCGTCGGTCACGATGAGGCCGCAGTAGAGGAGTCCGACGAAGGGGGTGCGCTCGCGCTCGAGCTGGCGGATGGTCGGGATGGCGACCGTGTCGATCACCTCGTCGACGAAGGCGCGCTCGCTCTCCCAGCGGTCGGCGAGCCAGGGGAGCGGGGAGTAGGCGCCCATGCCGCCGGTGTTCGGCCCCTCGTCGCCGTCGCTCAGGCGCTTGAAGTCCTGCGCGGGGGAGAGGGGGACGACGTCGTGGCCGTCGGAGAGGAGGAAGAGGGAGACCTCCTGGCCGGCGAGGAACTCCTCGATGAGGACGTCGCCGGACTGCAGCCAGAACTCGGCGTGCGCGATCGCGGCGCTGCGCGACTCCGTCACCAGGACGCCCTTGCCCGCGGCGAGGCCGTCGGCCTTGACGACCGAGGGGAGTCCGTACTCGTCGATGGCGCGGGTGGCGTCGACCAGGGTGGAGACGCGGGTCGCGCGGCCGGTGGGCACGCGGGCCATGTCCATCACGCGCTTCGCGAAGGTCTTCGAGCCCTCGAGTGCGGCGGCGGCCCGGTCGGGGCCGAAGGTGGGGATGCGGCGCTTGCGGAGCGCGTCGGCGACTCCGGCGACCAGGGGCGCCTCGGGGCCGATGACGACGAGCTCGATGCCCTGCTCCACCGCGAAGTCGCTGACCAGCCGGGGGCTGTTCGTGTCGAAGTGGATGACCTCGACGTCGCGCGCGATGCCGGCGTTGCCGGGCGCCGCGATGATCTCGTGGTGCTCCTCCTCCGCGAGGAGAGCCGTGATGATGGCGTGCTCACGGGCACCCGAACCGAGGACGAGGATCTTCACCCTGACAGGATAGGGCGCCCCGCGCCGGGGCTGGTCCCTGTGACGTCCTCCTCCGCAGGGCGGCGCTGCGGACGCCGACACGCCGGGCGGAGCCCCGCGGAGGCCTCCGGGAGCGAGCGGCGGCGGCAGGATGGGTGGATGGCCAAGGGCAGGATCGACGAGGCGAGCGGGCAGTCCGCGGTGCGGGCGGCGCTCGCCGGAGGAGCGGACCGGAACACGACGGCGACGGCGGTGCGGTTCCTCCTGCAGATCATCGAGACGAACGTCCCCGGACGCAGCGTCGAGGTGCGCGTTCCGCCGTTCGGCGCGGCCCAGTGCGTCGAGGGCCCGGGCCACACCCGCGGGACTCCGCCGAACGTGATCGAGATGGACGCGGCGACCTGGCTGCCGCTCGCGACCGGCTCCCTGCCGTGGAGCGAGGGCCTCGCGAGCGGGCGGATCCACGCCTCCGGAGTGCGCGCGGACCTCACGCCGTTCCTCCCCATCCTGCGCGTCGGCTGAGCGTCGGCGAGTTAACTTCTCGTAAACGCGGCGGCGAGCCGTCGTCAGAACGTTTGACCTGGGCTCCGCCGTCGGGTTGTCTGGGAATAACCCCCTCACGCGGCACGAATCCTCTCTGGATCCACCGCTCGATGCTTGGAGTCCCCTTCACGATGCGCAGTACTTCCCCGGGCCGACGCGGCCTCACCCGACTCCTCTCCGCGACCGCCGTCGGCGCCGTCGCCGGAGCGGCCCTCCTCGGCGCCACGCCCGCCGCGGCGGCCGAGGGCGATGTCGCCATCGACATCCTCTCGATCAACGACTTCCACGGGCGGCTCGCCGCCGACCGCGCCGTCGCCGGAGCCGCAGTGCTCGCCGGTGCCGTCGACTCCTACCGCGCCGCCAACCCGAACACGCTGTTCGTCTCGGCCGGCGACAACATCGGCGCCTCGACCTTCGTGTCGAAGGTGCAGGGCGACATCCCCACGCTCGACTCGCTCAACGCGATGGGCCTCGACGTCAGCACGCTGGGCAACCACGAGTTCGACCAGGGCCGCGCCGATGTCGACGGCCGCGTCGTGGACGCCTCGGCGTTCCCCTACGTGAACGCGAACCTCTACGACACCGCGACCGGCGAGCGCGCCTACTCCCCGTACGTGATCACCGAGCAGGACGGCGTCTCCGTCGCCTTCATCGGCGCGATCACCGAGGACCTCGGCAAGCTCGTCAGCCCCGCCACGATCTCGACGCTCTCCGTCGAGCCGATCGCCGAGAACGTCAACGAGGTCGCCGCGCAGCTCCAGGACGGCGACGCCGCCAACGACGAGGCCGACGTGGTCGTCCTGCTCCTGCACGAGGGAGCCGACGCCGACGCGGCCGAGCTGAACACTCCGGAGGCGGACCCCAAGTTCGGCGCGATCGTCGACGCGGTCGCCCCGAACGTCGACGCGATCGTCTCGGGCCACAGCCACCAGGAGTACGACGCGGGCATCGACGCGGGCCGGGCCTTCCCGACCGTCGTGTCGCAGACCGGCAGCTACGCCGAGAACATCGGCCGCATGTCCCTGACCGTCGACCCGGCGACCAAGCAGCTCACGTCGCTCACCAGCGAGGTCGTGCCGCTGACGAAGGTCGTCGACGACCCGACCTCCGACGACCCGGCCAAGACGATCGTCGTCGGCGCCTTCGAGCCCGACCCCGAGGTCGAGACCATCGTCGCCGACGCCCAGGCCGTCGCCGTCCGCGAGGGCAGCGTGAAGGTCGGCACCATCACCGAGGACATCTCGCGCGCCTACCGCCCGGACGGCACCACGACCAACCGCGGCTCGGAGTCGACCCTCGGCAACCTCGTCTCGGACGCCCAGCTGTGGGCCACCCGTGAGCTCGGCACGCAGATCGCCTTCTCGAACGCGGGCGGCCTGCGCGACGACCTCTCCTACACCGCGACTCCGGACCAGCCCGGCGACGCGGACGGCGTGGTCACCTACGCCGAGGCCTCCGACGCCCAGCCCTTCGCGAACACCCTGGTGACCCTGCAGCTGACCGGCGAGCAGATCTCCGACCTGCTCGAGGAGCAGTGGGTGGGCAGCTCCAGCCACCCGCAGCTGAACCTCTCCACCTCGAAGGACCTCACCTACGTCTTCGACGCCACGGCGCCCGAGGGCTCGCGCATCTCGCAGGTGTTCTTCCAGAACGAGCCGATCGACCCGGCCGCGACCTTCACCGTCGTGACCAGCAGCTTCCTCGCGAGCGGCGGCGACGGCTTCAGCACCTTCACCGAGGGCACCGGCACGGCCGACTCCGGCCGCATCGACCTGGACGCCTTCGTCGGCTACATCCAGGACCTCGGCACCGTCAGCCCCGACCCCGTGCAGCGCACGATCGGCCTGACCGACAACGTCCCGGACTCGGGCGAGTACGCGGTCGGCGACACGATGACCGTCGACCTCTCCTCGCTCCTGTTCAGCACCGGAGCCGCGGCCGACACCACCGTGACCGCGAGCGTCGACGGCACCGTCGTCGGCACCGCGACGATCGACCCGACCCGGGCCGTCACCGACGACTCGACCGGTCGCGCCTCGTTCTCGGTCCCGATCGACGAGAGTCTGGCGGGCGGCGCGCACACCGCGACGTTCGTGCTCGACACCACCGGCACCGAGATCAGCGTCGGCTTCGCCGTCGCGGCCGGCGCCGGAGCGGGCACCCCGACTCCCGGACCGACCACGGAGCCGACGCCCGCGCCGACCACGCCGCCCACCACGGGCCCCGCGCCGACGCCGACCACTGCTCCGGTCGCCGGCTCGCACCACCTCGCCGAGACCGGAGTGGACGCGACCCCCGCGTTCGCCGCCGGGATCGCCGCTCTGCTGCTCGGTCTGGGCATGACGGTCGCGCGCCTGCGCCGCCGCACCGCCGCGAAGTAGCCGCACCGCGCGCACGACGGGCCCTCGACTCCGGTCGGGGGCCCGTCGTCGTGTGCGGGCGAGCCGATGGTCGACCCCCGGGAGCCGTGGCGGGGGGCGCTCCCCGAGGAGCGGCAGCAGCCCCCGGAGACGCGAGAACGCCGCCTCCCGGTCGGGAGACGGCGTCGGAACGCGATGAGGTGCTGTCGCGGAGCGGCGGGGCTCAGTGCTGCGCGGGGACCTGACGGTAGCCGTCGCGGCTGGCGACGAGCACCGTCGACACCGTGCCCCACGCGGCGAGGCCACTGAGGACGACAAGGATTGCGATGCTCATGAGTGTTCTGCCTTTCGTTGCGGCGGCTTCTGATCCATCCGCCGGGATGCTGTGTACAACGTCCAGTGTCCGGCCCCGTGTTCCGTAGGACAATCGAACTGTTCTTGCCCTGACGTGTAGTTTCTCTACATGGACGTGCGACGGCTGGAACTGCTCCGCGAGCTCTCGATGCGCCGCTCGATCACGGCCGTGGCGGAGGCGACGCACCGCACGCCCTCCGCGGTCTCGCAGCAGCTCAAGGTGCTCGAGCGCGAGGCCGGCGTGCCGCTGATCGAGCGCTCCGGCCGCGGCGTGGTGCTCACGGCGGCGGGACGCGAGCTCGCCCGTAGCGCCACCGAGATCGCGATCGCGCTCGAGCGGGCCGACGCCGTCTGGCAGACGTTCAAGAACAACCCGATCGGCGAGGTCACCATCGCGACCTTCCCCACTGCGGGCCAGATGCTCCTCCCGAACGCGCTGGTGGCGCTCCGGAGCGTCGAGGGGCTCGTCGTGCAGTGCGAGGACGCGGACCCCGGCACCGACGAGTTCGCCGACCTGACCGCCGACTTCGACATCGTGCTCGCCCACTCGCCCACCGGCAGAAGCGCCTGGGCCGGTCGCGGACTCGCGATGGCGGAGCTGATGATCGAGCCCCTCGACATCGGCCTGCCGGCCGGGCACCGCCTCGCGGACCGGGCGACGGTCTCGGCGGCGGATCTGGTCGGCGAGACCTGGATCGGCGTCCCGGACGGGTTCCCGTTCGAGCGCGTGATGCAGGACATCGAGACCGCGTCCGGCGAGGCGGTGCGGGTGGAGCAGCGCTTCGCGTCGACCCGCGTGACCGAGGCGTTCGTCGCGGCGGGCCTGGGCATCGCGGTGCTCCCGCGCTACACGGCGGGCGGCGCGGGAGTGGTGGTGAAGCCGCTCCGCGGAGTGAACTCCGTGCGGCACATCGTCGCGCTGATGCGGCCGGACCGGGCGGAGCGGCTCTCGGTCCGCACCGTCGTCCGCGAGCTGCGCGCGCAGGCGGGCCGGCTCGTGCACGCGCTCTGAGCGATCACGGTGCCTCGCCCTCGCCCGCGCGGGGGAGAATGGAGGCATGAGCGATCCCGCCCGCCCCGAGGTCACCCGCGAAGAGGTCGACGTCCGCCGCTCCCCGCGCGTCTGGCGCATCCTGACCCTCGGCGTCGGGCTCGGAGCGATCGCGGCCTTCGTGCTGACCTTCGCGCTGCCCGAGACGCAGGGCTTCTCCCGCGGGCAGGTCTTCGGCTTCAGCCTGCTGCTCTTCGTGACGCTGTTCGGCGCTCTCGCGGGGCTCGTCGTGGTGCTGCTCGACCGGGTCGTCGGCCGGAAGGTCGTCCGGACCACCGCCGAGCGGATCGTCGAGCGCGAGGACGCGGCCGAGGAGCCCGTGGCCGAGGAGGCCCTGCCCGACGCGCGGACGACGTCCGACGAGGACGAACCGCGGACGGGGTCCGACCGGGTCTAGCCGGCGGAGGCGGGCCGCATTGCGGCCGCGGCACTCCGCCCTGCGCTGAGTGTCCCGCCCGCGGCTCGCGCTCGCGGACGGGACCGCGGCGTCAGCGTCCCCGGCGCGACGAGGAGCGGCGGCTGCTGCTCGTCGTGGACGTCGGGCGCTTGGCGGCGGCGCGCTTGGCCTTCTGCGACTTCGAGATCTTCTTGGCCACGAAGGTGAGCAGGAACGGCAGGATTCGGTAGATCACGGGGGACTCCTCGGGTGCATGCGCGCGGGGCCGCGCACCCTCCGATCATGGAGCGGCGCAGGGATCCGCGGCACCCGTTGCGCCGCGCCCGGCGCTGTGCAGAGCTCAGCTCAGCTGAGTGCGCTCCACCCAGTCGAGGTACTCCGGGGTGACGGTGCCCGTGACGTACTCGCCGGTGAAGCAGCTGGTCTCGAGGTCGGTGACGTCCGAGCCCTCGAGGATCGCCGCCTTCATGTCGGCGACCTCCTGGTAGATCAGCTGGTCGGCGCCGATCGCCTCCGAGATCTCGGGGATGCGGCGGTTGTGGGCCACGAGCTCCTGGCGCGAGGGCATGTTGATCCCGTACACGTGCGGGTAGCGCACGGGAGGCGCGGCGGACGCGAAGGTGACCGTGTTCGCGCCGGCCGCGCGGGCCATGTCGACGATCTCCTTGGAGGTGGTGCCGCGGACGATCGAGTCGTCGACGATCAGGACGTTCTTGCCCTTGAACTCGCTCGACATCGCGTTGAGCTTCTGACGCACCGACTTCTTGCGCACCGCCTGCCCGGGCATGATGAACGTCCGGCCGACGTAGCGGTTCTTGTAGAAGCCCTCGCGGTACTCGATCCCGAGCTTCTGCGCGACCTGCATCGCGGCGGGGCGGGAGGAGTCGGGGATCGGCATGACGACGTCGATCGCTCCGCCCGGGGTGTACTGCGCGATGGTGTCGGCGAGGCGGTCGCCCAGGCGCAGGCGCGCCTCGTAGACCGAGATGCCCGACATCACGGAGTCGGGGCGGGCGAGGTAGACGTACTCGAACGAGCACGGGATGAGTCGCGGATCCTTCGCGCACTGGCGGCTGGCCATCCGGCCGTCGGGGGTGATGAAGACCGCCTCGCCGGGAGCGACGTCGCGGACGATCTCGAAGCCCTGCGCCTCGAGCACGAGCGACTCGGAGGCGACGACCCAGTCGTCCGGCGCCCCGGTGTTGCTGCGGCGGCCGACGATGAGCGGGCGGATCCCGAAGGGGTCGCGGAACGCCAGCAGCCCGACGCCGGCGATCAGCGCGATGGTGGCGTAGGAGCCCTCGACGCGCTCGTGCACGCGGGCGACGGCGTCGAACACCTCGTCGGCGTCGAGGTCGCGGCCCGACATCGAGGCCTGCAGCTCGTTCGCCAGCACGTTGACCAGCAGCTCCGTGTCGGAGGTGGTGTTGAGGTGGCGGCGGTCGATGCGGAAGAGCTCCTCGGTGAGCTCGCGCGTGTTCGTGAGGTTGCCGTTGTGGACGAGGATGATGCCGTACGGCGCGTTCACGTAGAACGGCTGGGCCTCCTCCTCGCGCTCGGCGTTGCCCTTCGTCGCGTAGCGCACGTGGCCGAGGCCCATGGATCCGAGCAGCGAGCGCATGTCGCGGGTGCGGAACGCCTCGCGGACCTGTCCCGCGGCCTTCTTGATGTGCAGGGTGCTGCCGTCGGCGGTCGCGATGCCGGTCGAGTCCTGGCCGCGGTGCTGCAGGAGGGAGAGGCTGTCGTAGATGGACTGGTTGACCGGTCCGGAGGACACGATCCCAACGATTCCGCACATGCCGGAGGGGCTCCCAAGGGGATAGCAGGGGGGTTTGACGGTCCATCCTGGCACGCGGGGGACTCATCCCCTAATGGTTCGCCGTGGGCGGATCCGTGGTCGCGGGGGTGCTCAGGGCGGCGTCGACCGGCGGATCGGCCGGGCGGTCGGTCGGGGAGCCGCGCGGCCGCTCAGCTGCTCGGAGCCGTCCAGGCTCCGGCGAGGCTGCGGTCCAGGACGCGGCGCCAGCCCTGCGGAGCCGCGGACTCGCGGCTGGTCGTGCCCGCCATCCAGAGCAGGGCCATCAGGTCGTCGTGGGTGAAGTCGGGGGAGAGGGATCCGTCGCGGTGGGCGGCCTCGACGAGATCCCGGCCGAGCTCGATCGAGCGGTCGCAGGCGTCGATGAGGGCGACTGCGTCGGGGGCCTGCGGAACTGGGTCCTCAACCTCCACTGCGCGCTCGAGCCCCGGGGCGTCTACGCCGCCCACGTGGCGATCACCGCACTCATCGACGGCGGCCACCCGGACGCGGCGGCCGAGGTCATCGCCCGGTCCTACCTCGACCTCCACCGCAGCCGCGACCGCGCCGAGCTGCACTACGTGGCCTGGGACGCGTGACCGCGGGCGCGGAGCGGGAGCCGCCGGTGCGGCGGACCCGGATCCGCGCCGCGGCGGGAGAGGGCAGTCGGTAGGGTCGTCGCGTGAGTGATGAGACGAGCAGCTACGCCCGCGCAGGAGTCGACACGGCGGCGGGGGACCTCGCCGTCGAGCTGATGAAGTCGGCGGTGTCGGCGACGCACGACAGCCGGGTCCTCGGCGGGGTCGGCGGCTTCGCGGGCCTCTACGACGTCTCCTTCCTCCGCGACTTCCGAGCCCCCCTCCTCGCGACCTCGACCGACGGCGTCGGCACCAAGGTCGCGCTCGCCCAGGCGATCGACAAGCACGACACCATCGGGCAGGACCTCGTCGGCATGGTCGTCGACGACATCGTCGTGGTCGGCGCCCGCCCCTTCTTCATGACCGACTACATCGCGTGCGGCAAGGTCGTCCCGGCCCGCATCGCCGACATCGTCGCCGGCATCGCGCGCGCCTGCTCCGAGACGGGCACCGCGCTCGTCGGCGGCGAGACGGCCGAGCACCCGGGCCTGCTCGGACCCGACGACTACGACGTGGCGGGCGCGGCGGTCGGCGCGATCGAGGCCGACCAGGTGCGCGGCGCCGACCGCGTGCGCGACGGCGACGTCGTGGTGGCGATGGCCTCCTCCGGACTGCACTCGAACGGCTACTCGCTCGTGCGCCACATCCTCGCCGAGCGCGGCATCGGCTTCACCGACCGCTCCGAGGAGCTGGGCGGCGTGGTCGGCGAGGTGCTGCTGGAGCCGACCCGCCTCTACACCCGGCCCCTCCTCGACCTGCTCGACGACGCCGAGCTCGGCCCGGCCGTCCACTCCATCAGCCACGTCACCGGCGGCGGGATCGCGGCGAACCTCGCCCGGGTGCTGCCGCGCGGCTCCTGGGTCGAGGTCGAGCGGGCGAGCTGGAGCCCGTCCGACGTGTTCCGCGCGCTCGCCGGGATGTCCGGCGCGACGCTCGAGAGCACCGAGGGCACCTGGAACCTCGGCATCGGCATGTTCGCCGTGGTCGCGGCGGAGGCGGCCGACGGCGTGATCGCACGCCTCGAGCGCTCGGGCGTCCCGTCGTGGGTCGCGGGCCGCGTCTCGACGGCCGCGCGCGGGTTCGAGGGCTTCGAGCAGGGCGCGAAGGGCGTCGACGGCGGAGCGGTCCGCCTGGTCGGGTCCTACGCGGGCTGACCTCCGGAGGCGCCGCGGATCAGCGCGGTGCGGCGTGCGCGCGCTCCCAGGAGTGCTCGTGCCGGGTCAGCAGCCACGAGCCCGCAGCGCAGAGCGCGCAGGCGGCCGCGGTGGCGAGCAGAGCGGTCGCCCAGGTCGGGGCGTCGCGGCTGACGAGCAGGTTCGCACAGGCGACCAGCACGCCGAGGCCGGCGCCCGCGCTGGTGCCGAGCACGAACGGGCCGTCGCGGCGGCTCGCGACGCGCACCGCGACCATGCCGGCGACCGCTCCCGCGCCTCCGACGACTCCGATGCCCGCGCCGGAGGCCGCTCCCATGAGCAGGCCGAAGCTCACCAGCCCGGGCGGGCCGTCGGCGGCGAGGACGCCGGGCAGGTAGAGGACCAGGGCGACGGCGGCGCCGACCGCGCCGCCCACCAGGATCGCGCCGACCAGCAGGGCGGCGGTGACGTAGCCGATCCGCGCGACAGGCCGCGCGGATCCTCCGGGTTCGAACATTCGCGGCTCCATCGACGCGGCCCGCGGGGCAGCGGGCGGTCCTCGGACAGTACGCCCGAACGCCCCTCGGCGGAACCGTCGTCGGGGATCGGCGGGGCTAGCGCCGGAGGGTCTCGCTCGGGAGCTCGCCGAACCGCGTCGCGTAGTGCTGGGCGAAGCGGCCGCCGCTGATGAACCCCCAGCGTGCGGCGACGTCGCCGACCACCAGCGAGCCGATCGATCCGGCCGAGAGCTCCTCGTGCGCGCGCTCGAGGCGGACGTCGCGCAGGTAGTGCCGCGGGGTCTCGCCGAAGGCGCGCTGGAACGCCAGCTGCACGCCGCGGACCGTGAGCCCGGCCGCGTCGGCGATGTCGGCCACTCCGAGGGGCAGGTCGGCGTTGGCCTGCACGAACTCCACGGCCCGGCGGAGGCGCCGCGCGCTGACCGAGGGCGGCATGGCCGGCAGCGGGGCGATGCGGTGGGCGAAGGTCTGCAGGGCGGCGAGCGCGGCGATGCGGGCGACGCCGTCGCGCTGCAGCGCGGTCGGCGTGTGCGCGGAGGCGAGGGTGTCGCGCAGGAGCCGGATCGCGGCCCACCAGGCGGTCGTGTCGCGCGCCACGGGGGCGAACCGCAGCGGGCCGGGCTCGGTGCCGTGCAGCTCGGCGGCGATCGCCTCGAGGTGGGCGGCCTCGAAGTGCACGAGCGCGTCGCGGTACTCGAGGGCCTCGAAGCCGAAGGGCCGGCCGCTCGGGAACATGGCCGGGCGCCCGACGACGAGGCGGTGCTCGTCGCGCCCCAGGTCGAGGGAGGCGCGCCCCGCGGTCAGCCAGAGGGCGACGTAGACGTCGCTCGGGGCCACCGTGCCGCGCACCCGGCCGAGGAAGGAGGCGGAGTGGAGGCTCACGGGCCCGGGCCCGGTCGTCGTGTAGCGGAACGCGAACGGCACGACCGAGCGCTCGGCCCGGAAGCCGGAGCCGTTGTACGAGCCGGCGTAGAAGTCGCGCGCCTCGTCGAGGTCGTTCCCGCGACGCTCCGACTGCCACACGGGCAGCCGTGCGGGCGGGGAAGTGCTCATCCGGTCAGTGTCCCAGGGGGCACCGACATTCTGCACTCAGTGGCGGAAAGCGGGAGAACGTGCTCAGCCGAGCGACCCGCGCTCCAGGTCGGGTCCCTCGCCCGCCGGATCGTCGCCCACACGTGAAACGGGGCCGCCCCGAGGGAGCGGCCCCGATTCACGAGAGGAGTCACGCACGCTTCTGGTGCGGCTCCTCGACGAGGTCCGTGTCGTCGCCGTCGTCCTCGGCGTCGATCCACTTCGAGTAGTCCGGCTCGTCCGGGTGGCTGAGCTCGCGCTCGAGCGCGCTGTAATCGACCGCCGGGCTGAACGACTTCAGCTCACGGGCGATCTTGGTGTTCTTCGCCTTCTGACGGCCGCGCCCCATGGGTGACCCCCTCACGATGACAGGCCAGACGGGCAGTGAGCCGGCTGGGGAAAAGAGCAGACAGGGAAAGTTGAAATCTACGCGGTAGTTTAGCAGACGGGGGACACGCCACCCCGGGCCTCGATCTGCCGGACGGCCGCCCATCCTCGACCGCGTCAGGAGCACCGTGGACAGCGTCGCCCCACCGCGTCCCGTCGTGGTGATCGGCGCGGGTCAGGCGGGCCTGTCCGTGGCCTACTACCTGCGCCGTCTCGGCCTCGTCCCCGGGCGCGACCTGATCGTCCTCGACCGCGGTCCGGAGCCCGGCGGGGCCTGGCAGTTCCGCTGGGAGGCCCTGCGGCTCGGCTCAGCGCACCGCGTGCACGATCTCCCGGGCATGGAGCGGATGGGGCTGTCGTTCCGGACGGCCGATCAGCGGCGACCGGCACGGGACGTGGTCCGCGAGTACTACGGGCGCTACGAGGAGGAGCTCGGTCTCGAGATCCGCCGTCCGGAGTCGGTGCGGCGCGTCACGAGTGCGACGCCGCACGACACGGGGTCGCCGCTCGTCGTCGAGTCCGACCGCGCGGTCGAGCGCGCGAGTCTGCTCGTCAACGCGACCGGCACCTGGGGATCGCCCTTCGTCCCGCACTACCCCGGGCGCGACCGCTTCCGCGGCGTGCAGATCGACCCGACCGAGTACGTCCGCGCCGAGGACTTCGCCGGGAAGCAGGTGCTCGTGGTCGGCGGCGGCACCTCGGCGATCGGCTTCCTGCTGGAGCTCGAGCGGGTGGCGCGCTCGCTGACGTGGGCGACGCGGCGACCGGTGGTCTACCACGACGGCGAGCAGCTGGCGATGGAGTCGGCGGTGGAGGCGGTGGCCGAGCAGGACCGCGCCGCCCGCGCCGGGCTGCCCCTCCCGAGCATCGTCGGCGGCACGGGCGTGCAGCGCACCCGCCGGGTGGTCGCCGGGATCGAGCGCGGGCTCCTGCACGAGCGGGGGATGTTCTCGTCGATCGAGGAGGAGGGCGTGCGCTGGCCGGACGGCTCCTTCACGCGCGCCGACGCGATCATCTGGGCGACGGGCTTCCGGCCGGAGCTGCGCCACCTCGCTCCGCTCGGGCTGCGCGAGCGCGAGGGCGGCATCGCGGTCGCCGACGGAGCCTCGCTGACGGATCCGCGCGTCTTCTTCGCCGGCTACGGCCCGACGGCCTCGACCATCGGGGCGAACCGCTCGGGCCGGCGCATCGCGCGCGCGGTCGTGGCGCGCCTGCCCTGAGCGCGCAGGCCCTGAGCCGGTCTGCCCTGAGCCGGTCTGCCCTGAGCGGCGCGGCGCCTCAGATCCTGCCGTCCCAGTCCACCGGCACGACGGAGCCGCGGTAGCGGATCCCGTCCACGCGGATCCGCCCGGCGAGCGCGGGCGAGAGCGGCGCGACGACCAGGGTGTCGCCTCCGGGAGCGAGCCCCAGCGCCGCCGACAGCACGGCGACGGAGGCGGCCGCCGACCAGGCCTGCGGTCGGCAGGCCGCCGGGTACGGCACCGGCGCGTGCACCTCGGCGGCGGGGTCGCCCGAGTGCAGCTCGGGCATCCGGTAGCCGAAGCCCTCGGCCGCGGCGATCAGTCCGCGCGAGAGGGTCGTCGCCTCCGCCCCGAAGCCCTCCCGGGCGAGCCCGGCGACGGCGATCGCGGTGTCGTGGGCCCAGACCGAGCCGCCGTGGTACGACAGCGGCCAGTAGCCGCCCGAGCCGGTGTCCAGGGTGCGCAGGCCGAAGCCCGAGTCGAGCCCGGGGGAGACCAGCAGCTCGGCGACTCGGGCGGCGTGCTCGGGGGAGAGGATGCCGGTGCCGAGGAGGTGGCCGAGGTTGCTGGTGATCGTGTCGACCGGGCGCCCGGCCGCGTCGAGCGCGATCGCCGGGTAGCCGCCGTCGGCGTCGTCGATCCAGAACGCCTCCGCGAAGCGCGCCTTCAGCGTCGACGCCGCCTCGCGCCACTCCGAGCCGTCACGGCCGAGGTGCTCGAGCAGCGCCGCTCCGCCGACCATGGCCTCGTGGGCGTAGGCCTGCACCTCGCGGAGCGCGATCGGACCCTCCGCGAGCGTGCCGTCGCGCCACTGGATCGAGTCGCCCGAGTCCTTCCAGCCCTGGTTGGCGAAGCCGTGCCCCGTGGTGTCGACGTACTCGAGGAACCCGTCGCCGTCGGAGTCGCCGTCGTCGCGGAGCCAGCGCAGCGCCGCCTCCAGAGCGGGCAGCAGCTGGGCACCGGCAACCAGTACCCGCTGCAGCTCGCGGCCGCGGTGCTGATGTCGATCCCGGTGGCCGTGCTGTTCTTCGTCTTCCAGTGGCGGATCATGAACACGACCGGGGGCGCGGAGAAGGGCTGACGCGGGGGCTCCGGCTCCTGCTGAGCGAGCATCACGCGTGGGTGACCGGTTCCTGCTGATCGAGCAGCGCACAGGGCGCGTATCGAGATCCGTGTCCGTGCGACGGGTCTCGATACGCCCCTGCGGGGCTGCTCGACCAGCATGCGGGAGTGCCGCCGCTACTTCGCGAGGAACTCCAGGACGACGCGGTTCCACTCCTCCGGGTGGCTCACGGTCACTCCGTGCGGGGCGCCGTGGACGACGTGCAGCTCGGAGCCGGGGATCGCCGCGTGGGTGCGGGCGCCGGAGCCCTCGAACGGAACCGTGCCGTCGCCGTCGCCGTGGATGACGAGCGCGGGCACCGACACGTTGGGCAGGTCCTCGCGGAAGTCGGTGGTCGCGAACGCCGTCATGCAGGCGAGGGCGGCGTGCTTGGCCGACTGCTTCGCCAGAGCGATCGCCTCCTGGCGCTGCTCCTCCGTCACCTTCAGCACGCCGTCGACCGAGAAGAAGTCGGTGGTGAACTGGTCGTAGAAGTCGTCCTCGCTCTTCGTGAGGCCCGCGGTCATCTGCGCGGCCTGCGCCTTCTCGAGCGGGCCGTCCGGGTTGTCGTCCGTCTTCATCAGGTACGGCGGGACGGCCGAGGCGAAGACGACGCTGTGCAGGCGATCGGCGCCGTACTTCGTGAAGTAGCGGGCGACCTCGCCGCCGCCCATCGAGAAGCCGACCAGGGTGACGTCCTGCAGGTCGAGCTCGGTGAGGAGGGTGTGCAGGTCCTCGGTGAGCGTGTCGTAGCTGTAGCCGGTGAGCGGCTTGTCGCTGCGCCCGAAGCCGCGGCGGTCGTAGGTGACGACGCGGTAGCCGGCCTCGGCGAACGCGGGGACCTGCTCCTTCCACGACTCGCCCGAGAGGGGCCAGCCGTGGATGAGGACCACGGGGCGGCCCGATCCGCCGGTGTCGTCGACGTGCAGGTCCGTGTCCTTGAAGAGTCCGTGGTGGGCGGTGATCTCGGCCATGGCGAGTGCTCCTTCCGACGCCGACGATCGGCGTCACTCGATGTTCGAGGACGTCCCTGCGAGCGGATGGCCGGGGCGGGGAGGGTTGACAGCTCCCGTCACTCCGCGACGACGGCCGCGGCGAGGCCCCGCAGCGCGGTGTGCAGCCCGGGGCTCATGGGCAGCCCGGCGTCGAGCACCGCGTTCGCGGCGGCGACCAGCACCGGTGCCGCGGGGGAGGAGACCACGGTGAGGCCGGCGGGCGGATCCGCGTCGCCCGAGGGCCGCACGACCAGGACGAGCCGGGAGCTGGGAGCGCTCGTGCTGATCGTCGCTCCCGATCGGGCGGGCAGCACCGCGAGGGTGCCGCGGCCGACGAACTCGCGTTCCTCCCGGCTGGCGACGGTGAACGCGCCCTCGAGCGGGAGCAGGAGCACCACCGACCCCGGGTCGGCGCGGGGGCTCGGGCGGAAGTCGATCGTGCCGGCCGTGTGCCAGATCCGGCGAAGGAGCACGCCCTCGGCGGCCGCTTCCTGCCCAGTGACGGCGAGGGCGGGGTCGGGCCCGGCCTCGGCGTGGCGGGCCCGCAGCCAGTGCCGGGCGGAGTCGCCGCGGAGGGGCATCGGGTGGATCAGCGGATCGGACACGGCGGCTCCCGAGGAACGCGGACCTGAATCGGCCGAGACAGTGAGGAACCATCATCCTAGGAGCGGCGGGAGGCGTCGTCCCCGGAGTGGCGCGTCCTCATATGCCGATGCCGCCCCGGCCGCGCTGAGCGCGACGCCGGAGCGGCATCCCAAGGGTGGTGCGGACTACTGGAATCCGCCGCCGCGGTCCTCCGGGTCCTCGATCGGGTCGGAGTCGGGCGTGTCGATCGAGTAGGTCACGTGGACCGCCTCGCCGACCTCCTTGGCGGAGACGGCGTTGTAGACGAGGTGCGTCTCCTGGCCGTCGACGGCGGCGTAGACGTCGACCTCCTTCTCGTAGCCCCCCTCGGTGCTGACGCGGTTCTCGGTCTGGCCGTCGAACGGCCCGCCCTGGAAGAAGGCGAGGTAGCTCTCGCCCTCGGCGAGTGCGCGGATGTCGTTGCTCATGCCCCCAGGTCTACCACTCGGTGCCTCCCCGCCGCTCGGCCTTGCGCTCGGCGGGCGGAGGAGGGCCGGGAGCGGCAACGACCGGGCCGCGAGGCGGTGGCACTGCTCGACGGGATCTCTCCGCACGCGCCGTCAGGGCACGAGCCGCTGTGTGATCGAGGCCGTCGGCCCGCTCAGCGCGATCTCGGCGAGCGCGCCGTTGACCAGGGGCATCTGCGGCGGCTGGTGCCCGGTGTCGACGTCGAGGATCACCGGCACACCGAGGTCGCCGAGAGCGCGCCGCACCGCGTCCTCCTGGCTCAGCTCGGGCAGGGACGCGCCCTCGGTCCGGCCGATCAGGACGCCGGTCGCCTGCTCGAACCACCCCGCGAGGCGGAGGGAGGTGAGCATCCGGAGCACCGAGACGGAGTCGGACCCGGCCGCCTCCAGGTAGACGACGGTGCCCTCCGGCGCGTGCCGGCGAGCGAAGCCCGGAACGTCGCCGTAGGGCGTGCCCGCGAGCAGGGACACCGTCTCGAGGCATCCGCCGATCAAGCGGCCGGACATCGCCGCGTCCGCTGACCCGTCGAGCGAGCGCCAGCGGGTCGGCTCCTCGTAGGCCCGATCGCGGTCGAGCGGCTCGTCCGCCCACGCACCCCACGGACGGCTCCGGCGTCGCGGCGCGGCGTGCTGCGTGAACGCGGCTCCGGGCTCGAGGCCGGCGACCTCCGTCCAGCGGTGGAACCCGACCGGCAGCTCCCACGGCTCGTCCATCAGGTTGGCGCCGTGGATCGTCGCGAGCCCGGTCGTCGTCGTCAGGGGCAGGAGCAGCGTCGAGACGTCCGACCAGCCGACGAACCAGGGCCGGGCCTCCGCGAGGGCGTGCCAGTCGAGCCTCTCCAGCAGCTCGACGGCGAGCTCGCCGCCCCACGGAGGAAGGACCGCGTCCCCGCTCCGGAAGGCGTCGTGCAGGTCGGCCGCCCGATCCGCGGCGGACGCCGGAGCGAGTCCGCCGAGGAGGGCGTGCGGCCTGAGCCGAACGTCGTAGCCCGCCGAGCCGAGTCGGCGCGCGGCGTCCTGCAGCCGGTCGTGCAGGTGCGCGGGGACTCCCATCGAGGGCGCGGGCACCTCCACCCGGCCTCCGACGCGAAGGGGCGCGGGGTACGTGATGCTCGCCATCCGACGACGCTAACGCCCCTCGCGGCGACCGGCTTCGGATGCCCGGTCCGGCGAGTACCTCCGCGCCCTTCCTGCCCCGACTCGCCGGCTGGCCACCGAGCGCGATCGTGAGGAGGGTCGGCGCGAGTGCCGCCCACCCACCCACTCGTGCGCAGCGCCGCCCGCCGGGAAGAAAGATGGGGCCGGGAGGCGCACCGGAACGTGACGTCGCGGTCTCGCGCAGGCGTCTCGGGCCCGCGGCTGCCGGCGGCGATCAGCGCCACGCGGCGCCCCTCAGCTCGTGAGGCGGCCGATCTCGTCATCGGAGAGGAGGCGGTCGGAGGAGAGCACGATGCGAGCCGCGGGGTCGGGTCTGTGCGCGTCCGGGCCCGCCCACCTCTGTTCGAGACCGAGTCGAGCGACCGTGCGGTGCGATCGCTCGTTCCGTTCCGCGACGACCGCGGTCACGGGGAGCTCCGGCCGGAGCCGCCGCGCCCGCGCGATGCCTGCGGAGGCGACCTCCTGGGCGTACCCCCTGCCCCAGTGGTCCGGATGGACGGTGAACGCGACGTTCCAGGCCGTGTCGGCGAGGAGGCTGCATCCGCCGATCCCGATCGCGCCGTCCGCGCCGCCCTCGGGACTCCGCAGCCGGACGACCCAGCTGCTGAGGTCGTCCCGTGCCCACTGCGCCGTCCGGCGGGCGAGCACCGCCCGGGTCTGCTCGATGGAGCCGTGTCGGAGGAGGACTGCGGGGAGGGGCCCCGGCCGTCGTCGTCGCGGTCCGCGTCCGTGTCGTGTCCATGCCGCGTCCCCCGTCGCCGCGGTCCGGTCCGTGCTGCCCCGACGCTATCCGCTCGCCGTCCCGCCGTCACCCAGCACCTCGAAGTGGGCCGCGTGCCCGGGTGGGGTCAGCACCGCGCCGCCCCGGCCGAACGCCGAGAACGTAGGATGTCCGGGATGACGATCGGACGCCGCCTCTTCCTCTCGGGAGCCGCCACGGGAGTCGGGCTCCTGGCCCTCGCGGGCTGCACGCCGTCGCGTCCGACGCCGACCCGCTCGGTCACGAAGGCCCCCGTGCCCACGCCGAGCACCACCGCCGTCCCCGCGCCGGCCGCCTTCGTGCGCTCCGGCTGGGCCGAGGATCCGTACGCGCTCGGCTCCGTCTCCTACCTGCCCGTCGGCGCGACGCCGCAGCACCGCACCGACCTGGGCACCGCGGTCCTCGACCGCGTCTTCCTCGCGGGCGAGGCCACGGACACGGAGGCGCCCGGCACGCTCCAGGGCGCCTGGAGCTCCGGGGTCCGCGCGGCCGCCGAGATCAGCGCCGTCGCCGACGAGGGCGAGCGGATCGCGATCATCGGGGCCGGTCTCGCCGGAGCGGTCGCCGCGCGGCGCCTGTCCGACGCGGGCTTCGACGTCACCGTGGTCGAGGCGCGCGAGCGCACCGGCGGCCGCATCGCCACCGCGACTCCGGACGGCTGGCCGATCGCCGTCGAGACCGGCGCATGGGCCCTCACCGGCGCAGGAGCCGCCCTGCGCGAGAGCATCGCGGACGCGGGCGTGGTCACGACCGCGGTCGACCTCGCCGACGTCCGCTCGAGCGACGCCGACGGCGCGGCTCTCGACACCGGCACCACGGGTGCCGACGCCCTGACCCGTGCTCTCGAGTGGGGAGCGGAGCAGCCGGAGGACCTGGCGCTCGCCGAGTCGTTCGCCGGCTCCGGAGCGCCCGATCCCGCCGAGGCCGAGCCGGGCTCCGGCGACGGCGACGCCGCCCGCGTGGCGGCGCACCTCGCCGGGACGACCGCGCTGCGCACCGGCGCCGCTCCCGAGGAGCTCTCCTCCTGGTACGGACTGGGCGACGCCTCCGCCGCCACGACCGCGGAGGAGCTGAGCGACGACTCCGGCGACGCGCTGCTGACCGACGGGCTCGCGCCGCTGGTCGACACCTTGCTCGCCGACGTCGAGGTCTCGCTGCGCGCCGTGGTGAGCGGCATCGGCTACACGGAGACCGGCGTCAGCATCCGCCTGGGCACCGGCGAGTCGTTCACAGCCGACCGGGTGCTGGTCACCGTGCCGATCGGGGTGCTCCAGACGGACGCGATCGCCTTCGACCCGCCGCTCCCGTTCGCGCAGCGCGCGGCCGTCGCGGCCCTCGGCTCCGGTGTCGTCGAGACGCTGTGGCTGCGCTTCGACGAGGCGTTCTGGGAGGCCGACGCCCCCGCGCGCTGGTCGCTCGTCGGCTCCGAGGCGGGCATCACCGAGTGGCTCAACCTCCAGCCGTCGACCGGCGAGGCGGTGCTCGTCGGGCTGGTCGGAGCGGATCAGGCCCTCTCGCTGCAGGATCTCAGCGACGACGAGCTGGTCACCCTCGCGCAGACGGCGCTCGAGCCGTTCGCCGTCGTCCCCGGCTGACGAGCTCGCGGAGCCGCGCCAGCGGGCCCCTCCACTCCGACGCGTGCGCCGCCCCGAGCGGCCGCACCCGGCTGAGCGCGAGGACGAACGCGGCGATGCCGGAGATCAGGCTCAGCACGATCACGTCGTAGAGCACGAACATCACGGGGCCGTCGACCTGGCCGGGGTCGAGGAAGAAGTACGGGTACCAGCCGATGAGGGCCCCGCGGACCAGGGTGATGACGCCCCAGACGATCGGGAAGCCGAGCACGGTCAGCGCCCCGCGCCAGGCGACCGGGCGGCGGCCGGGTCCGAGGATCCAGTCGAGGATCGCGAGCGTCGGGATCACGAAGTGCAGGAGCGCGCTCGACCAGGGCACGTCGACCCGCACGCCGCGGTTGTTGGCCTCCACCGCGATCAGCCCGAAGACGATCCCCGACACGACCATGTAGGTGAGCACGAGCGCCCGCACGGTGCTGAGCCAGCGCGGCTCCCGCTCGCGCGCGAGGGCGACCAGGCCGGACATGCCCAGCACCACGACCCCGGCCATGTTCGACTGCGTCGTGAAGTAGGCGAAGAAGTTGTCGATCTGGAACGCGCGGAAGCCCAGCGTGTAGAAGAAGTCGCCGACGAGTCCGACCGCGCCCAGCCCGGCGAGGGCCAGGCGGAGGATCGCGAACGCCTTCCGCACACCCGCTCCGATCCGTCGCCGCTGGGCCCGGAGGGCCGGACTTCCGGACGATTCTACGGTCGCCGCGCTCGGAGCTCCCCGAGCGCGCGGCTCCACCGAGCGGGGGAGGCGGGCCCCGCGGAGGCGACCTAGCGTCGAGGGATGGTGCGCGCACAGGACGGGAAGGGTTCGGGTCGGATGTCGTCGGAGGAGGCGTCCCGGCGCTGGAACGCGGTCACGGGTCCGCTGTTCCTCGCGGCGGGAGCGGTCTTCGCGGTCCTCGGGAATCCGGTCTGGCCGGTGTTCCTCGTCCTGGGGATCACGTTCCTCGGGCTGACCGCCGGCCCCGGGAGGCCGACGCACCGGAGTGGAGCCCAGGAGCCGGACCGCGATCGGTGACGTGCGCTTCGCGACGCGGACACTCGCCGGTCGCGTCGCCGGGATAGCGTGCGTGTCATGCCCTTCACGCCGAGCCACGCCGTCGTCGCGCTCGCGTTCTCGAACGGCCGGATCCCGGCCGCGGCCGTCGCCATCGGCGCGATGGTCCCGGACATCGGCATGTACCTCCCGATCGCCGTCGCCCGCGAGTCCACCCACTCCCTCCTCGGCGTCGTCACCGTCGACCTGCTGCTCGGGATGCTCGGCCTCGCGCTGTGGAGCGCGGTCGTCGCTCCGGCCTGGCGCGACCTCGCGCCCGCGCTGGTCCGCTCGCGCCTGCGTCCCCGGCGCTCGCCGCCCCGCGGGGCCGCCGCATGGATCCGCGTGCTCGTCTTCGCGGCCGCCGGTATCGCGATCGGAGCCGCCAGCCACGTGATGTGGGACGGCTTCACCCACCGGGGCGGCCTCTTCGTCTCGGCGATCCCGCTGCTGCAGCAGGAGCTCGGGCCCTTCCCCGGCTTCCGATGGGCGCAGTACGCGAGCGGCGTGCTCGGGCTGCTCGGGCTCGGGATCGGCGCGGTGGTCTGGTACGTCGGCCGCCGTCCCCGGAAGCTCCGCTCCGACGGCCGGCAGCCGGTGCGCATCGCGGCCGCGGCCGTGGTGCTCGCGGCCGCGGTGGTGCCCGCCGGGATCGTGCTGGCGGGGGCGGGCATCGATCCGCTCGACGCCGCCTACCGGGCCCACGTGGTGCGGGCGGCGATCCTGCTCGTGGGCGGCGGCGCGGCGGCCGCGGTCGCCGTCGCGGCGGTCTGGTGGCTCACCGGCCGAGGGGTGCGCGGGGCCGTCGTCTGAGACGACGGAGGACGAGCCTGTCGTCTCAAGGGAGCACGGGCATCCGTCGCGAGGAGGATGCGCCGGTGCATAGCCCACCGATAGCGTCGGACACGGCCCGTTGGGGCGGGCCGCCTTCGGGGGAAGGCACTAAGGGGAAATCGGGGGCTCGCGGCACACGCCGCGGGCCCTCTACCCGTTTCCGGGCCCCCCGCCGGCTCGGAGCTCCCGCCGCCTCAGCGCCGCTTCGAGCGCGGCCGGTTCTGCGCGGCCGGGCGCTGCGGGATGCGCGGAGCGCCCTCGCCGGCGGCTCCCTGGGGGAGCGAGGACGCGGGCGGGATCGGGCGGCGGGTCACCGGGCGCACCGGCTCGCCGCGGCGCGTCTGGCCGGGGATCGGCCGGGAGCGGCGCCCGTAGATGAGCTCGGACGAGTCGAGCAGCCACGGCACCAGCGCCACCGTCACTCCGTGCACCAGCAGGAGCTTCTGGCGGATCCGCCGCGACTTGTGGTTGTGGAGGAACGCCTCCCACCAGTGCCCGACGATGTACTGCGGCATGTAGACCGTCGTGATCTCGGAGCCGTGCTCGAGGCGGTGGGCCTTGATGTACTTGATCAGCGGGTACGAGATGTCGCGATAGGGAGAGGCCACGCAGCGCAGCGGCACCTCGATGTCCATCTGCGCCCAGTCGGCCTTCAGCTGCGCGGTCTGCGCGTCGTCGATGGAGGAGTGCACCGCCTCCAGCGTCTCGTGCCGCGCCGCGATGGCGTAGTCGAGCGCCTTCAGCGTGGGCTTGTTCATCCGGCCCACCAGCACGATCGCGTGGTCGCCGTTGGCGCCGAAGGTCGTGGTCGGGTCGACCTCGATCTCCTTCTCGACGTCGCGGTAATAGCGGTAGACGCCGGCCATCAGGACGCCGAGGATCGGCATCACCAGGTAGACGAGCCAGGCGCCGTGGGTGAACTTCGTGATCGTGACGACGACGAGCACCGCGAACGTCAGCGTCGCGCCGAACAGGTTGATGGCCAGGCTCGTGTAGACGGTGCGCGAGCCCTCGCCGTTGCGGATCATCCGCACCCAGTGCTTGACCATGCCCGACTGCCCGAGCGTGAACGAGACGAAGACGCCGATGATGTACAGCTGCACGAGGCTCGTGAGCGAGGCCTGGTAGACGAGCAGGATGATCGCGGCGACGAGCGCCAGGATGATCACTCCGTTGGAGTAGATGAGGCGGTCGCCGCGGGTGTTCAGCGACTTGGGCGCGTAGCCGTCGCGGGCCAGCACGGAGCCCAGCAGCGGGAAGCCGTTGAACGCGGTGTTCGCCGCGAGGAGCAGGACGGCGGCGGTCGCGGCCTGGATGATGAAGAACAGGATCGTGTTGTTGCCGAACGTGGCGGCGGCGACCTGCGCGATCACGGAGCGCTGCGGGGTCGTGGCGCAGTCGGCGAAGCCCACCAGGTGGCAGGCGTTCTCGGCGTAGTGCACGTTCGAGAGCAGGGCGAGGGCGGTCAGGCCGACGAAGAGCACGATCGCGATCGTGCCCATCGCGACGAGGGTGCGCTGGGCGTTCTTGACCTTCGGGGCGCGGAACGCGGGCACGCCGTTCGAGATGGCCTCGACGCCCGTGAGCGCCGCGCAGCCGCTCGCGAAGGAGCGCAGCAGCAGGAGGACGACGGCCGCCTGCGTGAGCTGCTCGCCCTGCACGGTGAAGCCCGCCGACTCCGCGACCGGGGTGTCGCCGAAGGCGGTGCGGACCAGGCCGACGACGACCATCACGAAGACGCTCGCGACGAAGAGGTACGTCGGGACGGCGAAGGCGCGGCTCGACTCCGAGACGCCGCGGAGGTTCACGGCCGCCAGCAGCACGACGAAGAGGATCGCCAGCTCGACCCGCAGCGGCGCCAGCTCGGGCACCGCGGAGATGATGTTGTCGACTCCGGAGGCGACCGACACGGCCACGGTGAGCACGTAGTCCACGAGGAGGGCGGCGGCGACCGTGAGGCCCGCCGTCTCGCCCAGGTTGGTGCGGGCGACCTCGTAGTCGCCGCCGCCGGACGGGTAGGCCCGGATCAGCTGGCGGTAGCTCAGCACCACCACGACGAGGAGGACGACCACGCATGCGGCCACCCAGGGGGCGAAGGTGAGGAAGGAGAGCCCGCCGAGCAGCAGGATCATCAGCAGCTCCTGCGGCGCGTAGGCCACGGAGGAGAGCGGGTCGCTGGCGAAGATGGGGAGCGCGAGCCGCTTCTGCAGCAGCTGTCCCTCGAGCTTGTCGCTGGGGAGCGGCTCGCCGATGAAGAAGTGCTTGGCGGTGCGCAGCTCGGTCGCGTCGGCCGACGATCCGTCCGCGGCGGACGGGGGGCCCTCGTGTGTCACGAGCGATGACACTACTCCGTACGAGGGGGCAGTCAAGACGGCCGGGAGCGGGCCGAGCGGAGGCTGATCCCGCGCTGTGACCGGGAGTTTCCCGGTGCGGCGGGGAGCGGCGGCCGGCGTGCTCGCGGCCGGCGCCCCGAGCGGGGGGTCAGCGGCCGTCGCGGGTCGCGGCTCCGATCAGGCCGGTGAGGCTGTCGCGGAGCGCGGTGAGCTCCTCGAGGGGGACGTCGAGCCGCTCCACGATCTGCGGAGGAACCTGCAGGGCCTGCTCGCGGAGGGCCGCTCCGGAGGGGGTCAGCGCGACGTCGAGGCGGCGCTCGTCGTCGCTGCTCCGGGCCCGCGTGACGTGGCCGCTCGCCTCCAGGCGCTTCACGAGCGGGCTGAGCGTGGCCGGCTCGAGGCGGAGGGCGGAGCCGAGGTCGGCGAGCGAGCGGGGGCTGCGCTCCCAGAGCGCGAGCATCACGAGGTACTGCGGGTGCGTGAGTCCGAGCGGTTCGAGCACGGGGCGGTACAGCCCGATGACGGTGCGCGCCGCGACGGCGAGGGAGAAGCAGACCTGGTTCTGGAGGGCGAGCGGGTCGGTTTCCACGGCGTCATCCTCTCATCGTGCCCTGATGGTTAGTACACTAAGGATATGACGCGGAAGAAGACCGGCTCCCTCTACCAGCGCTTCAACGCGCGGCTGTTCCCCTGGATCGGCCCGCCGCCGCTCGGCCCGTACGACCAGCCCGAGCAGGAGGCGCCCGCGGGGCAGGCGTGCCCGCTCTGCGGTCGGCCGATGTCCGAGCACGTCATCGACCGCTCCGGTCCGCGCACCCAGCTGTACTGCCCGAGCGACCCCTCCTGAGTCGCACGCCCCCGTTCGGGGGTCGGGGGCTTCGGGCGGCGGGGGCGGATGATGAGCGCATGTCCCGTCTGAGCCCCACCGCCGCCCGCGTCGTCCAGTACAGCCGTTTCGGCGACGCGGACGTCCTCGAGATCGTCGAGGTCGAGCGGCCGAAGCCCGGGGCGGGCGAGGTGCTGGTCGAGGTGCTCTCCGCCGGGGTGAACCACATGGAGGCGTTCATCCGGCAGGGCCAGTTCGACTCCGACCACTCCGCGGCCTTCCCGATGCGCCAGGGCACCGACTTCTCGGGCGTCGTCGTCGCCCTCGGCGAGGGCGTCACCGACATCAAGCTCCGCAGCGACGTGGTCGGCCACGCGCTCGTCGGCTCCCACGCGACCCACGTCGTGGTGCCGCGCCGCAACCTCGTCGCCAAGCCCGCCTCCGTGAGCTGGGAGGTCGGCGGCGCGCTGTTCCTCGCCGGAGTGACCGCGTGGCGCGCGCTGGAGGCCACGCATGTGGGACCCGACGACACCGTCCTCGTCTCCGCGGCGGCCGGAGGAGTCGGCAGCCTCGAGATCCAGCTGGCGAAGCTCCGCGGCGCGACGGTGATCGGCACCTGCGGCGAGCGCAACTTCGACTACCTCCGCCAGATCGGCGTGAAGCCGGTGGTCTACGGCGACGGGATCGCCGACCGCATCCGGGCCGCGGCGCCCGGCGGGGTCACGGTGTTCCTCGACAACTTCGGCGGGGAGAACGACGCCCTCGCCGACGAGCTCGGCATCGCGGCGGGCCGCTTCCACTCCAGCGACGACCGCAAGGAGATCGAGCTGCGCGCCGTCTGGCCCGACGCCGAGACCGCCCAGCGCGACACCGAGATCCTCGGCGAGCTGGTCGGCCTCGTCGGCGAGCAGAAGCTGCGGGTGCTCGTCTCGGGCTTCTACCCCTTCGACCAGGTGCAGGACGCCTTCGACGACCTCGAGAAGCGCCACTCGCGCGGCAAGATCGTCCTCGGCATGAACCCGGTGGACCCGGCGAAGGTCACCAAGGCGCGCGACATCCACGAGGCCGGCCGCTAGCCGCACCCTCCCGGCGGCTGTCCGGGCTGCTCTCCGGGCGGCCACAATGGGGCCGTGGCGCGCGGACGCCCGGGAGGAGTGACGCGATGGAGGAGCCCGTCGTCGCGATCGTCTGGATCGTCTCGTTCGTGGTGGTGACCGTCCTGGTCACCGGGCTGTCGGGGCGGGTGAACTGGTCCGCTCCCGTGGCGCTCGTCGCCGTCGGGGCTCTCGCCTCCTTCGTCCCCGGGATCCCGGAGGTGGTGGTCGAGCCGGACGTGGTGCTGTTCGGGATCCTGCCGCCGCTGCTCTACGCGGCGGCGATCCGCACCTCCGTCCTCGACGTCCGCGCTCGCGGCGACAGCATCCTCCTGCTGTCGGTCGGGCTCGTCGTCTTCACGGTCGCGGTGGTCGGCGCGGTGGCCTGGATGGTCGTCCCGGCGATCACGGTCGCCGCGGCCCTCGCGTTCGGCGCGATCGTGGCGCCCACGGACGCGGTGGCGGTCACGGCGATCGCGGGGCGGCTCCGCCTGCCGCGGCGCATGCTCACGGTGCTCGAGGGCGAGAGCCTCCTCAACGACGCGACCGCGCTGGTGGCGCTGAACGCCTCCCTCCTGGCGATCGTCAGCACGGTCACTCCCGGGCGCATCGCGCTCGACTTCGTGCTGGCCGTGGCGGTGGGCGGCGGGGTCGGGATCGGCATCGCCGTGCTGCTCGGGTTCGTGCGCAAGCAGGTGCAGTCGTCCGTCCTGGACACGAGCCTCTCGCTGGTGACGCCCTACGTCGCGTTCATCCCGGCGCAGCTGCTGCACGGCTCCGGGGTGCTGGCGGTCGTGGTCGCGGGGCTCTACCTGGGCTACCGGGCGCCGGTCATCCAGTCGGCGCAGGCGCGGATCGCGGAGTCGCTCAACTGGCGGACGATCCAGTTCCTGCTCGAGAACGCGGTGTTCCTCTTCATCGGGCTGAGCCTGTCGTCGGTGGTGGAGGCGACGGCCGACTCGGGCATCGGGGTCTGGCAGACGGTCGGCATCGGCGCGGCCGTGCTCGCGGCGCTGGTCGGGAGCCGCGTGGCCTGGATGTGCATGACGACGCTGCTGTTCCGGCACGGTCCGCGCCGGCTGCAGCAGCGCGGGTGGACCTGGCCGACCGCGATCGGGGTGTCGTTCGCGGGCATCCGCGGCGTGGTCACCCTCGCCGCCGCGTTCCTCCTGCCCGCGGAGACGCCGCAGCGCGCGTTCCTGCAGTTCCTCGCCTTCATCGTGGTGGCGGGGACGCTCGTCGAGGGGCTCGCGCTCCCGCGGCTCGTCCGCGCCCTGAAGCTGCCGGCCCCGAACGAGATGCAGGAGCACGTCGAGAAGCAGATGCTGCTCGCCGAGGCGCAGGCCGCCGGGCTCGCCCGGCTCGACGCGGAGCCGCAGGACGGAGTGGAGGACCGCGTTCTCGACCGGCTGCGGCGGAACGCGACGTTCCTCGCCGACGCCCTGGAGAACCCGCCGGAGGGCGAGGGCGTGGAGCCACTCCCGCAGGCCTACAACCGGCTCCGGCGCGTGATGATCGCGGCCGAGCGGGAGGCGGTGCTCCGCGCGCGCTCCGAGGGGCGGTACCAGGAGCCGGCGGTGGTGAGCGCTCTGGCGTTCCTCGACGTGGAGGAGGAGGCGCTGGCGGTCGGGCGGCAGTAGCGCCAGGAGGGCGGGGACCCCGGGCGGGATCCCCGCCCTCCCGGCGCTGAGGTGTCCGGGCTCAGCCCAGGGTGGAGCGGACCGAGGCGCGGGCCTCGTCGAGCGCGGCGCGCAGGGCGTCGACGCTCGCGGTCGTCACGGATCCCGAGGAGGCGGCGGTGCGCAGCTCCGCGCGCAGCTCGTCGCGGAACTCGGTGAGCAGCACCTCGGCGTCGCGCAGGGCAATCCGCGAGGCGGTGCGCGCGTCGGGCGAGACCGGCGCGGTCTGCTCCGGCGCGGTCTGCTCCGGCGCGGGCTGCTCGGAGGGGGTGCCGGACGTGTCCTGCGGGCGCGGCTCCTCGGCGGAGTGCTCCGGTCGGCGTCCGGGCTCCCGCGAGTCGCGGGCGGCGCTGGCCAGGTCGGCGCGGAGGCTCTTCATCGCCTCCGCGACGCCGAGGCGGACCTCGTCGGCGAGCCGGCGGACGGAGTCGGTGAGCTCCTCCTCGATGTCGCCCAGGTCGGTCGCGCGGTTCGCGAGCTCGGCGCGGCCGGCGTCGGTGATGGAGTAGACGGTCTTGCGGCCGTCGGCCTCCTTCGTGACGAGTCCTTCCTCCTCGAGCTTCGCGAGGCGCGGGTAGACCGTGCCGGCGCTGGGCGCGTAGGTGCCGCCGAAGCGCTCGCTGAGCGCCTGGATCAGCTCGTAGCCGTGGCGCGGCGACTCGGCGAGGAGGTTGAGCAGGTAGAGGCGCAGGCGGCCGTGCGCGAAGACGGGGCTCACAGCGAGCTCCCGTCCATCGGGCGGCGATCGTCGGCGGGGCCGGTGCCGGGAGAGCCCCAGCCCTCGCCCACCGAGGCGGAGGACGCGGCGACGGACCGGCGGACGACGACCACGTCTCCCGAGACGGAGTTGGCGGCGACGTCGACCCACTTCGAGTCGAGCGAGCCCGTGGTCGAGGTGAAGCCCCGGCCGAAGGTGCCCTTGACGACGGAGCCGTCGAGCTGGAGCGTGCCCGAGACGGTGTTGATGCGGTAGCGGGCGCCGAGGCCCTCGTCGACGCGGATCGTGAGGTCGCCGCTGACGGTGTTGGCCTGGATCCGGTCGGGGGTGCCCTCGGCGTCGACGAACACGCTGCCCGAGACGCCGTCGACGGTGAAGCGGGTGAGCTCGCCGCTCGCGGTGACGTCGCCGGAGACGGTGCGCGCGGTGACGCGGCCGGTGTGGCTGCGGACCGAGAGCTCGCCGTGGACGGTGTTCACCTCGATGTCGCCGTGCAGGCCGTCGACGACGATGTCGCCGCCGACCGTCGAGACGCGGGCGTCGCTGTGGAGGCCCGAGACCAGGCCGTCGGCCGAGACGGTGTCGAACTTGAGGTCGACGCCGCGGGGGACGAGGAGGCTGATGTCGGCGCGGTCGCCGCGGCGGCCGAGGCCCTTCACGACGTCGACGATGGTGTCCCAGCGGAGCTGGACGTGGTCGATCTCGAGGCGGTCGCCGTCCATCGAGACCTTGAGCGGGCGGCCGTCGACGCTGTGGACCTCCACGCGGGCGGTCGGCTCGTCGTGGGCGATGACGTCGATCTGGCCGCCGACGAGGGCGACCTTGACCGAGCGGACGACGTCGAGGTCGATGACCTTCGTCTCGCCGGCCTGTACGAGCCATTTCTCGAGGGACATGAGCTCCTCCTCCTGCACCGGGGTGCCTTTCTGAAACGCGATACATCGCGAGTGGACGAGAGTCACGTTATATCTCGATCGCTGCGGCCGGCAACGGGGCTCGGCCGGTTCCCAGCGTCGAGCGGCCGGGACCGGGGCGGGGCCGAGGCGGGATGAGGCCGGGGGCCGGAGCCGAGGCCGCCGTCGAGGGGGTGAGGCCGCGGCGGGCGCCGTGGTAGACCGGGCGCATGGACCCGATCGCGGCACTCGAGGAGATCGCAGCACTGCTCGAGCGGGAGCGGGCCTCCCGCTACCGGGCGAAGGCGTTCCGCCGCGCGGCCGCGGTGCTGGAGGGGATGGCGTCCGCCGAGCGGGACGACCTCGCCCTCGTGCGGCGGGCCTCCGGGATCGGCGACACGACCTTCACGGTGATCGAGCAGGCGCGGTCGGGCCGGGTGCCCGACTACCTCGCGGAGCTGCGCGGCTCGGCTCCTCCGCCCGCGAGCGCGCTGCGGGGACGGCTGCGCGGCGACCTCCACAGCCACAGCGAGTGGTCCGACGGGGCGACGCCCGTCCTCGCGATGGTGGACGCGGCCCGCGCGCTCGGCCACGAGTACCTGGCGCTCACCGATCACTCGCCGCGGCTCCGGGTCGCCCACGGTCTCAGCGCGGAGCGGCTGGAGGAGCAGCTGGCCCATCTCGCGGGCCTCGACACCGGGCCCCTGCGGCTGCTCAGCGGGATCGAGGTGGACGTCCTCGAGGACGGCGCGCTCGACCAGACGAACGAGCTGCTGGACCGCCTCGACGTGGTCGTCGCGAGCGCCCACTCGAAGCTGCGGCTGCCCTCCCGTGAGATGACGGCCCGGCTGGTCGCGGCGGCCTCGGATCCGCGGACCGACGTCCTCGGCCACGTCACGGGGCGGCTGGTGTCGGGCGAGCGCGGCACCCGCCCGCCGTCGACCTTCGACGCCCGGGCCGTGTTCCGCGCGTGCGCCGACCACTCCACCGCGGTCGAGATCAACGCCCGCCCCGAGCGCGAGGACCCGCCGGACGAGCTGATCGCGCTCGCGCTCGAGGAGGGCTGCCTGTTCTCGATCGACAGCGACGCGCATGCTCCGGGTCAGCTGGGCCTGCTCGACTACGGGGCGGAGCGGGCGGAGCGGCTCGGCGTCCCGGAGGAGCGGATCGTGACCACCTGGCCGGTCGAGCGGCTCCTGGAGTGGACCCGCGGCTGAGGATCCTCGCGCGTTGCGCAAACGAACTGCGGCCATCACCCCCTTGACAGGAGGCCGTACCGCGGGAGGAGATCCGACGCAAGTGGCGAAATCCCAGCCGCCCACGCGGCATGCTCGGTACCGGCCCGCTCCTCCCGGGCCGCTCCAGCGGTCGGGAGTCGCGCTCCGTCGCACTCTCCACTCCGACAGACCAGGTGAACCATGGCCACGCAGACCGCTCTCGACGCCGTGCGCGCCGCTCCCACTCTGCTCGAGGCCGTCCGGATGGCGGATGAGCTGACGGTCGCCGCGGTGAGCGACGGCGGCGGCCGCGCGGTGCGCCTGCTCACCCGCGCCGCTCTGGACCCCTCGGACCAGCTCACCGCGATCGCGGCCGTGCACTCGCTCGCGCAGGTCTTCGACGAGGAGGCCGACCTCGCGCTGCTGATGCTGCTCGAGGACGAGCGCCCGTACCTCCGCGAGCACGCCGCCTGGGCCTTCGGCGGGCGCCTGCCCCGCCCCGCCGCGCTCGGACCGCTGCTGCGCCTGGTCCGCGACGGCGGCTTCTCGGGCATGCTCGCGCAGCGCACCGTCCTGCTCTGGGCCTCCTCGACCCCCGACCTCGTCGCCGTCGCGCTCGAGGGCGCGCTGCTCGGCGAGCGCGAAGCGGCGGCCCGGGCACGGCTCGTCGAGACCCTGGGCCTCGTGCCCGGTGCGATCGCCGAGCGCACCCTCCTGCACGTGGCCGCCGATCGCGCGGAGGGGCTGGAGGCGCGGGCCGCCGCGACGGACGCGCTCGGCGAGCGCGGCTCCGACGACGCCGAGCTCCTGCTCACCGGCCTGGCCGAGGAGGCGGCGCCCATCGGGCCCCTCGCCCGGCTCGCCCTCGGCGACCTCGCCCCCGCACCGGCCGTGGAGGCAGGGCCGACGGTCGCGCAGCTCTTCGTCCACGCCGACATCGACGGCACCCTGACGCGGGTGGGCGCCGGCGACAACGGCGGCATCGCGACCCTGCTGGTGCGCCTGGGCGACTCGCTCGTCGAGCAGGAGGGCATCGACCGGGTGCTCACGCTCTCGCGCGGGACTCCGGCCGAGGCCGAGCGCGCGCTCGGCGAGCTGCCCGACTCCGGCCACGGCTTCGCTCCGGTCCCGTTCGTGGGGCCGCCCGTGGCCATGCCTCAGGCGTGGAGCCGTCGCATCGCCGCCGAGCGCGGCATCCGCCGGATCCTGCGCGCGGCCGGCCGGGTCGACGTGCTGCACCTGCGCATGGCGGACGTCGGATCCCTCGCGGCGGCCGCGGTCGCCCGGGAGCTCGAGATCCCCGTCGTGTTCACCCTCGCTCCGGACCCGCACGCCCTGATCGCGGGCCTGGACGCCTCCGGCGCCCTCACCCGCGCGGACTTCGGCGAGCGCGACGCCGCCGAGCACTTCTGGTTCCGCGTGCGCCTGGTGCAGCGCCTGGCCGCCGACGCCGCGCACACCGTCCTGTTCCCGCGGGAGGAGCTGGCGGCGACCATTCGCGAGCTGATCGGCGTCGACATCACCGCGCACCCGGAGCGGCACACGATCGTCCCGGAGGGGATCGACGTCGGCCTGGTCGAGCGCGGCGAGTCGGCCGCACGGGCCTCCGCCGCCGGTGAGCCGGTCGCGCTGGACGAGGGCGGCGACCTGGCCTCGCTCGACCTCCTGCTGGAGGAGCTGCCCGAGCACCGCCGCGGCCTCCCGCTGCTGCTCAGCGTGGGCCGCCTGCACCGGGTGAAGGGGATGGCGGCGCTCGCCGAGGCCTGGGCGTCCGACCCCTCGCTCCGGGAGCGCGCCAACCTGCTCCTGGTCGGCGGCGACCTCGCCGACCCGAGTCCCGACGAGCGCGAGCAGCTCGACCGCATCCGCGCCGTCGCGTCCGACGGGCTGCTCCTGGCCGGCCACCGCCCGAACGGGACCGTGGCCCGCTGGCTCGGCGCGATCCGGCACGGCCGACCGGGGCTCTCTGCTCCGGGAGGCGCCTACGTCTGCGCGAGCGTCAAGGAGGAGTTCGGCATCGCCCTCCTCGAGGCGCTCTCCGCAGGACTGGTCGTCGTCGCTCCGGCGACAGGCGGGCCCGCGACCTACGTCGAGGAGGGGGAGACCGGCTTCCTGGTCGACACCGCCGACCCCGCGGCGCTCGCCGCCGGCGCCGCCGCCGCACTGGATCTCGCAGGAGGGCCTCTCGGCGAGCACGCCGCGGCCCGCGGGCGTGCGATGGTCGCCGAGCGCTACACGGTGCAGGCCATGGCTCATGCCCTCTCGGGCGTCTACGCGCACGCGACCGCGGACCAGGAGCGTCCCCTCCGCTCGCCGCTCGTGCTGGGGGCCTCGTGACCCTGCTGATCATCAGCCCCGACTACGCGTCGCACCTGCTGCCGCTGGCGACCCTCGGCACGGCGTGGCAGGAGGCGGGCGAGCGCGTCGTCGTGGCCACCGGCGACGCGACGCGCTCCATCGTCGACGGCTTCGGATTCGAGCACATCGCGCTCCGGCTGGGGCGCGGCTCCAACCCGGGCACGATCCGCGCGGAGGAGCAGGCGCCCGACGAGGGCGCGTCCCTCCGCGGCTTCTTCGACGCCACCCGGCGCGGGATGGTCCCGACCCTCGCTTACCAGGCGCGGGAACGGCTCACCGACCTGCTCTGGGATCCGGCCGGCGTCGCCGCGCGCCTGCGCGTGATCCTCGACGAGGTGCAGCCCGACGCGATCGTGGTCGACCATCTCGCCTTCACCGCGCGCGTGGCGCTGAAGGCACTCCACGTGCCCTACGGCGACGTCGTGCTCGGCCACCCCAGCGCGCTCACGGTGCCCGGCGAGGTCTACGGCTTCCCCCCGGTCTGGCCGGACGCCTTCGCTCCGGAGCCGGACGACCTCGATGCGCTCCGCGCCCTCTGCGAGCGTGTGCGCGACTCCTTCACCTCGGAGTGGAACGCCGCCCTCACCACCCTCGACCCCGGGGCGGCGCCCAGCGCCGACGCCTTCGCCGAGAGCGGCGACGTCCTGCTGCTCAACTACCCTGGCGAGCTCCACGACTCGGCCCGCACCGCTCAGCTGCCGCCGCACGCGTTCCTCGGCTCCGCCGTCCGCGAGGAGCCCGACGACGCGGAGGTCGAGGAGTGGCTCGCCGCGTCCGAGGATCCGGTCGTCTACGTGAGCTTCGGCAGCTTCCTCTCGGTGCGCGGCGACGTGCTCGCCCGGGTCGTCGAGGCCCTGGCCGGCGTCGAGGTCGGAGGCAGGCCCGTCCGGGTGGCTCTCGCCTCCGGCGCGACCGAGCGCTCGGCTCTGGGCGAGATCCCCGAGGGCTGGCTGGTCCGCGGCTTCCTGCCGCAGGTCGCGCTCCTGCGCCGGGCCGTGCTCGCGGTCAGCCACGGCGGCAACAACAGCGTCACGGAGGCGATGACCGCGGGCGTGCCGCTCGTCGTCCTCCCGTTCTCGACGGACCAGTTCGCGGGGGCGGCCGCACTCGAGGACGCCGGGTTCGCCGCCGTGCTCGACCCCAACGCCGCCTCCGCGCGACAGCTCGCGGAGGCTGCGCGGCGAATGCTCGCACTCGACGCTCCCGCCCGGGAACGGCTGGCGGCGCTCGCCGAGGGCCTCGCCCGCGAGACGGGACCGCAGCGGGCCCTCTCCGCCCTGAGCGGAGCGACCGTCCAGCGCTAGCCTGGGCCGATGGTCGAGCCGACACCCCAGGACGCGCCGCTGCGTGCCGAGCGGAACGACGCGCGGGCGGAGCCGATGCTGGCTGCTCTCGGCGCGTTCGGGCGCTTCGAGGGGATCGTCCCTCCGCTGTTCGAGGCGGCCGTGCGGATCCTGCACCCCTCCGACGACCCGCCCCGGCGCTGGCGCGAGGTCGCCGAGCGGGAGGGGACGCTCCTGCATCCGCTCGCGCAGTGGTACTCGCTCACCGGCGAGCATCCCGACGAGTACGCGGAGCCCCGCCTCGGAGTGCTCCCGCTCGACGAGCTCGCGGCCGTCGCCGCCGTGCTCGCGGAGCACACGAGCACCCCCGACGACTGCCTCGCCGTGTTCTGGGAGGGGTTCGGCGTGCTGAGCGGCGGGTCGCGGATCCTGATCTCCCGCGCGGACGCCTCGGACGAGCTACCCGAGTGGATGAGCGACACCCGGCCGACCGGCTGGGAGCACCCCGAGACCGCCGCCGCGGCGACGGTCGAGCTGCCGGGGCGGGAGGGGCCTCTGCTCTCGCTCGACGTCCGGGTGCTCGAGGACACCGCGTGGGCGCGCGCGGCGGGCTTCGCCGACGCCTCCGGGCTCGTCGTGCAGACTCCGCTCGCGCTCTGGCCGGAGGACCGGGCCTGGTACCTCGCGAGCGAGGTCGACTTCGACTCGACGCTGATCGGCGGCTCGCGCGCCCTCGTCGACGACCTGCTGCGGCTCTCCGCCGCGGGGCGGATCGAGGCGCTCCTGCTGCCGGAGCAGGTGGACCTCACGAGCACCGGTGACCGGCTCGACCCGAGGCGGCGGTGACGGGGTGAGCGACGAGGACGACGAGCGCTGGCTCGTGGTGAAGGGCCGCCGATGGCGGCGCACCGACCCCTCGCTGCCGGAGGACGTGGTCGCCGGCCTCACCTCGCACCTCGGGCGCGGGCGCTCGGGAGTGCGCTCCGCCAGGCTGCACGAGGACGCGGAGGCGGAGGCGCTGGCGCGCAGGAGGGTCGGGCTCGCCAAGCACGGGCTGGGCGAGCGCGGACCGGCATGGTGGGACGAGCCCGAGGCCGATCGTCTCGAGCGCGCCCGCGAGGCGCTGCGGGCGCTCGAGGAGCTCGACGCTCCGGAGGACTGACTCGGCTTCTGCATCCCCCGAGCGTGCTCGTCGGGCGAGGCGGGCGGGGAGTGCCCGAGCGGATCCGGGGAGAGCGCGCGGAACCGCGGCCTGTGGAGGAGGACCGCCCCCGCCGAGCCCGCCCGCCGAGCCCGCCCGCCCCTAGCGGAACCTCACCACGAAGCCGTCCTCCGGCCCGGTCGGGAAGCTCTGCAGGCTCACGCGCAGATCCTGCCCGTCCTCGACGTCGTACGGGTGCCCCGCGGCCAGGAGCTCCAGCGCCGCGGACAGCAGGTCGACGGTCGCCGGCTCGCCCGGGCACCGGTGGTCGCCTCCGTAGTGCCCGCCGCCCTGGGCGATGAAGCCGTTGCGGTCGACGGGCGACCGGAACCGCTCCGGATCGAAGCGGCCCGGCGCCTCCCAGTGCGAGCCGTGGTCCGTCGCGTAGAGGTCGAGCAGCATCCACTGCCCCGCGGGAAGCGTCTCGCCGCGGAAGTCCAGCTCCCGGCGGGCCCTTCCTCCGACCATCGGGAAGAACGGGTAGAAGCGCCGCACCTCGTTCGCGAACGCGACGCGCTCCTCCTGGTCGGCGAGCCGCTCCCGCCACTCCGGATGCCGGTGCAGCGCGAGCGCCGCCAGCACCACGAAGCGCCCCACCGCGACCGTGGGCCGCAGCAGGTTGATCAGCTCCACCGCGGCGACCTCGACGGGCAGGAGGCCGCCGTCCTCCTTCTCGTGCGCGATCCGGTGCAGGGGAGTCGGGGAGGGTCCGGCCGTCCGGCTCGCCTCGATCAGACCCCGCGCCCACCGCTCGGTCGAGCGGCGGCGGAGTCGCGCGGCCCAGTTGGGCGGGCCGAAGCGCCCGGCGTTGTCGATCATCGCCCGGAGCTCGTCCGTGCGCCGCAGCACCTCCTCCTCGTCGGCCTCGATGCCGGCCCACGACAGGACCGCGCGGCCCAGGACCTCCGCGGCGACGTCCTGGAGGCGGACCCGCTCGCCCGTCAGCCGGGCGGCGGACGCCTGCCACTCCCGCGCGAAGGCCGAGACCAGCCTCGACCGCTGCTCGGGCGTCTCCACCAGATCCAGGAACATGCGCTTCCGCCGCCGGTGCGGCTCGTCCTCGAGGGTCTGCACGCTGCCCTCGTCCTGCAGGAGGTGCAGCACCGAGCCGGGCAGCGCGCCCTCGCGGTCGAAGCGCCCGCCCTCGTAGAAGAAGCGCGCCGCCTCGATGCCGCGCGCCATGATCACGGGCCGTCCGAGGATCCGGGTGCGGAACGCGTCCGCGCCCACGTCGTCGAAGCGCCGCGTCCCGAAGAAGTAGCCGTCGGCGAGGACGGCCGCGCTGCTGTCGACCGCGGGGAGGACGGGGATCGAGGCGGCGATCAGCCGGCCGATCCCTCGGTGTCGTCGCCCTCGGCCTGCGAGGGCTTGTCGACGCCCGCGTCGTCGACGTGGTCGTGGTTCTGCGGGTTCTCCTGCGGCTGCTCGGTCCGGTCGGTCATGGTGCTCCTCTCGCGTCGGCGCGGTGCGCGCCTCGCGGCCACGGTAGGAAGAGCGCGGCGGAGCCGGGTACCCCGTTGACTCGCGGGGGAGGGGCGGGCAGACTCCGCCGCCCTCAGCGCCTCCGCAGGAGGACCGGCGCGGTCGCCCAGACCACGGCGAGCAGCAGCAGCACGCCTCCGCCCGCCCAGAGGCCTGCCGGCCCGCCCAGCACGACGTCGAACACGAAGCCCACGACTCCGACGAACAGCAGCGATCCCGCCGCGAGGCACACCGTGACCACCCGGTTGCCGAACCGCACCAGCTCGGCCTTCCTCCGCCGCTGGAACAGCAGCCGGTGGGCGATGACGGGCGCCAGCGCCAGGATCGTGACGCACGCGGCGAGCAGGACGAGCACGAGGTAGAGCGCCACGTCGGGCGGCGCGAGGTCGGCGAAGCGCTGCTGGAAGCACAGCGTCAGCAGGAAGCCGCCCAGGATCTGCGTGCCGGTCTGCACGACCCGCAGCTCCTGCAGGATCTCGTTCCAGTTGCGGTCGGATCGCTCCTCCACCGTCTCGTCGCGACCGGAGTCGGGGGCGGAGGGGTCGACGGGTCGGTCGCTCATGGGACGAGGGTAGAGCTCAGGCGAGCAGGGACTCCGCCAGCGAGATCGCCCCGCGCACCCCGGACTCGTCGCCGAGGGCCGGGCGCACGATGCGGATCCGCCCGCCGCCCGTCCCCGTCGCTCCGGGCGCGCCCATCAGCCGCTCGACCTCGGCCTCGACCGCGGGGACGAGCCCCGGCGTCTTCGACACGCCTCCGCCGACGACCGCGAGCCGCACGCCCGCGACGTAGGCGAGCGTCGTGACGAGCTGCGCGAGGTAGTAGGAGCTGAAGCGGAGGTTGGCGGCCGCCTCCTCGGGGCCGAGGCGGGAGCCGTCGACGCCCCAGCGCGCCGAGATCGCGGGACCGGCGACCAGGCCCTCGAGGCAGTCGCCGTGGAACGGGCAGGTGCCGGCGAAGCCGTCCTCGGGGTGGCGGCGGGGCAGAAGGTGCGCGACCTCGGGCCAGCCGCTGCCGGCGAGGAGCCGTCCGCCCGCGATCACGCCGCCGCCGACTCCGGTGCCGACGGTCAGGTAGACGAAGTCGTCGACTCCAGTTCCGGCGCCCCAGCGGGCCTCGCCCAGGGCGGCTCCGTTGACGTCGGTGACCAGCGCGAGCCGCGCGCCCGGTGCGGCCGAGCCGATCGGGCCGAGGACGTCGGTGCCTTCCCAGCCGAGCTTCGGCGTGGAGGTGAGGTGTCCGTAGGTCGGCGAGCCGGGGTCGATGTCGAGCGGGCCGAAGGAGGCGACGCCGACCGCGGCGACGGTGCCGTCGACTCCGTGGCCGCTGACGAAGCCGGCCAGATCGGCGAGAGTCTCGGCGGGCCCGCGGGTCGGCAGGGTCGTCGTCGCGAGGATCCGCTCGGGATCAGCGGCGTCGGCGACCGCCGCGACGACCTTCGTGCCCCCGGTCTCGATGCCGACGAGGAGGGGACGGTCGGCGGTGGCGCTCATGGATCTCCAGGGCTCGTGCGGTGCGTCTCGGGTCTCAGCAGGCGGACAGCGAGCGCACCTGCGCCGACAGGGTCAGGGGGCTGCCGAGGAGCAGCACCTGATCGAGGTCGTGGCCCTGCATCTTCACACGGGTGCTGCGCGGCAGGCAGGTCGGCTCGCTGAGGTAGAGCGGGGCGCCCTGCTTCGCGGCGACCGGGCCGACGGCCAGCGCGTCGGCGAAGCCGGTGGCGGTCGCGAGGTAGACGGTGTCGCCCAGCTCGGACGGCGGGAAGACGTCGTTGAGGCGTCGGCTGGTGTCGTGGCGGTCCGTCCCGGCGATGCGCGACACGGTGCCGGCGATCTTCGCGGCGCGCAGGTCTGCCTCGACGGCGGTCGAGATCGACGGCGCACCGCCGAGCAGCTGCACGGAGGAGGGGTCGAGTCCGGCGAGGGTGTCACGGGTCGGCTGGTCGAGGCGCGAGCGGGCGCCGTCGACGAGGAGGACGGGCTCGGCGCGGCGGCCGGCGATCGGCGCGACCGAGAGGGCGTCCGGGAAGTTGGTGCCGGTCGCGACGAAGACGTTCTCGTAGCTGCCGTCCGGGAAGGCGTCCTCGACGATCCGGCGCGAGGTGTCGTAGCGGTCGACGCCCTCGATGCGCTCGGTCGGGATCCCGAGGGCCTTCACCTGCTGGAGCACCGACTCGCTCACGGAGAGGGCGCTGCCGACCACGACGATCCGCTGCGGGGCGAGGCGGCGCAGCTCGGCCGCCACCACGGCGGGCAGGACGCTCGGGTCGGTGAGCAGGAGGGCGCCGCCCTGCTTCGCGGCGGCGGGGCCGGCGCTCAGCGCGTCCGGCCAGTTCGCTCCGCTGGCGAGGTAGACGACGGGGGCGCCGTCGGCGAATCCGGAGGCGGTCACCGCGACGGCGGTCGCATACCGGTCGGTCCCGGCGAGGCGGGCGACGTCGGAGGAGTAGGCGGACGGGAAGAAGTCGATGCCGCTGCGGCCGCCCGGCGGCACGGAGACGACCGCGCGCTCGTCGAGGCGGGCCAGGCGCGAGAAGTACTGGTCGTCGTAGGCGGGGTACCCCGGCTCCACGAGGCGCAGGAGGTAGTCGCCGGCGGGCAGGGCGAGGTCGCCCGTGTCCCACGCGCGGGCGGCGCCGGGGGCTCCGGTGACGGGGACGGTGTCGAGCAGCGAGTACGTCCCTCCGTCGACCCACCAGGCCTGCACGTCGAAGGAGGGGGAGGAGACGCCCGGGACCGCGTCGGCGGTGACCGATCCGGACAGCTCGGCGCTGCGCAGGAGGGAGATGGCGACGGACTCGTCGGTCCCCCGGGTCGTCCTCGCGGCCTCGGCGACCGGGGTGTCGCCGAACCAGGTCGGGTACCAGTCGTCGCTGCCGATCAGGTTCGCGCGGACGGTGAGGGGCTCGCCGCCGGGAACGGGGAGGGAGAAGTCGGCGCCCGTGTCCGCCTCGGCGACCACGTCGCCCTCGGCGTTCTGGACCTGGACGTAGAAGGACGGGTTCGCGGGGGCGGGGTGCTCCTCATCGGCGTCGCGGAGCGCGATGGTGCCGGAGAGGACGACCTCGGCGGCCGCCTCCTGCGCGGCGCTCGCGCCCGGGAGATCGGGGGCGGCGACGGCCGGACCGGCGGCGAGGCCGGCCAGCAGGAGAGCGGAGACGCCGATCGCGGCGAGGGGGCGTGCGGGCACGGCGGGCCTTTCGGCAGGATCCGCGGGAGGCCGCGGCGGACACGGTGTCTGAATGCTAGCCGCCGCCCGCCTCCGGGCGAGGGCGGGTGTCGGCGGGATGGGCCCCCGTCCGGGGGACGATGGTGGTGGATTCCCGGGGCCGCCGGAGGAGTCCGCGCGAGCAGGCTCCCCCGGCGACCCGGGTCGGATCCCCTACTTGACGACCGCTGCGGTGGCGGCGGAGGTGCGCGTCGCCGTCGTGTAGTCGGCCTTCTTGCCGGTGACGGTCACCGTGATCTTCTTCCCCACCGTGGCGCTGGTCGGCTTGTAGGTGGCGGAGGTCGCCCCGGAGATCGCGGTGCCGTTCGCCTTCCACTGGTAGGTGAGGGCCACCGGCGAGGGTCCCCACGTGCCCGGCTTGGCGGTCAGGGTGGAGCCGACCTTCGCGGTGCCGGTGATCGTCGGGGTCGCGGCGGAGAGGGTGCCCGCCACCACGGCGCTCGTCTTCGCGGAGGTCTTCGTCACAGCGGTGAATCCGGACTTCGACCCCGTGACCGTCACAGTGATCGTCTTCCCGAGAGTGGCGCCGGTCGGCGTGTACGTCGCGGACGTCGCCCCGCTCAGAGCGGTACCGTTCGCCTTCCACTGGTAGGCGAGGGCGACGGGGGAGGGACCCCAGGTGCCGGGCTTCGCGGTGAGGGTCGAGCCGACCTTCGCCGTGCCGCTGATGGTCGGCGTCGCAGCGGTGATCGCGCCGCCGGTCACGGCAGCGGTCCCGGAGGAGACCCGTGTCGTCGAGACGTAGCCCGACTTCGAGCCCGTGACGGCGACGGTGATCACCCTGCCCGCGTCGCCCGCGACCGGACGGTACGTGGTGCCGGTCGCCCCGCTGATCGCGGTGCCGTTCGCACGCCACTGGTAGGCGAGGGCCACGGGGGAGGGGCCCCAGGTGCCGGCGCTCGCCGTGAGCGTCGAGCCGACCGTGGCGGTGCCGGTGACGGTCGGAGTCGCGGCGGTGAGGGCGGTGCCGCCGATGCGCACGACGGTCGATGCCGCCCCGCTGTCGCCTCCGGCATTGATAGCGCTGACGCTCATCGTGTAGGTGGCGCCCGCCGCCAGGTGCGTGAACGTGAAGGAGCGTGCGGTGGCGGCGACCGTCGTCGACCACGGACCGGCGCCCGCGTTGTCGACGCCGTTGCGCGAGACGCGGTAGCCGGTGATCGCCGGGTTGCCGGCCGACTCCGGAGGCGCCCAGGAGATCGTCGCGGATCGCACGCTGTCGTTCGTGGTGCCGGCGACGCGCGTGGGAACGGAGGGGGCGACGTAGGGGTCAGCGGTCTGGACGAAGGTCGTCGGGGAACTGGTGCCGAGCGCGTTGATGGCCTGGACGGTGAAGGTGTAGGACGTGTTGGGCCGGAGGTTCGTGAAGGTCTGCGAGCGGCGGTCGGCCGAGACGACGGTCGACCAGGGGCCGCTGCCGGCCGCGTCGGTGCCGTTGCGGCTGACTCTGTAGCCCGTGATGGGGCTGCCGCCGTCGTAGTACGTGGGATTCCAGGTAAGGGTGATGGAGGTGCCCGACGGGTAGGCGCGAAGCCCGCCCGGCGCATCCGGGGCCGACGGCTCGGCTCCGAACGAGGTGCAGGAGACAGGGGAGTCGGAATAGGAGCGGTATTCCGAATCGTAGGATCGCTCGTCCTGCGAAGACGCCCAGATGCAGAACTCGTACCTGTGGACAGGCAGGTAGGGGAAGTCGATGGACGCGTCCGAGACGGGGATGCTGCCGTCGAAGTAGCCGTGGTCGGACGGGTCGTCGGACGACGAGAGATCGTCGATCGTGTAGTGGTACTCGTCGAAGTTGCAGGCTTGGCCGTTCGCGGCCGGTCGCGCCCAGCGGGCGGATGCGAGATAGACGGACGGGTCCGCCGCGACGCTCACGTTGCCGGGTGCGGGAACGTTCCAGAAGTGGCGGAACGTTGCCTCGATGGGCGCGCTCTGACTGGAAGATGCGGCGAGCGGTTCGCCGTCCGCGCCGCCCGTGAAGGGTGCGCGGAAGTCGGACACGCTGGACACCTGGAAGTAGTAGTCGTCGTACGAACGGGGGAGATCGAGCGTCGCGTTCGTGGTCCGTCCCGTCTCGATGAGACTCAGCGAGTAAGTGCTGTAGTAGCCCTCGCCGTAGTAGTCCGTATCTCTGGCATATACGTGGATCCGATATCCGGCCGTCGCCGACGCGGACGGCGTCCAGGAGACGGTGACCGCATCGGTGCAGTCGTTGTCGGTCACGGTCACGTTCGTCGGCGCGGCCGGCGATCCTGCGGCCTGGGCCGGGGTCGCGACGAAGAGGGAGAGGAGCAGGGCGAGGAAAAGGGAGACGCTGAGGGTCTTCGTTCGCATGGAGGAGGGCATCCGGATTCGTCGGAGCGAGAAGGCCGACGACTGTCGGGCCGGAGGGATCGTCCCATGCCGCTTATCGCTGCACTAAGTCCCCCATTCAGGGCGGAATTCGACGGATTCGACAGATGTCATCAGCGCGATGACAGGCGAGAGGGAGAAGGCCTTCTCCCCGAGAGGCGCAACGACGTCCCTTCGAAAGCCCCTGCCTGAGGGCGAGAGAAAGGAGCCGCGACGGCATCACAGCGCCCCGCGCGAGAGCCGCGGCGGTTTCCCGCGCCGCACCTGCTGTCCACGCGCGTTCCGTGCGCCCCACGGCGAGAACCGCACGATCGGCGCGTGCAAGACTGGGCGCGAGCGTGCTCCATCCCGCTGCGTCATGCGCGGGGCACGGAGCCACTGGACCCGGTCCGCTCATCCGCATCCTTTCGCAGGAGGACTCGAATGACCGATACCGCCGTGCTCGCCGAGGCACCCGCCCGAACCCCCGTCGCGAAGACGATCCTGATGTGCCGTCCCGAGCACTTCACCGTCGTCTACCGCATCAATCCGTGGATGGACCCGCAGGTCCCCACCGACACCTCCCTCGCCGTCCGGCAGTGGCGGACCCTCTACGACACCTACGCCGATCTGGGCTTCACCATCGAGCTGATCGAGCCCGAGGCCGGACTGCCGGACATGGTCTACGCGGCCAACGGCGGATTCGTGATCGACGGCATCGCCTACGGTGCCTCCTTCACCTACCCCGAGCGCCAGCCCGAGGGCCGGGCGTACATGGACTGGTTCCGCTCGGCCGGCTTCGACGTCCGCGTCCCCGAGGAGGTCAACGAGGGCGAGGGCGACTTCCTCCTCGTCGGCGAGCGGATCCTCGCCGGCACGGGCTTCCGCTCCGCCTCCGACTCGCACGCCGAGGTCGCCCGCGTCTTCGGCCGCGAGGTCGTCACGCTCGAGCTCGTGAACCCGTCGTTCTACCACCTCGACACAGCGATCGCCGTGCTCGACGACACGAACATCGCCTACCTTCCGAGCGCGTTCAGCGAGGAGGGCAACCGCACCCTCCGCGAGCTCTACCCCGACGCGATCCTCGTCTCGGAGGAGGACGCGTCCGTGCTCGGGCTCAACTCCTTCTCCGACGGCCTCAACGTCGTCATCGCGTCCCGCGCGACGGGCTTCGAGCGCCAGCTGCGCGAGCGCGGCTACAACCCGATCGGCGTCGACCTGTCCGAGCTGCTGCTCGGCGGCGGCGGCGTGAAGTGCTGCACGCTCGAGCTGCGCCGCTGACCCACTCCCCGTGGTCGGCGACCCGCAGCGCCGACCCACCCTCCACTGTCCACGATCCGTCGCACTCGACGCCGAGTGCGACGACTCCTGGAGAGTCGATCGTCCCCTCAGGAGGAACGACATGAGCATCACCGACACCGACACCGCCCGCTCCGCCGCCCTCATCGCCGCGGAGGAGGAGCACGCCGCCCACAACTACCACCCGCTGCCCGTCGTCGCGGCCACCGGCGAGGGCGCCTGGATCACCGACGTCGAGGGCGTCCGCTACCTCGACTGCCTCGCCGCCTACTCCGCCGTGAACTTCGGCCACTCGCACCCGGTGCTTCTGGAGGCGGCCCGCGAGCAGCTCGGCCGCGTCACCCTGACCAGCCGCGCGTTCCACAACGACCGCCTCGGCCCGTTCGTCACGGCGCTCGCCGCGCTCGCCGGCAAGGACATGGTCCTGCCGATGAACACGGGCGCGGAGGCGGTCGAGTCGGGCATCAAGGTCGCCCGCGCCTGGGGCTACCGGGTCAAGGGCGTCGCTCCGGGCCGGGCGAACATCATCGTCGCGGCGGGCAACTTCCACGGTCGCACGACCACGATCATCTCGTTCAGCGACGACGCGGAGGCGCGCGACGGCTTCGCCCCGTTCACGCCCGGATTCCGCACGGTCCCGTTCGGCGACGCGGAAGCCCTCGAGGCCGCGATCGACGACGACACCGTGGCGGTGCTGATCGAGCCGATCCAGGGCGAGGCGGGCATCGTCGTGCCGCCGGCCGACTACCTCCCGGCCGTCCGCGAGATCACCGCGCGCCGCAACGTCCTCTTCATCGCCGACGAGATCCAGTCCGGCCTCGGCCGCACCGGCGCCACCTTCGCCTGCGACCTGGTCGGAGTCGTCCCCGACGTCTACCTGCTCGGCAAGGCGCTCGGCGGCGGCATCGTCCCCGTCTCGGCCGTGGTCGCGGACGCCGACGTGCTCGGCGTCCTGCAGCCGGGCCAGCACGGCTCCACCTTCGGCGGCAACCCGCTCGCCGCGGCCGTCGGCCTCGCGGTCGTCGAGATGCTCGCGACCGGCGAGTACCAGGCCCTGGCCCGCGAGCGCGGCGCGCAGTTGCACGCCCGCCTCGAGGCGCTGGTCGGCCGCGGAGTGGTCGCTGTCCGCGGCGCCGGACTCTGGGCAGGCATCGACATCGACCCGCGGCTCGCCTCGGGCCGCGCCGTCTGCGAGGCTCTGATGGCCCGCGGAGTGCTGGCCAAGGACACGCACGGCTCGACGATCCGCCTGGCGCCGCCGCTCGTGGTCACCGCCGCCGAGATCGACTTCGCCGTCGACGAGCTGGAGGCCGTGCTCGAGTCGCTGCGCTGAGGCGCACCGTCCTCCCTCCCTCCGCGAGATGCCGTTCCGGTCCGCGACGCGCTGTGTCCGGCGTGCCCGAACGGCATCCCGCGGGAGGGGGAGGGACGTGTTGAGACGGGACGTCTCGATGTCGCGGCAGGCCGTCGCCGCTCTGCGATACTCGCGCGATGAGCACACCTCTCCCGCCGGAGAACACCCCGCCCTCGTCCCCCGACCAACCCGCCGCAGGCCCCGCCTACGGCACGGCGACCCTCCCTCCACGCCCCCGCGCGACCGGCCCGGCCGGCCTCGCCATCGCCGCACTCGTCGTCGGCATCGTCGCGTTCCTCGTCGGCCTCGTGCCGGTCTTCGGAGCACTCGTCGGGATCGCCGCCGTCGTCCTGGGCATCCTCGCCCTCCGCCGCGGTCAGTCGAAGGCGATGTCGATCACCGGCGTCGTCCTCGGCGGTCTGGCCGTCCTCGCCTCGCTCCTGACGACGATCGGCTTCGGAGCCGCCGTGAACTCCGCCTCGAGCGACCGCCCGGCGGCCGTGATCGTCGAGTCGTCCGAGCCCACGACCGCTCCCGTCGTGCCGGCCACGGAGGAGGCGGAGGTCGTCGAGACGGCGGAGCCCGCACCCGTCGAGACGGCGGAGCCCGCACCCGTCGAGACGGTCGCCCCTGCCCCGGCGCCTGTCGAGACGGCGGCTGCTGCGCAGGTCTCGCCCGAGTTCGCCTCGGCACTCATCAAGGCGCAGAGCTACTCCGAGATGCTCCACATGAGCAAGGCGGGCCTGTACGGCCAGCTCACCTCCGAGTACGGGGAGCAGTTCTCGCCCGAGGCCGCGCAGTACGCGGTGGACACCGTCTCCGCCGACTGGAACGCCAACGCGCTGGCGAAGGCCAAGGACTACCAGGCCCAGATGGCGATGGCGCCGGAGGCCATCCGCGACCAGCTGACCAGCGAGTACGGGGAGCAGTTCACGAGCGACGAGGCCGACTACGCCATCGCGCACCTGAACGACTAGTCCCACTCGGACCGTCGCGGCACTGCGCGGCCACTGAGCAGGTCCTCCCGGAGCGCGCCGCCGTCCGTCGCCCACGACCCGGGCGACGGAGGGCGGCGGACCACCGGAGCCGGTTCAGGCCAGGACGGCGAGGGTGACGGGGAGCGCCTCGCTCCACCTGCCGGTCAGCCGCTCCTCGCCCTCGAGGAACGGCGGCGCGAGGACCCGCGCGAGGACGAGAGTCAGACCGTCGGCCGAGGTCGTGGTGGTCCGTGCGTCGCTGCGGACGAGCACCGTCGACGGCGGCCCGGACGCTCCGGCGCCTGATCCGCTGCCCTGCACCGTCGCGGTCGGCGGGCGGACGATGCGCTGCCCGTCCTCCTCGAAATGCTGCTCGACCTCCCGGGCGCCGGTGCGGATCGCCGTGGCGAAGGCGGCGATCGCGACGGGGTCGCCGGCACCGTCGTAGACCCAGCGACGACCGAGGACGGTGTGCTCGACTGTCGCGAGGAGATGCGCGTCACCGCCGGCGAGAGGCGAGCCGCGGTAGGTCAGCGGCACCTGGAGCGGCGGCTGCCCGGTCGACTGGACGATCAGCGTCTCCACTCCCACCTCGCCATCGGGGTCGTCGAACCGGTAGGCGCCGAGCAGCGTGAATCCGCCGCCCTCGCACCAGGGCTGCGTCGGCGCCCATGCCTCCATGATCTCGAGCTTCCCGGGGGTGATCGTCGCACGGTGCAGAAGGGCCATGCACCGAGAGTAGAGCCGGCCGATCCGTCCGGAGGAGTGCCCGTCAGAGAGCGGCGCCCGCCGTCGCCGACTCGGGCAGGCTGCTCATGGGGAGGGTGTACTCGCCCTTCAGCGCCGAGATCCAGACCGTGGTCGGGGCGACGGCGGCGAAGTTCGAGTTGAGCAGCGCCATCAGCGTGGTGTGCAGGGAGTGCGCGTCGATCGAGCCCGCGTCGTTCGCGATCGCGATCGCGCCCGTCGCGTCCGAGAGGACCTCGGCGCGGAGCCCGTGCGTCTCGGCCTCGGCGGCCGAGGCGAGGATGCAGTTGTTGGTCATGTAGCCGACGAGGGTGATCGTGTCGACGTCGTGCTCGCGGAGCCAGTCGAGCAGGTCGGTCCCCGCGAAGACCGTGCCGAACTGCTTCGTGACGTTCTTCCACGAGTCCGAGCGGCGCTTCTCGATCTCCGGGTGCAGGGCGAAGGACGGACCCGACGGGTCGAAGATCAGCGCTCCCTCGCCCGCGCTGTGCTGGACGACGGCGATCGGGAGGCCCGCCGCGGCGGCGGAGTCGAGGGCGGCGGCGATCCTCGGCAGCGACTGCGCGTGCGGCGGGTACTGGATCTCGAGCGGACCGCTGAAGTACTCCTGCTGCACGTCGACGAGGATCAGTGCGCGGCGCGGTGTGGTCATGAGGGGCTCCCATCGGTGGCGGACGTCCCCGATCCTCCCGCCCGGGGCTGGGAGCGGCGGTCAGCCACGCGGCCCGCGACCCGGTCGTGGGCGCAGGCCCACACCTCCTCGTGCTCGAGCGGAGTGAGGACGCCGGCGTCGAGCAGCCGGTCGGCCCGCCGCAGCACGGCCGCGATCGCCGCCTGCTCGGCGACGGCGGGGGAGTCGACGTCCGCGATCACGAGCCGGCGGGCGCAGGCCCGGCGGAGGCGGCGGGTCGAGCGGGCCGAGAGGAGCAGGAGCGACGCGGTCGGCAGGGCGAGCGCGGCCAGCAGGACGAGCGGCAGCCGATCGAGCGCGAGCGTCCCGACGGCGCCGGCGGCCGTCACGGCCACGACCAGCTGCGGACCGGCCGCGTGCAGGCGGAGGCGCCTCCGCTCCTCGACGGAGGTGCCGGGTGCGAAGACCACGAGCTCGCTCCGGACGACGCCGTACCGGCTCGCGCCGACGGTGTGGCGGCCCCAGCGGGGACCGGCGTCGAGGAGGCGGACGAGCAGGTGCACGAGCGCCATCGTCGGCCCGCGACGGCGGGTGGAAGGGGATCCTGACGGAACGCGGACGCGTAGCGGGCCGATCCGCACGGTCCGCTCGCGCGACGCTCACGACCCCCTCACGACCCGGGATCGCGCGCCGACGTCCCTCCCCAGCCGATTACCCGTGAGGAAAGCGTGAGGATCCGCTCATTCCGGGCGGGCGCGCTCCTCACGGCGAGTAGAAACATCCAGTGACCTCTTCCGTCGTCCGTGGCGACCCCGACGCCCTCGAACCCTCCCCTCTCTCCTCCGCGCGCGCGGGCGGGGTGAAGGCGTGGCTCCTCGAGGGCCTCCGCGACGACTCCGGAGCGCACCCCGGCCCCCACGCGGCCACCGGCAGGACGCACTCGTGGTGGCGCGTCATGTGCCTCACGGGCGTCGACTACTTCTCCACCCTCGGCTACCAGCCGGCGATCGCGGCGCTCGCCGCGGGCCTGGTCTCTCCGCTCGCGACGATCGTCCTGGTGGTGCTGACGCTCCTCGGCGCGCTCCCCGTCTACCGCCGCGTGGCCCGCGAGAGCTTCCGCGGCGAGGGGTCGATCGCGATGCTCGAGCGCCTGCTGCCCTGGTGGGGCGGCAAGCTCTTCGTGCTCGTGCTGCTGGGGTTCGCGGCCACCGACTTCATGATCACGATCACCCTCTCGGCGGCCGACGCGACGGCGCACGCGGTCGAGAACCCGTTCGCTCCCGCCTGGTTCCACGGGGCGGAGGTGCCGCTCACGCTGGGGCTGATCGCCCTGCTGGGGATCGTGTTCCTGCGCGGGTTCCGCGAGGCCATCTCGATCGCGGTCGTGCTCGTGGCCGTGTTCCTCCTGCTCAACGCGATCGTGATCGCCGTGGCGATCGGGCACGTGGCCGAGAACCCCGTCGTCATCGGCGACTGGTGGTCGGCGCTCACGACCCAGCACGGGAATCCGCTGGTCATGGTCGGCATCGCGCTCATCGTGTTCCCCAAGCTCGCGCTCGGGCTCTCCGGCTTCGAGACCGGGGTCGCGGTCATGCCGCAGATCCGCGGCGACGCGGGCGACACCGAGGACGCCCCGGTCGGCCGCATCCGCGGGGCGAAGCGGCTGCTCATCACCGCCGCCGTCACGATGTCGGCGTTCCTCATCACCTCGAGCTTCGTCACCACGCTGCTCATCCCGCAGGCGCAGTTCCAGCCGGGCGGCGAGGCCAACGGCCGCGCGCTGGCCTACCTCGCGCACGAGTACCTCGGCGAGGGCTTCGGCACGGTCTACGACATCGCGACGATCTGCATCCTCTGGTTCGCGGGCGCCTCCGCGCTGGCCGGCCTGCTCAACATCGTCCCGCGCTACCTGCCCCGCTACGGCATGGCGCCGCAGTGGGCCGGCGCCGTCCGTCCGCTCGTGCTGGTCTTCACCGTCGTCGCCTTCGTCATCACGATCCTCTTCCGCGCCGACGTCGACGCGCAGGGCGGCGCCTACGCGACCGGCGTGCTGGTGCTGATCACCTCCGCGTCCGTCGCCGTGTTCCTCTCGGCGAAGCGCAGGAAGCAGCGCAAGCGCGCCGTGGGCTTCGCGGTCATCGCGCTGGTCTTCGTCTACACGACGGTCGTGAACGTGGTCGAGAGGCCCGACGGCGTGAGGATCGCGGCGGTCTTCATCGTCGGCATCCTCGCGGTCTCGCTCGTCTCGCGCGTGCACCGCTCGTTCCAGCTGCGCGCCACCTCCGTGGTGTTCGACGCCGCCGCGATCGACTTCCTCACCACGGACGCCGACGACTACGGCGTGATCCGCATCCTCGCGAACGAGCCCGACGACGGCTCCGAGGCGGAGTACCGGGACAAGCTGGCGGAGGAGCAGCGCGACAGCAACCTGCCGATGCGCGGCCCGGTGCTCTTCCTCGAGGTGCACACCACCGACTCCTCCGACTTCGAGGAGGACCTGGTCGTGCAGGGCCGCGTCTGCCACGGCTTCCGCGTGCTCACGGTGACCAGCGGCAACATCCCGAACACCATCGCCACGGTGCTGCTCGAGATCCGCGACCTCACCGGCGTGATCCCGGACGTCTACTTCGAGTGGACCGAGGGCGGCCCCATCTCGAACATGTTCCGCTTCCTCATCACCGGCACCGGCGAGGTCGCCCCCGTCACCCGCGAGGTCCTCCGCCGCGCGGAGTCCCGCCGCGACCGCCGGCCGGGCGTGCACGTGGGCTGACGCCTGCTGCGCGGCGGGGGCGCGGCGGCGCCGAGGTGCCGCTCCTGCTGCGGGATGCCGCCGAGACGCCGCTCCGTCATCGAGACGCCGCGGCAGGAGCGGTGCGTCGGCGGAGGAGGCGGTGTCCCGGCGCGCGGCGGCCCCGTAGCGTGGGCGCGGGCGCCCGTCGGGGCGCCGACACCGACGAACGGACGACGATGACCCTCGAGGACCAGCGCGCGCACATCCTGACCGGCGCCGTGTACGACGACATGACCCCCGAGCTCGTCGCCGCGCGTGAGCGGGCGGTCCTCGCCTCGAACGCGTACAACGCGAGCTTCGGGCGTCCCCCGGTCGAGCGGGAGGCTCTGCTCCGCGAGCTCGTCGCCTCGGTGGGCGCGGACGCGCACCTCGAGCCGACGTTCCGGTGCGAGTTCGGGTTCAACATCACGATCGGCGACCGCTTCTACGCGAACTTCGACTGCATCCTGCTCGACGGCGCCCCCATCACGATCGGCGACGACGTGCTGTTCGGCCCGCGCGTCTCGATCTACACGTCGAACCACGCCCTCGACCCGGCGGAGCGCGCCGCCGGCGCGTGCACCGCGAAGCCGGTCGTCGTCGGCGACGGCGTCTGGATCGGCGGCGGCGTCACGATCAACCAGGGTGTCACCATCGGCGACGGGGCCGTGATCGGCTCGGGCAGCGTCGTCACCCGCGACGTCCCTCCGCTCACCGTCGCCGCCGGCGTCCCCGCCCGCGTCCTCCGCTCGATCACCCCCGACGACCGGACCGGCTACCGCCCGGCCCACTGACGCCGACTCACGTCGGCTCCGGAAGGCCGGTTGCGAGACGCCGGCCCCGAGACGTCGGCTCCGAGACGCCGCTCCCGGGCGGCGCTCGGCCGGCGGGCGGCGATCCGCCCTCAGGACTTCACGGTCGACAGGGGCTCGGTGATGCTCTCGAGGCTGCGGCGCTCGGCGTCGACGCCGAAGATCAGGGCGATCACGCCGCCGAGGATCATCACGGCGGCGCCGACGAAGTACCCGATCGTCAGCGGTCCTCGGTCGCTGCCGTCGCCGATCAGGGCGCCGTAGAGGGCGGGGGCGACCGCTCCGGCGATCTGGCCGAGGGTGAAGAAGTACGAGATCGCCTGGCTGCGCAGCTCGAGCGGGAAGATCTCGCTCACGGTGAGGTAGGCGCTCGAGGCTCCGGCGGAGGCGAAGAAGAACGACACGCACCAGAGGATCGTCTGCGTCGTCGCGGTCAGGACGTCCATGCTGAAGAGGACCGCCGAGACGGCCAGGACCGCTCCCGAGACGCCGTAGGTGAGGAAGATCATCTTCCGCCGGCCCCACACGTCGAACAGGTGGCCGAGCACCAGCGGCCCGACGAGGTTGCCGATCGCGAACGGGAAGAAGAAGTACGAGATCGCGCTCTGCTCGACTCCGTAGAAGTTCTCGAGCACCAGCGCGTAGGTGAAGAAGATCGCGTTGTAGAGGAACGACTGGGTGATCATCATCGTCGCGCCCACCAGCGTCCGCTTCGGGTACTGCCGCAGCAGCACCCGGGCGATGGTGCGGAACGGGATGCTCTCCGTCGCCTTCACGGTGATCGCCTTCGCATCGTCGACAGGCTCGAGCACGCCGCCCTCCGCCTCCACTCGGCGCTCGATCTCGTCGACGGTGCGCTCCGCCTCCTCCTCGCGGCCGTGCGTCATCAGCCAGCGGGGGCTCTCGGGGATGTGGCGGCGGAGGTAGATGATCGCCAGTCCGAGGATCGGGCCGAGGAAGAAGCCGAGGCGCCAGCCGACGTTCTCGGCGAAGAGCGCGTCGTTCAGGAAGAACAGGTTGGCCGCGGAACCCAGAGCCGCGCCGCCCCAGTACGTGCCGTTGATCGCGATGTCGACGCGGCCGCGGTACTTGGAGGGGATGAGCTCGTCGATCGCGGAGTTGATCGCCGCGTACTCGCCGCCGATCCCCATGCCCGCGAAGAAGCGGAACACGGCGAGGAAGACGTAGTTCGGCGCGAGTCCCGCCAGGCCGCTGGCGACCAGGTAGATGACGAGCGTCAGGATGAACAGCTTGCGCCGCCCGAGCTTGTCGCTCAGTCGCCCGAAGATCAGGGCGCCCGCGATCTGCCCGCACAGGTAGATCGTGCCGAGCAGGCCGACCTCGAAGGCCGAGAGCCCGAACTCCTTCGCGAAGCCGGCGGAGGCGACGATCTGGATCTCGAGTCCGTCCAGCACCCACGAGAAGCCGAGGCCGACGACGATCGACCAGTGGAAGCGGGTCCAGGGGAGCCTGTCGATGCGGGCGGGCACGAGGCTCCGGACCGGGCCGCGCGGACTGGTGGATGTCGACATGGCGAGCGCCTTCCTGTCGCCCCGGCGTCGTTGCGGAGGAACGCTGTCCCGAGCGCGGCGAGACGACACTAGACCCGCGGGCCGCTCCATATCGCCGGGCTATTCACCCCTTGTCACGGACCGCCGAGCGGGTGTATTCCGGGCATCGGTGCCCACCCGGAGGCGGAGCGAGGCGCGGTGGACGCGAGCCCGGATCCGTCCCGCGGGGCCTGACACCGCCCGCCTCCTCGGCCTAGCGTGGAGGCATGATCGACGCGACGCCCGCGGGCACCCCCACCTACGTCCTCAGCGAGGGGCCCGTCTGGGATCCGGACACCGCCCGCCTCACCTGGGTCGACATCGAGGCCGGCGCGGTCCTGTCCGCCCCCGTCACCGCGGAGGGGATCGGAGCGATCTCGCGCACCGACGTCGGCGAGCAGGTCGGCGCCGCGCTGCCCCTGGGCGACGGGCGGACGCTCGTCGCGCTGACCCGACGGCTCGCGATCCTGGAGGTCGACGGCTCCCTCACGCGCGGCTCCGAGCTGCTGCAGGAGGGGCACCGCTTCAACGACGGCACGATCGACCCGCAGGGGCGCCTCCTGGTCGGCTCGCTGACCCTCGGCGAGTCGGCGGGCGACGACGTCCTGCTGCGCATCGAGCACGACGGATCCGTCACCGTGCTCGACGACGACCTGCGGCTCTCGAACGGACTCGGCTTCTCGCCGGACGGCTCTGTGCTGTACTCGGCCGACACCGAGTCGGGCGTGATCCACCGCCGCTCCTACGCGGACGCCGAGCACGGCCCGCGCGAGCCCTTCGTCGAGCTCGAGGAGGGCGTGTTCGCCGACGGACTGACCGTGGACGCCGTGGGCCGCGTGTGGGTCGCGGTCTGGGGCGGGAGCGGCGTCCGCGTGTTCGGGGCCGACGGCAGCCCGGTCGAGGGCGAGGGCATCAGGATCGACGCCCCGCACTCCTCCAGCATCGCCTTCGCGGGCGAGGACCTGGACATCGCGGTCGTCACCTCCGCATCACGCGACCTCTCGGCGGACGAGCGGGCGCGTCATCCGCACGCCGGTGGACTGTGGATCGCGCAGCCCGGAGCCCGCGGCCGCGCCGCCACGCGCTGGGTGGAGGGCCCTCTGCCCTAGGCGCGGCCGGTCGCCCGTCAGACGGCGGGGGCCGTCGACGGGCTCGGCTCCGACGCGGGCTGCGGCACGAGGGTCAGCCGCGAGATGCGGTAGCGGTCCGTCTCGGCCACGCGGAGCAGGTGGTCGCCGACGAGCACGGAGTCGCCCACGACGGCCACACGGCCGATCCGGTCGAGGACGAATCCGCCGACCGTCTCGTACGGACCCTCGGGCAGCTCGATGCCCAGCTGCTCCGCCAGGTCCTCGAGGATCATCCCGCCGTCGACGTCGTGCAGCTGCTCGGCCGCCTTCGCGTCGACCGCCTGGCGGGCGCCGTCGTACTCGTCGTAGATCTCGCCGACGAGCTCCTCGAGCAGGTCCTCCAGCGTGATGATGCCGTCGGTTCCCCCGTACTCGTCGATGACGACGGCGATCTGGTGGCCGTCCTGGCGCATGGTGCGCAGGGCCGCGAGCACCTTCGTCGTGCCGGGGACCGCGAGGATCGGGCGGGTGATGTCGGCGACGCTGCTCGCGGTGCCGGCGCGGCCCGCCTCCGGGAACGCGGACATCAGGTCGCGCACGTGGACGAAGCCGAGGACGTCGTCGAAGTCGTCGCCGACCACCGGGTAGCGCGAGTGCGGCTGGTCGAGGACCGCCGCGTAGCCCTCGGCCACGCTGAGCGCGCCGCGGAGGAAGTCGACGTCCGGGCGCGGGCGCATCACCTCGGCGACGCGGCGGTCGTCCGCGCGGAAGATGTCGGTGAGCAGCCGGCGGCTGTCCTCGTGGATCTCGGTGTTGCTGGAGATCATGTCGCGCACCTCGTCGGCCGAGACGCTCTCGCCCTTCTCGCGCGGGTCGGCGCCGAGGAGGCGGACGACGGCGTCGGTCGAGACGGACAGCAGCCAGATCACGGGGCGCATCAGGCGCGCGAGGGCGTTGAGCGGGGGCGCGAGGGCCTTGGTGAACGCGACGGACTTCTGCATCGCCAGGCGCTTGGGGACCAGCTCGCCCAGCACCAGGGAGAGGTACGCGATGACGAGGGTCATCAGGATCAGGGCGACGGTCGAGGCGGCGGAGGCCGAGAGGCCGAGTGACTGCAGCGGCGGCACGAGGTCGGGCGCGATGGTCGAGGCGCCGTACGCCGAGGAGAAGAAGCCGGCGAGCGTGACGCCGATCTGGACCGCGGAGAGGAACGTGTTGGGGTTGCGGACGAGCTCGGCGATGCGCCGGCCGCGCTCGCTGCCGGCCTCGATCGCGCGGACCTGGCTCTCGCGGAGGCTGACGATGGCCATCTCGGTGCCCGCGAAGACGCCTCCGAGGAGGACGAACAGCACGACGAGGCCGATGTTGAGGAGGGTGTCGAGATCCACGCCGACCAGAGTAGGGATGCCGGCCGTGAGAACGCCTCGTGGACTCTCAGGGAGCGGGGTCGGGCGGGACGACGCCCCGCCCGCCCCTCGCTCAGGACGCGTCGGCCGGGCGCACGCCGATCGTGAGGATGAGGTTCGCGTAGATGCGGCGGTCGCCCGAGGCGATGGTGAGCGCGACGTCAGGGGTGCGCGCCTCGGCGTAGAAGGCGTGCCGCTCGAGCGAGGTGAAGGGGACGCCGTCGAGGGACCGGCGGAAGGCGTCCTGCGCGGGGACGTCGATCCCGGGCGCGGGCGTCATGACCGTCGCCTCCTCGACGACGATCGCCGAGAGCAGGGCGTCGAGGATCTCGTCGACGGTCAGCATGTCGGGCCGGAGGTTCAGGTGCACCAGCGCGGAGTTCGGTCCGAGCGTGGTGCCGACGGGGTAGTTGCCGTCGGCGATGAGGACGCGGGAGCCGTGGCCCGCGCGGGCGAGCGCGTGCAGGATCTCGGGGTGGAGGAGGGTCGTGGTCAGCAAGAGGAGCTCCTAGAGGTCGTGGAGGTGGGCGACGGACGAGCCGGCGAGCAGGCGGCCGGGGAGCCTCCGCTCCTGGGGACCGGGCTGCTCCGCCCCGGAGTCGAGGCGGAGGCGGACGAGGGCGGCGGCCTCGGCGGCGATCGCCTCCGTCGGCTGGGCGATCGTGGTCAGGTGCGGGCGGACCACGCGGGCCAGCTCGACGTTGTCGAAGCCGACGACGGAGAGGTCCGTCGGCACGCGCAGTCCGGAGTCGCCGAGGGCGATCAGGGCGCCGACCGTCAGCTCGCGGTTGCTCGCGAACAGGGCGGTCGGCCGGGGGCTCAGGGCGAGGATCCGCTCGACGGCGGCGACTCCGCTCTCGACCGTCAGCGGGCCGCGCACCACGGCGTCGGCGGCGGGGTGGACGCCGCGCTCGGCCAGGGCGGCGAGGAAGCCGGCGGTCCGCTCCCGGGTGGAGGACACTCCGTCCTCCCCGCCGAGCACCGCGATCGAGCGGTGGCCGTGGTCGAGGAGGTGGCGGGCGGCGGAGGCGCCCGCGCCCGCGTTGTCGAGCGCGACGCGATCGGTGACCAGTGCGTCGTCGATCCAGTCGACGGCCACCACGGGGGTGCCCTGCTCGGAGGCGCGGCGCAGCGCGTCGACGTCGCCCGCGGACGGCACCGCCACGATCCCGTCGACCATCTTCTCGAGCAGCAGGTCGACCGCGGCTCCCGGCTCGGGGCGGCTCACGCCGACCAGCACGCCGATGCCCTCCTCGCGCAGGGCCCGCTCGAGGCCCGCGATGATCGAGAGGTGGAACTCGTTGTCGAGGGCGGGCAGCAGCACCCCGACCGTGCGGGAGCGCCGCGAGCGCAGGCCGCGCGCGAAGCCGTTGACGCGGAAGCCGACCTCGGCGGCCGCCGCCTCGATCGCCGCCCGGTTCTCGGGGCGCACGGGGAGCCCGTTGTAGTGCTTCGAGATGGTCGAGAGCGAGAGGCCGGTCAGCCGCTGCAGGTCCTTGTAGGTGGCCACGTCACAGGGTGGCGCGGGGCGAGCCGTAGCCGCTCCAGCCCGGGATCGTGCCGTCGGCGTCCCACAGGTCGAGCCAGCCGGAGCTGCCGGGCCAGAGGAAGACCTGGCCCTTGATCAGCCGGTTGTTGCGCTCGGCGCCGCGCAGCGCCTCCTGCTCCTCGGCCGTGAGCACCAGGGAGGCGGCGGCCAGGTTCGCCTCGATCTGCTCCGGCTTCACCGCGAACGGGATCGGGATCTGGCCGCGGTTCACCGCCCAGGCGAGGCACACGACGGCCGGATGCACGCCCCGCTCGTCGGCGATCGCCCGCACCGCGGGGTGCTCGATGTCGACGATGTCGCCCTCCACCCGGTCGCGCTCGGGCCGCGACGGCGAGCCCAGCGGCGAGTAGCCGATCGGCTGGATGCGGTGGTCGAGGCAGAAGCGGAACAGCTCCGGCTGCTGGAAGCAGGGGTGCAGCTCCATCTCGTTCAGCTGCGGGGCGATGCGGACGTCGGCGAGGATCCGCTCGAGCTTGGGGATCGTGACGTTGGAGGTGCCGAGGTGCCGGACGAGGCCCCGGTCGACCATGCTCTCGAGCGCGCGCCAGGTCTCGAGGAACGCCTCGTGGACGTACGGGCGGGCGTGCGGATCGCGCGCGTCGGTCTCGGCGTGCGGCGGGTGGTGGTTCGGGAAGGGCCAGTGCACGAAGACGGCGTCGAGCACGTCGAGGCCGAGGTCGGCGAGCGAGCGCTCGACGGAGGCGACGGCCGCCGCGGGCTCGTGCGCGTCGTTCCAGATCTTCGACATGACGAAGAGCTCGTCGCGGTCGACTCCGGAGTCGGCGATCGCCCGGCCGACGCGCGGCTCGTTGCCGTAGACGGTGGCGCAGTCGAGGAGGCGGAAGCCGGCGCGGAGGGAGTGCTCGACCGCGAGGCCGACGGTCTCGGCGTCGTAGCGGTCGGAGCCGAACGTGCCGGCGCCGATGGCGGGGATGCGGCTGCCGCTCGCGAGGACGCGGTGGCTCGGCGGAGTGGGGGCCATGCGGATCCTCCTGGTGCGGCGGCGGGGGCGAAACGTTGCGCTTCACGGTAGGCGGCGGAGGGTAGCGGCGTCAACGATGCTGTGGATTGGTGTGCGTAACGTTTCGTGCGGTGGGTGCTTTCGTCCTCCGTTCCTGCCCCGCCTCCCTCGAGAGTCCAGTAGTCGTCGCACTCGAGCGCGACTGCGACGACTCCTGGACTGTCGAGAAGAGCCCCGCCCCTCCGCTCAGACCAGCCGGCGCGACTCCTCCGTGACCACGCGGAACCAGCGCGCGCCGTAGCCGTCGAGGGGCACCGACACGGCGCCGTCCTCGTCTAGCGGGAGCGACTCGCCGCCGAGGGAGTCGACCAGCCGCGCCCCGGCGGGGGTGTCGGGGAGCGTCAGGTCCGCCGTGCGCGGGTTCGACGCCAGATTGTGCACCGCGACGGTCGTGCCGGTCGACGCGGACATCCGGTGCGCGAGCACGCTCGGCTCGTCGCAGGGGAGGTGCGTGTACTCGCCCCAGCCGATCTCCGGCGACCGCCGGTACAGCCAGGCGAGGCCCTTCACGTGGGCCAGGAGGGAGTCCGGATCCTGGAGCTGCGCGGCCGCGTTCACGTGCTCGGGTCCGAAGCCGCCGCCGGGAGGGGCAGCGATCAGGTCGGAGGCGTCGGCGCGCGAGAAACCGCCGTTGGCGGCGCTGCTCCACTGCATCGGGGTCCGCACGGCGCTCCGGCCCGGGATGTCGGCGTTCTCGCCCATCCCGATCTCCTCGCCGTAGTAGAGCACCGGGGTCCCGGGCATCGAGAACACCAGGCTGTGGACCAGGCGGACGCGGCGCGGGTCGCCGTCGACCATCGGCGGGAGGCGGCGGACGATGCCGCGCCCGTGGATCCGCTGCGACTGCTCCGGAGCGAACGCCGCGAAGACCTCGTCGCGCTCGTCGTCGCTCAGCTGGTCGAGGGTGAGCTCGTCGTGGTTGCGCGCGAAGTTCGCCCACTGGCTGCCGACGGAGATCTCGGGGCGGCTCGCGAGCGCCTCGACGAGCGGCGCCGCCTCCTCCCGGGCCAGCGCGAGGTAGAGGCGCTGGTTGCCGATGAAGTCGAACTGCATCGACAGCTCGTCCGCGTCCTCGCCGCCGAAGAAGCCGAGCTGCTCCTCGCGGGTCACGTTGACCTCGCCCAGCAGCATCGCCTCGCCGGAGCGCCGCGAGACGAAGCGGCGCAGCAGGCGCAGCCACTCGTGCTCGTCGCGGGCGCCGGGCTCGATCAGGTACGGCACCGCGTCGACCCGGAAGCCGTCGACGCCCAGCTGCAGCCAGAATCCGATGAGCTTCGCGATCTCGTCGCGCACGGCCGGGTTCTCGGTGTTGAGGTCGGGCTGGTGCCGGTAGAAGTGGTGCAGGTAGTACTGGCCCGCCTCCTCGTCGCGGAACCAGACGCCGTCCTCCGCGTCCGGGAACACGTTCGCGGGCTGATCGGCGGGCGGCTCGTCGCGCCAGACGTAGTAGTCGCGGTACGGGCTGTCGGGAGAGGAGCGGGCGGCCTGGAACCAGGGGTGCTGGTCCGAGGTGTGGTTGACGACGAGGTCGACGATCACCCGCATCCCGCGGTCGTGGGCGGTCCGGATCACCTCGACGACGTCGCCGTGGTGCCCGAAGCGCTCGTCCACTCCGTAGAAGTCGCTGATGTCGTAGCCGTTGTCGCGGCCGGGTGACCGGTAGAACGGCGCGAGCCAGAGGCAGCTGACGCCGAGCTCGGCCAGGTAGTCGATCCGGTGGACGAGGCCCTCGAGGTCGCCGACGCCGTCGTCGTCCCAGTCCATGAACGTCTTCACATCGAGGTTGTAGAAGACGGCGGTGCGCCACCACAGGTCGCTCGTGTCGGTGACCCTCATGCGCGGGGCTCCGGGCGGGAGGAGGCGGAGGGTGCGGGGAAGAGGGG
>NZ_PSUV01000014.1:0-110685 GCF_002931985.1 Rathayibacter sp. AY1H2 | reverse complement strand
GCCCCCGACTCCGAGGCGCCGACCGGCCCCGAGGGCGGCGACCCGCGAGGAGGCCGGCCGTGATCCCGCTCGGCCGGGTCCCCGACGCGCACGCCTGCTCCCGAGCGGGCTGCCCGCGGACGGCGACGTTCGCGATCGCGTGGCGGAACCCGAGGATCCACGCGGAGGACCGTCGGAAGACCTGGCTGGCCTGCGGCGAGCACCGGGAGTTCCTGCGCGAGTTCCTCCTCGCCCGCGACTTCCCGCTCGAGGTGAAGCCGCTCTACACGGTCGATCGCGGAGCGGAACGATGAGCGGCGACGCGCCCCGTCCCTCCTGGCGCTTCGTCTTCTCGCGACGCTGGTTCGGCTACCTCGCTCTCGCGATCGTCTTCGCCGTCGCCTGCGTGCTGCTCTCGCGCTGGCAGGTCGCGCGGCTCGACCAGGCCGCCTCGACCAACCGGCTGGTCACCGCGAACTGGACCGCCGACCCGGTGGCGCTCGACGGGCTGCTCCCCGCCGACTCCACGTGGGACGACGCCCTCGAGTACCGCCCGGTCGAGATCACCGGCGTCTACGAGACGCAGGGGCAGACCCTCGTCCGCAACAGGCCCTACAACGGCAACCCCGGCTTCGAGATCCTGACGCCGCTGCGGCTCGACGACGGCAGCGTGTTCGTCGTCGACCGCGGCTGGGTCCCCGTCGGCTCGACCCAGGACTCCCCCGACGCGATCCCCGCGCCGCCCGAGGGGGAGGTGACCGTCGTCGCCCGCCTGAAGCCCGCGGAGGGACGGATCGACGGACGCTCCGCACCGGCCGGACAGATCGCCACGATCCAGCTCGACGACCTGTCGGCGCAGCTGGACGAGCCCCTGCGGACCTCGGCGTACGGCCTGCTGGTCGCCGAGGCGCCGGCGCCGGTCGACGCTCCCCCGCTGGCCGCGATCAAGCCGGTCGCCGACGAGGGCCTGCACATCAGCTACGCCGTCCAGTGGGTGCTGTTCGCCGTCATGGGCTTCGGCGGGCTCGGCTGGGCGATCCGCCACGAGTACCGCATCCGCAACGCCGACGACCCCGAGGTCGTCGCGGCCGAGGAGCGGCGCGAGGAGCGCCGCCGACGCCGCGGCCGCAGCGACTCCGAGGTCGAGGACGAGCTGCTCGACGCCCGCTAGGCGAGCGTGATCAGGTCGAGGTAGTCGGCCGCCCAGTGGTCCTCGGTGCCCTCCGGCATGATCAGGACGCGCTCGGGGTTCAGCGCCTCGACGGCTCCCTCGTCGTGGCTGACCAGGACGACCGCGCCCTCGTAGTGCGCGAGCGCGTCGAGGATCTCCTCGCGGCTCGCGGGGTCGAGGTTGTTGGTGGGCTCGTCGAGCAGGAGCACGTTCGCGCCCGAGACCACGATCATCGCCAGGGCGAGACGGGTCTTCTCTCCGCCGGAGAGGACCCCGGCCGGCTTGTGCGAGTCGTCCCCGGTGAACAGGAACGAGCCCAGGACCCGGCGCGCCTCGGTCTCGGTGAGGTTCGGGCTGGAGGAGACCATGTTCTCGAGCACCGAGCGCTTGACGTCGATCGTCTCGTGCTCCTGCGCGTAGTAGCCGATCCGGAGGCCGTGCCCGGCCTCGATCACTCCGGTGTCGGGCTGGTCCACGCCGCCCAGGATTCGCAGGAGCGTCGTCTTGCCCGCTCCGTTGAGCCCCAGGATGACGACCTTGGAGCCGCGGTCGATCGCGAGGTCGACGGCGGTGAAGATCTCGAGCGAGCCGTAGCTCTTCGACAGGTTCTGAGCCTGCAGAGGGGTGCGACCGCAGGCGGACGGGGTCGGGAACCGGAGCTTCGCGACGCGGTCGACCGCGCGGACCTCCTCGAGCCCGCTGAGCATGCGCTCGGCACGCGCGACCATCTGGTGCGCCGCTGCGGCCTTCGAGGCCTTCGCGCCGAACTTCGCGGCCTGCAGCTGGAGGGCGCCGGCCTTCTTCTCGACGTTGACCCGCTCCTTCTTGCGGCGCTCCTCGTCGGCGGCGCGCTGGCGCTGGTAGTTCTTCCAGTTCATGTTGTAGACGTCGATGACCTGGCGATTGGCGTCGAGGTAGAAGACGCGGTTCACGGTCTCGCCGACCAGCTCGATGTCGTGGCTGATCACGATGAAGCCGCCGCGGTAGTTCTTGAGGAACTCGCGGAGCCAGACGACGGAGTCGGCGTCGAGGTGGTTCGTCGGCTCGTCGAGGATCAGCGTGCTCGCGTCGGAGAAGAGGATGCGCGCGAGCTCGATGCGGCGCCGCTGGCCACCGGAGAGCGTCTTGAGCGGCTGGTCGAGGATCCGGTCGGGGAGGTTGAGGTTGCTCGCGATCGACGCGGCCTCCGCCTCAGCCGCGTATCCGCCGAGGGAGAGGAAGCGGTCCGTGAGGTTGCCGTATTTCTTCATGCCGGCCTCGCTCACGGAGGTGTCGCTGCTCGACATCGCGACCGTCGCCTCCTGCATGCCGAGCACCAGCTGCCCCAGCCCGCGGGCGTCGAGGATGCGGGTGCGCGCGAGCTCCTCCGGGTCGCCGGAGCGCGGGTCCTGGGGGAGGTAGCCGATCTCGCCGCCGCGGTCGACCGTGCCCTTCGAGGCGATGAGGTCGCCCGCGAGGACCTTGGTCAGCGTCGTCTTCCCCGCCCCGTTGCGGCCGACGAGGCCGACCTTGTCGCCGTCGCCCACCCGGAAGGAGACGTTCTCCATCAGGAGTCGGGCGCCGACTCGGAGTTCGAGGTCGTGCACGCTGAGCACAGTGCTGTCCGTTCCCGCCAAGAAATGGCGTTCGGTTCGGGAGGAGTGGGGCAAGGGGCCGCGATGCGGCAGCCCCCTAGTATATTTCCTGAGCCGCGGGGCGGATCCACGTCCGCTCACCGCGGACGCGCTCGCTCCTCGCTCTCGGGCGACCAGGACTCTCGGAGATCACCCATGTCCCCTTCCTCTTCCGCCCTCCCGCGCCCGGTCCTCGCCGACCGGCTCGTCACCCGCTCCGTCGCGACCGACGCCCTGCTGGTGCTCGCGGGTGCAGGTCTCACCGCAGCGATGGCGCAGCTGTTCATCCCGATGTGGCCGGTCCCCTTCACGGGCCAGACCTTCGCGGTCCTCCTGGTCGGCACGACGCTCGGCGCACTCCGCGGCGCGCTGTCCATGCTCGTGTACGCGCTCGTCGGCGCTCTCGGCGCCCCGGTCTTCACCGAGGGCTCGCACGGCTGGGCGGTCCTCGCGGGTCCCACCGGCGGCTACATCGTCGGCTTCGTCCTCGCGTCGATCGTCACCGGGTGGCTCGCCCAGCGGCAGTGGGACCGTCGCGTCCTCGGCACGCTGGTGACCTTCCTCGCCGGCACCGCCACCATCTACCTCGTCGGCTTGCCCTGGCTGGCCGCCGCCCTCGCCTCGCTGGGGCTGCCAGCCGACCTCGGCTCCGTCCTCTTCGCGGGACTCGTGCCCTTCCTGGTCGGCGACGCGCTCAAGGCGCTGGTCGCTGCCGCGCTGCTCCCCACCACCTGGGCGATGCTCTCGCGACGCTCGCGCTGAGCGGTCGCACGGACGCCGAAGGGCCGGGAGGACGATTCCTCCCGGCCCTTCGGGCGTCCGGCAGAGGTCGAGCCGCCCGGTCCTCCTGCTCGACCTCGGTGGGCACCTCCACCGACTCGACCGGCGGGGACGACGACGGCCCTCGACGCCGGAGCCGTCCCGCCCGGCCGTTCCGACTCCACGACGGACTGCGACCGGCTGAAGACGACAGGAACGCCGAAGGGCCGGGAGGACGACTCCTCCCGGCCCTTCGGCGTCGGTGTGCAGCGGCTAGATCGAGAAGCCGAGTGCGCGCATCATGTCGCGCCCGTCCTCGGTGATCCGGTCGGGACCCCACGGCGGCATCCAGACCCAGTTGATCCGGAACGCCTCGACGATGCCGTCGAGCGACTCGGCGGTCTGCTCCTCGAGCACGTCGGTCAGCGGGCAGCCCGCCGAGGTGAGGGTCATATGGATGACGAGGGCGTCGTTCTCGTCGTCCCAGCCCAGGTCGTAGATGAGTCCCAGGTCGACCACGTTGACCCCGAGCTCGGGGTCCATGACGTCCTTGAGGGCTTCCTCGACCTGGTCGAAGAGCTTCGGCTCGAGAGTGGTGACCGCCATGATCAGACCGTCGCCGAGGTCAGGAAGCGGTCGTAGCCCTCGTCCTCGAGCCGGGTGGCGAGCTCCTTGCCGCCCTGCTCGGCGACGCGGCCGGCGACGAAGACGTGGACGAAGTCGGGCTGGATGTAGCGGAGGATCCGCGTGTAGTGCGTGATCAGCAGCACGCCGAGACCGGTGCTCTGGTGGGCGCGGTTGACGCCCTCCGACACGATCTTGAGCGCGTCGACGTCGAGGCCGGAGTCGGTCTCGTCGAGGACGGCGAACTGCGGGGCGAGCAGCTCGAGCTGGAGGATCTCGTTGCGCTTCTTCTCGCCGCCCGAGAAGCCCTCGTTGACGTTGCGCGCCGCGAAGGACGAGTCCATGCGGAGGTTCGCCATCGCCGACTTGACGTCCTTCGTCCACGTGCGGATGGCGGGCGCCTCGCCGGCGATCGCGGTCTTGGCAGTGCGGAGGAAGTTGGTGTTGGTCACACCGGGGATCTCGACCGGGTACTGCATGGCGAGGAAGAGGCCCGCGCGGGCGCGCTCGTCGACGGACATGTCGAGGACCTCGACGCCGTCGAGGGTGATCGAGCCGCCGTCGACGTGGTACTTGGGGTGTCCCGCGATCGTGTACGCGAGGGTGGACTTGCCGGACCCGTTGGGGCCCATGATCGCGTGGATCTCACCCTGGTTGATGGTGAGATCGACACCGCGGAGGATCTGCTTGGTCCCCTGCTCGGTCTCGACACTGACGTGGAGATCGCTGATCTGGAGAACGGACATTCAGACTTCCTTCGTGACGGTCGGGTCGATGTAGACGTCGCCGTCGATGATCTCGACGACGAAGACGGGGACCGGCTCGTAGGCCGGGAGGTTCAGGGGGGTGCCGGTGCGGAGGGAGAACTGGGAGCCGTGCGCCCAGCACTCGAGGCTGTCGCCCTCGACGAAGCCCTCGGAGAGCGAGATCTCGCCGTGGGTGCAGGTGTCGCCGATGGCGTGGATCTCGCCGGCGGAGTCCTGCACGACCGCGATCGCGACTCCGTCGACCTCGACCCGCATGGCCTGATTGGGGATCAGCTCGGAGACCGAGCAGATCATCGCGGCGTTGCTCATGCGCTGACCGCCGCTCCGCGGGAGGAGCCGGTCTGGCCGGCGCTCCCGGCGAGCTCCGCCTCGATCGCGAGCTGCAGGCGGTCCTCGAGCTCGGCGACCTTGATCTGCTGCACGATCTCGCTGAGGAACCCGCGCACGACCAGGCGTCGCGCCTCGTCCTCGCGGATCCCGCGGGACTGCAGGTAGAAGAGCTGCTCGTCGTCGAAGCGGCCGGTCGCCGAGGCGTGCCCCGCTCCGGCGATGTCACCGGTCTCGATCTCGAGGTTCGGGATGGAGTCGGCGCGCGTGCCGTCCGAGAGGACCAGGTTGCGGTTCTGCTCGTAGCTGTCGGTGCCGGTGGCGCTGTTGCGGATCAGGACGTCGCCGATCCAGACGGTGCGCGCGCCCTCGCCCTGCAGCGCGCCCTTGTAGGTCACGCGGCTGCGGGTGTCGGGGGCGTCGTGGTCGACGTACACCTGCTGCTCGAGGTGCTGGCCGCCGTCGGCGAAGTACAGGCCGAAGAGCTCGCCGTCCGCTCCGCGCTCGACGAGGTGCGCCGAGGGGTTCACCCGGACGATGGAGCCGCCGAGGGTGACCACGATGTGCTTCACCTTCGCGTCGCGTCCGACCCGCACGAAGTGGTTGGCCAGGTGCCGGGCGTCATCCGCCCACTCCTGCACGGTGACGACGGTGAGCTGCGCGCCCTCGCCGACGAGGATCTCCACGTTCTCCGCGAGGGAGGCCTCCCCCTCGTTCTGCAGCACGACGACGGCGCGGGCGTAGGGCGCCGCCTCGATGATCGTGTGCGCGGCGCGGGGTGCGGAGCCGAGGCCCGAGCGGACGAGGGTGGCGACCTTCTCGTCCTCGCCCGTCACGCGGACGGCGAGGGCCCTCTCGAAGCTCGACCAGGCGTTCGCGGCGGCGCGGTCCTCGGGGAGGCCGGCGGTGCCGATCCGCTGGTCGTCGCGGCCGACCCACGAGACGTCCACACCGTCCACCGCCGCGTGCTCGAGGGGGGCGGGCGAGCCGTCGAGCGCGCCGTCGATCAGATCGCCGAGGCGGGAGACGGGCGTCAGCTTCCAGGCGATCTCGCGGCCGGTGACGGCCTCGAAGGCCTCGACGTCGGCCGACGCGAAGCGCTCGGAGCGCGTCTGCACGGGCGTGAACGCCCCGTCGGAGTGGGCGCTGATGCCCAGGCGCTCAGCGGCGGCCGCGCCGTCGATCTCGGGGGTCGCGGCGCTCGTGGGGACCGTCATCTGGCGGTGGTTCCTTTCGATGGGTGCGGGGCGCCCCGTCCGGGCGCCCCTTCGAGGGGGGAGGCGGGCGTCAACCGACGCTGCCCTCCATCCCCATCTCGATGAGCTTGTTCAGCTCGAGGGCGTACTCCATGGGCAGCTCGCGCGCGATCGGCTCGATGAAGCCGCGGACGATCATGGCCATCGCCTCGTCCTCCGGCAGGCCGCGCGACATCAGGTAGAAGAGCTGCTCCTCGCTGACCTTCGACACCGTCGCCTCGTGGCCGAGCTGCACGTCGTCGACACGGATGTCGATCGCCGGGTAGGTGTCGGAGCGCGAGATGGTGTCGACCAGGAGGGCGTCGCAGCGCACGGTGTTCGCCGAGTGGTGCGCGTTCGCGTCCACCCGGACCTCGCCTCGGTATCCGGCGCGACCGCCGCCGCGGGCGATCGACTTCGAGACGATCGACGACTGCGTGTACGGCGCCATGTGGACCATCTTCGCGCCGGCGTCCTGGTGCTGGCCGGGGCCCGCGAACGCGACGGAGAGGGTCTCGCCCTTGGCGTGCTCGCCGACCAGGAAGATCGACGGGTACTTCATCGTGACCTTGGAGCCGATGTTGCCGTCGATCCACTCCATCGTCGCGCCCTCGTGCGCGATCGCGCGCTTGGTGACGAGGTTGTAGACGTTGTTCGACCAGTTCTGGATCGTCGTGTAGCGCACGCGGGCGTTCTTCTTCACGATGATCTCGACCACGGCCGAGTGCAGCGAGTCCGACTTGTAGATCGGAGCCGTGCAGCCCTCGATGTAGTGGACGTAGCTGTCCTCGTCCGCGATGATCAGGGTCCGCTCGAACTGGCCCATGTTCTCGGTGTTGATCCGGAAGTAGGCCTGCAGCGGGATGTCCACGTGGACGCCCTTGGGGACGTACACGAAGGAGCCGCCGGACCAGACCGCGGTGTTCAGCGCCGCGAACTTGTTGTCGCCCGCGGGGATGACGGTGCCGAAGTACTCCTCGAAGATCTCGGGGTGCTCGCGCAGCGCCGTGTCGGTGTCCATGAAGATGACGCCCTGCTCCTCCAGGTCCTCGCGGATCTGGTGGTAGACGACCTCGGACTCGTACTGGGCCGCGACGCCGCCGACGAGGCGCTGGCGCTCCGCCTCCGGGATGCCGAGCTTCTCGTACGTGTTCTTGATGTCGTCCGGGAGGTCGTCCCAGGTCTGCGCCTGCTTCTCGGTGGAGCGGACGAAGTACTTGATGTTGTCGAAGTCGATGTCCGACAGGTCGGCGCCCCACGTCGGCATGGGCTTGCGCTCGAAGAGCTTCAGGGCCTTCATGCGGCGGTCGCGCATCCAGGCGGGCTCGTTCTTGAGCGCGGAGATGTCGGAGACGACCTCGGGCGAGATGCCGCGTCGCGCGGAGGCTCCGGCGGAGTCCGAGTCGGACCAGCCGAACTCGTAGACGCCCAGGCTCTCGAGCTCGGGGCGGTCGATCAGGATGTCTGACATGTGTACCTCGTTTCCTACCCACTGCTAACCGGTCGGGTCCCGGAGTCATTCCCCCGGGGGTGGCCCGCGGGTGCTCTCCGGCCGGTCGCGCGATCGATCTGATGCGCGGAGCGGATGATGTGCGTCCCTGGATTCCGGAGGTGTGCGTCGGCGCTCCATCGGGCCGTGTGCGGATCACGTGCGCAGGGTGCGTCGAACCGTGACCAGCTTCTCATTCTACCGGCGTCCGCCGTTCAGCGGAACCTCCGCACCTGGGTGTCGGCCGGGCACCGGTGACGTGCCTCCAGACGCGCATGGCCATACCGGTGTCGGTGGTCCGTGATTCGGTTCCGCCATGACGAACGACGCATCGACCCCGATCCCCGCACGACTCGTGACCGCACTGGTGGGCGCCGGCCTGCCGACCGGACCCGCACGGGCGTTCGGCCCTCTCGCCCGCGCGATCGCGGCCGACCTCCCGCTGCGGGCGCTCCCCCGCGTGCTCCTGCGCCTCCGGCGGCACCTGCTCTCCGCCGAGCCGGAGCCCGCGGTCAGGCGGCGGGCTGGAGCTCCTGGGCGGCGTCCCGGCGCTGGGCGCGCACGGTGAACAGCCTCGGGTTGACGTCGAGCAGCACGCGGACCGCGCCGACCCAGATGAGCGCCGAGCCGAGCAGGTGCACCGCGACGAGCGTCTCGGGCAGCGCGGTGAGCGACTGCGCGACCCCGACCAGCGCCTGCAGCACGACGACCACGAGGAAGGCGACCACGCGCCGCCGGGCGAGCTCCGAGCCCGCCGCCCGCGACAGGCGCAGGAGCAGCGCGGCGCCCACGACGAGCACCGCCGTGCCGAGCACGCCGTGGACGACGGTCACGCTCTCCCAGTGGAACTGCATGCGGGGCACCTCCGCGGAGTCGCCGGCGTGCGGGCCGGTCCCCGTCACGAGGGTCCCCACGAGGATCACGAGGAGCGTCAGGCCGACGAGCCCGATGCTGAGCGCCCGCGTCGGGCGGTCCGGCTCGAAGGCCACGGACTGCGAGCGGTGGGCGCGGTGCCACGTCAGTGCGGTGGTGGTGAGGAGGGCGATGGCGAGAACGAAGTGCCCGGCCACGATGTACGGGTTGAGGCCCGAGTGGACGGTCGCGCCGCCCGCGAGGGCGTTCGCGACGACGAGCCAGAACTGCGACCAAGCGAGCCGGGTCATGGTGCGGTCGCGCGGCTTCTGCAGGCGCGCGGCCGTGATCGCCCAGCCCACCGCGACCACGAGGACGCCGGTGAACGCGCGGTTCGTGAACTCGATGAAGCCGTGGATCCCGAGCTCGGGGGTCGAGGTGAGCGAGCCCGGCTCGCACGCCGGCCAGGTGGGGCAGCCGAGGCCAGAGCCGGTCAGCCGGACGACGCCCCCGAAGAAGATGATCAGGATGCTCGCGACGAGCGCCGCGGTGGTCCCCCAGCGCAGTGCGCGCGGACCGAGGGTCACCCGCTCGGCGAGCAAGGAGAACGGCGTCACCATCAGAAGGGCAGCAGCGGGTCGATGCCGACGGCGAGGAAGAGGAGGGTGAGGTATCCGATGGACCCGTGGAACACCCGCATCGGCGAGACGTGCTCGTGGCGGATCGCGAGGCTGTAGAGGCGGTGCGTCTCGGCGATGAACCAGACTCCGCTGCCGAGCGCGACCACCGTGTAGAGCACCCCCATGCCGGCGACGGGGATCAGCAGGAGCGAGCAGGCGACGGTGGCCCAGGCGTAGAGGATGACCTGGAGCCCGACGATCGTGCGCCCGCGCACGACGGCCAGCATCGGCACGCCGGCGGCCTGGTAGTCGTCCCGGTACTTCATCGACAGCGGCCAGTAGTGCGGCGGCGTCCAGAGGAAGATGACGGAGAAGAGGATGACGGGGGCCCAGTCGAGCGAGCCGGTGACCGCCGCCCAGCCGATCAGCACCGGCATGCAGCCCGCGATGCCGCCCCACACGATGTTCTGCGGCGTCCGGCGCTTGAGGAAGAGCGTGTAGAACACGACGTAGATCAGGATCGCGGCGAGCGAGAGGCCCGCGGAGAGCCAGTTGGCCGTGAGGCCGAGCCAGACGATCGACAGGACGCCGATCGTGGTCGCGAAGACGAGCGCGGACCGGTCCGAGATCTCCCCGGTCACGAGCGGCCGGTTCTTCGTCCGGTTCATGATCCGGTCGATGTCGCGGTCGAAATAGCAGTTGAACGCGCCCGCGGACCCGGCGCTCAGGGCGCCGCCGATCAGGACGTTGAGGACCAGCAACAGATTGGGGATCCCGCCCTGCGCCAGGATCATCGTCGGAGCGGTCACCACGAGGAGCAGCTCGATCACGCGCGGCTTCGTCAGAGCGACGAAGGCCTTCACCTTGCGCGAGAGGGTCGTCGGCGACGCCCCGTCCCGCTCGACGGCGGTGGTCTCCACGACTGCGTCCATTGCTCCTCTAACGATTCGATGGTCCCGAACGAGTGTAATGCGCCCGTCCGGGAGCCGGGCCCGGCGTGCACGCTTGTCCAATCGGACGCAGACATATGCGACCACGCAACCCCCGGTCAGCGGCGCACCCCCCTCCGTATACTCGGGACTGCTCGCCAGAGCGCCCGGCACGCACCCGAGCCCGCCCGACGATCGTCGGCACGGGGCCGAGAGGGCCGTCGCCGGAGCATCGTGTCGAAGTCGTCATGCGGCGTGCTCCACCATGCGAGAGGGCGGACGGTCCCCGTCTGCCCCACGTCTCGAGAAGGGTCAGTACCAAGTGTCAGAACTGCAATGGGAATCCATTGACGAGAAGGCAGTCGACACGGCGAGGGTTCTCGCCGCGGATGCGGTCGAGAAGGTCGGCAACGGCCATCCCGGAACCGCCATGAGCCTCGCGCCCGCCGCCTACCTCCTGTTCCAGAAGGTCATGCGCCGCGATCCGTCCGACGCGACCTGGATCGGCCGCGACCGGTTCATCCTGTCGGTCGGCCACTCCTCGCTGACCCAGTACGTCCAGTTCTACCTGGGCGGCTACGGACTCGAGCTCGACGACCTCAAGGCGCTGCGCACCTGGGGCTCGAAGACCCCGGGCCACCCGGAGTACGGCCACACCGACGGCGTCGAGATCACCACCGGGCCGCTCGGCCAGGGCCTCGCCTCCGCCGTGGGCTTCGCCTACGCCTCGCGCTTCGAGCGCGACCTGTTCGACCCGGAGGCCGCCGCGGGCACCTCCCCGTTCGACCACTTCGTCTACGTGATCGCCGGCGACGGCGACCTGCAGGAGGGCGTCACCAGCGAGGCCTCCTCGCTGGCCGGCCACCAGAAGCTCGGCAACCTGGTCGTCATCTACGACTCCAACCAGATCTCGATCGAGGACGACACCAACATCGCCTTCACCGAGGACGTCAAGGCGCGCTACGAGGCCTACGACTGGCAGGTCCAGGTCGTCGACTGGAAGAAGACCGGCGAGTACCACGAGGACGTCGCCGAGCTGCACGCCGCGATCGAGGCCGCGAAGGGCGAGACCGACAAGCCGTCGCTCATCATCCTGCGCACCATCATCGGCTGGCCGTCGCCGAAGAAGCAGAACACCGGCAAGATCCACGGCTCCGCCCTGGGCGCCGACGAGCTCCGCGGACTCAAGGAGGTGCTCGGCTTCGACCCCGAGAAGACCTTCGACGTCGCCGACGAGGTCATCGAGCACACCCGCAAGGCCGTCGAGCGCGGCCAGGCCCAGCACGCCGAGTGGGACGAGCAGCTCGCCGCCTGGGCGTCCGCGAACCCCGAGAAGAAGGAGCTGCTCGACCGGGTCCTCTCGGGCGAGCTGCCCGAGGGCGTCCAGGAGGCGCTCCCCGTCTTCGAGCCCGGCAAGGAGGTCTCGACCCGCGCCGCGTCCGGCAAGGTCATCAACGCCCTCGCCGGCGTGATCCCCGAGCTGTGGGGCGGCTCCGCCGACCTCGCCGAGTCGAACAACACGACGATCGAGGGAGCCGGCTCCTTCGTCCCGACGGAGTTCTCGACCCACGAGTGGACCGGGAAGAAGGGCGGCCGCGTGCTGCACTTCGGCATCCGCGAGCACGCCATGGGCGCGATCCTCAACGGGATCGTCCTGCACGGCAACACCCGCCCCTTCGGCGGCACCTTCCTGATCTTCTCCGACTACATGCGCCCGGCGGTCCGTCTCGCCGCGCTCATGAAGGCGCCGGCCATCTACGTCTGGACCCACGACTCCGTGGCGCTCGGCGAGGACGGCCCGACGCACCAGCCGGTCGAGCAGCTGTCGACCCTCCGCGCGATCCCGGGCCTGGACGTCGTCCGCCCCGGCGACGCGAACGAGGTCGCCTACGCCTGGAAGACCATCCTCGAGCGCCGCGAGGGCCCCGCCGGCCTCGCGCTCACCCGTCAGAACATCCCGGTGTTCGAGCGCGGCGAGGGCGACGCGGAGGGCGAGACCTTCGCCTCCGCCGCGAACGTCGCCCGCGGTGCCTACATCCTGGCCGAGGCGCCGGGCGGCACCCCGGACGTGATCTTCATCGCGACCGGCTCCGAGGTCCAGATCGCCGTCGAGGCGCGCGAGGCCCTGAGGAGCGAGGGCGTCAACGCCCGCGTCGTCTCGGCTCCGTCCCTCGAGTGGTTCGAGGAGCAGGACGCCGAGTACCGCGAGAAGGTCCTGCCCTCCTCGGTGAAGGCGCGCGTCTCGATCGAGGCCGGCCTGAGCCTGGGCTGGCAGAAGTATGTCGGCGACGCCGGCCGCTCCGTCTCGATCGAGCACTTCGGCGCCTCGGCCGACTACAAGACCCTGTTCCGCGAGTTCGGGATCACCACCGAGGCGGCACTGTCCGCCGCCAAGGAGTCGCTCGCAGCCTCCTGACCCGAAGGCCGCGTCCACCACGGACGCGGCCTTCGCCGTCGGAGCAGCGGCTCCCCCTCACACCACGCACCACCTACGCAGAAGAAGAAGAGACATGACCGAGAACACCCCCACCGCAGAGCTCTCCGCCGCCGGCGTCAGCATCTGGCTCGACGACCTCTCCCGCTCGCGCATCTCCACCGGAGGGCTGCAGAAGCTCATCGAGGAGAAGAACGTCGTCGGAGTCACCACGAACCCCACGATCTTCGCCGCGGCCCTGACCAACGGCGAGTCCTACGACGCCCAGGTGCGCGAGCTCGCCTCCGCCGGCACCTCGGTGACCGACGCCGTCTTCGAGATCACCACCGACGACGTCGCCGCGGCGTCCGACATCTTCCGCCCGATCTACGACGCGACCAACGGCTACGACGGCCGCGTGTCGATCGAGGTCGAGCCCGGCCTGGCGCACGACGCCCAGGGCACCATCGAGCAGGCCAAGGCCCTCTGGGCCAAGGTCGACCGCCCCAACGCGATGATCAAGATCCCCGCGACCGTCGAGGGCCTCGAGGCCATCACGGAGGTCATCGGCTCCGGCATCTCGGTGAACGTCACCCTGATCTTCTCGCTCGCCCGCTACCGCGCCGTCATCAACGCGTACCTGGCCGGCCTCGAGAAGGCCAAGGACGCCGGCATCGACCTGTCGACCATCCACTCCGTCGCCTCGTTCTTCGTCTCGCGCGTCGACACCGAGATCGACAAGCGCCTCGAGGCCGTCGGCACCGACGAGGCCCGCGCCCTCAAGAGCAAGTCCGGCGTCGCCAACGCGCAGCTGGCCTACGAGGTCTTCGTCGAGGCGTTCGCCACCGAGCGCGCCCTGCTGCTCCAGGAGTCCGGCGCCAACCGCCAGCGCCCCCTCTGGGCCTCGACCGGCGTCAAGTCGACCGACCTCCCCGACACCCTCTACGTGACTGAGCTCGTCGCGGCCGGCGTGGTCAACACGATGCCCGAGAAGACCCTCGAGGCGACCTTCGACCACGGCGTCATCACCGGCGACACCGTCACGGGCTCGTACGCCGACGCGAACGCCGTCCTCGACGCCGTCGCGGCGCAGGGCGTCTCGTACGCCGACGTCACCGAGCTGCTCGAGAAGGAGGGCGTGGAGAAGTTCATCGTCTCCTGGAACGAGCTGCTCGACACCGTCACCGCGGCGCTCGAGGGCGCGAAGGCGCAGGCCTGATCATGGCCATCCAGATCCACGTCAGCGGAGACGCCGAGAAGGCCGTCGACCGCGTCGTCCCGGAGCTCGTCGCCGACGAGGTCGCGTCCGGCATCACCGCCCAGGTCCCCACCCTGTGGGGCGCCGCGGCGGAGGAGGAGGCGGCCAAGCGCCTCGGGTGGACCGAGTCGACCACCGTCTCCCGCCCCCTGATCCCCCAGATCCTCGCCCTGCGCGAGGAGTTCCAGGCCAAGGGCGTCGACCACATCGTCCTCGGCGGCATGGGCGGCTCCTCGCTCGCGCCCGAGGTCATCACCCGCACCGCCGGCGTCGAGCTCACCGTGCTCGACTCGACGGCGCCCGGCCAGGTGCTCGCGGCCCTGAACGACCGGCTCGCGTCGACCGCGGTCGTCATCTCCTCGAAGTCCGGCTCGACCGTCGAGACCGCGAGCCAGAAGAAGGCCTACGAGAAGGCGTTCACGGAGGCGGGCATCGATCCGCTCGACCGCATCGTCATCGTGACCGACCCGGGCTCGCCCCTGGACACCTCCTCCCGCGAGGCCGGCTACCGCGTGTTCAACGCCGACCCGAACATCGGCGGGCGCTTCTCGGCGCTCTCCGCGTTCGGCCTCGTGCCGTCCGGGCTCGCCGGCGCCGACATCGAGGCCCTCCTCGACGAGGCGGCCGAGGCCTCCCTCGGGCTCGCCGTGGACTCCCCCGAGAACCCGGGCCTGATCCTCGGAGCGGCGATCGCCGCGACCAGCCCGCGCCGCGACAAGCTCGCGATCGTCGCCGACGGGACCGACATCGTCGGCTTCGCCGACTGGGCGGAGCAGCTCATCGCCGAGTCCACCGGCAAGGACGGCACGGGCATCCTCCCCGTCGTCCTCGGCACGCTGGCCCCCGAGCTCTCGGAGGACCTGCCCGACGTGCAGGTCGTCCGCCTGGTCGAGGACGCCACGGCGCTGCACCTGTTCCCGCGCGACCGCCACGAGGGCGAGATCCTCCTCTCCGGCTCGCTCGGCGCTCAGATGCTGACGTGGGAGTACGCCGTCGCCGTCGCGGGTCGCCTCCTGGGCATCAACCCGTTCGACCAGCCCGACGTCGAGTCGGCGAAGGTCGCGACCCGGGCCCTGCTCGAGAAGCGCCCCGAGCCCGAGGCGCCCGCGTTCACCGACGCGGGCATCGAGGTCACCGGCAGCAGCAGCGTCACCGAGGGCGTCTCGACCGTCGCCGCCGCTGTCGACCGCCTCCTCGCGCAGCTGGGCGACGGCGGCTACGTCTCGATCCAGGCGTACGTCGACCGCCTCGCGCTCCCGCAGCTCGAGGGCGTGCGCGACCTCCTCGCCGCGCAGGCCCAGCGCCCCGTCACCTTCGGGTGGGGCCCGCGCTTCCTGCACTCGACCGGGCAGTACCACAAGGGCGGGGCGCCGACCGGCGTGTTCCTCCAGATCACCGAGCGCTCCGACGTGGACCTCGAGATCCCGGACAGCCCGTTCACCTTCGGCCAGCTCATCCTGGCGCAGGCCGCCGGCGACGCGAGCGTGCTCGCCGAGCACGGCCGGCCGGTGCTGACCCTCACGCTGACCGAACCCGAGGCCGACCTCGAGGCGCTCTTCGAGGCCCTCAACACCTGATCCGACGGGCACGCCGCCGCTGCGCTCTCGAGCGCGCGGCGGCGTGCCCGCGGTCGTCCCGCGACCACTTCCCGGGGCAGCAGCCGGGCCCGCCCGCTCCTCCCCCTCCCTCACCGATAGCAGTGCGCCGGTCCCACCGGCACACAGAAGGACACTGCACATGTCTGTGGACATCACCCCCGAGTTCAACCCGCTGAGGTTGAGCTTCGACCGCCGGTTGAACCGGATCGCCGGGCCCAGCGGCCTCGTCATCTTCGGCGTGACCGGCGACCTCTCCCGCAAGAAGCTCATGCCCGCGGTCTACGATCTCGCCAACCGCGGCCTCCTGCCTCCCGGCTTCGCCCTCGTCGGATTCGCCCGGCGCGACTGGGACGACCAGGACTTCGAGCAGGTCGTCCACGACTCCGTGAAGAAGCACGCCCGCACCGAGTTCCACGAGGAGGTCTGGGCGCAGCTCGCGCAGGGCATCCGGTTCGTGCAGGGCGAGTTCGACGACCCCGAGGCGTTCGCCCGCCTGAAGACGACCGTCGACGACCTCGACCGCGAGCGCGGCACGAACGGCAACTTCGCCTTCTACCTCTCGATCCCCCCGAAGTCCTTCCCGCAGGTCACCGAGCAGCTGCGCAGCTCCGGCCTCGCCGAGCAGAAGGACGGCCAGTGGCGCCGCGTCGTCATCGAGAAGCCGTTCGGCAGCGACCTGAAGACGGCTCGCGAGCTGAACGACGTCGTCGAGTCGGTCTTCCCGCCCGACTCCGTCTTCCGGATCGACCACTACCTCGGCAAGGAGACGGTCCAGAACATCCTGGCCCTCCGCTTCGCCAACATGATGTACGAGCCGCTCTGGAACTCGAACTACGTCGACCACGTGCAGATCACCATGGCCGAGGACATCGGCGTGGGCGGGCGCGCGGGCTACTACGACGGCATCGGAGCGGCGCGCGACGTCATCCAGAACCACCTGCTGCAGCTGCTCGCCCTGACCGCCATGGAGGAGCCGATCTCGTTCGACGCGGCCGACCTCCGTGCGGAGAAGGAGAAGGTCCTCGCGGCCGTCCGCCTCCCCGCCGACCTCTCCACCGCGACCGCCCGCGGGCAGTACGCCGGCGGCTGGCAGGGCGGCGAGAAGGTGCTCGGCTTCCTCGAGGAGGACGGCATGAGCCCCACCTCGACCACCGAGACCTATGCCGCCATGCGCCTGGACATCGGCACCCGACGCTGGGCCGGCGTGCCGTTCTACCTGCGGGCCGGCAAGCGCCTCGGCCGCCGCGTCACCGAGATCGCGGTCGTGTTCAAGCGGGCACCGAAGCAGCTCTTCGCCGAGAGCCAGACCACGTCGCTGGGCCAGAACGCGCTCGTCATCCGGGTCCAGCCCGACGAGGGCGTCACCATGCGATTCGGCTCGAAGGTGCCCGGCGCCGGCATGCAGGTGCGCGACGTGACGATGGACTTCGGCTACGGCCACGCGTTCACCGAGGCGAGCCCCGAGGCGTACGAGCGCCTCATCCTCGACGTCCTCCTGGGCGAGCCGCCGCTCTTCCCCCGGCACGAGGAGGTCGAGCTGTCCTGGAAGATCCTCGACCCGATCGAGGAGTTCTGGGCCACGCAGGGCCAGCCCGAGCAGTACCGCCCCGGAACTTGGGGCCCCGATTCCGCCGACGAGCTCCTCGCCCGCGACGGCCGCACCTGGAGGCGTCCATGATCGTCGATCTGCCCGACACCACGACGAGCGAGGTCTCGAAGGCCCTCGTCAAGATCCGCGAGGAGGGCGGCGCCGTCGCCCTCGGCCGCGTCCTCACCCTCATCATCGCGACCTCCCGGGGTCACGAGGAGGAGGCCATCGAAGCCGCGAACGACGCGTCCCGCGAGCACCCGATGCGCGTCATCGTGGTCTCGAAAGACGACGGCACCACCACGGTCCCGGTCGACGCGACGGCGCGGGTCGACGCGCAGATCCGGGTCGGAGGCGACGCCGGCGCGAGCGAGGTCGTCGTGCTCCGTCCCTACGGGGACGCGGCCGAGGACGAGGAGAGCCTGGTCACGGGCCTGCTCCTCCCCGACGCCCCCGTCGTGGCCTGGTGGCCGAACAGCGCTCCGGACAACGCCTCCGCGTCCCCGATCGGCCGGATCGCCACCCGGCGGATCACCGACGCGTCGGCCCAGTCGAACCCGGCGGGGGCGCTGCACCACCTCGCCTCCACCTACGCCCCCGGCGACACCGACTTCGCCTGGACCCGCCTCACCCTCTGGCGCGCGCAGCTCGCCGCCGTGCTCGACCAGCCGCCCTACGAGCCGATCACGGCCGTCGAGGTCTCGGGCGCGGCCGACTCGCCCTCGACGATCCTGCTCGCCGCCTGGCTGCAGCTCGAGCTCGACATCCCCGTCGACCATGAGCTCACGATCAGCGCCACCGGGTCCAGCGGGATCCACGGCGTGCGGCTCATCCGCGACTCCGGAGTGATCGAGCTCGAGCGCTCGGTGCCCAACGTCGCGACGCTCACTCAGCCCGATCAGCCGGTCCACGACATCTCGCTCCCCCGCCGCAGCCTCCGGGACTGCCTGGCGGAGGAGCTGCGCCGACTCGACCCGGATGACCTGTACGGTGAAGTGATCTCGCGCGGGGTCGACATGCTCACTGAGAAGGCCGAGGCCCGCAGCGCCTCCTGAGGTGTGGGCGCCCGTCCAGGGCGCCCACACCTCAGAGCTTCCCGACACGGAGCCGAACCCCGCCGATCGGCACCCGAACCCGAAGGAGTCCCCTGAGATGACCACCGAACGCCGCGTGCTGGTCCACCGCGACAAGCAGACCCTCGCCGGCTCGGTCGCCGCCCGGTTCCTCACCAAGACGATCGACGTCCTCGACGACCTGGGTTCGGCGAACGTCGTGCTCACCGGAGGGACGATGGGAGCCGCCACGCTCAAGGAGATCGGCTCCTCCTCCGCCGCCGGCAACGTGGACTGGTCGCGCGTGCACTTCTGGTGGGGCGACGAGCGCTGGGTGCCCCGCGGCCACGAGGACCGCAACGACGTCCAGGCCGGGGACCTCTTCAGCGTCCTCGATGTGCCGGCGGCGAACGTGCACTCCTACCCGGCCTCGGACGAGGGCTTGGACCTCGACGGCGCCGCCGCTGCCTACGACGCGGAGCTGCGCGAGCACGCCTCCGAGGGGCGCGACTACCCGCGCTTCGACATCACCTTCCTCGGCGTCGGGCCGGACGGGCACATCGCGTCGCTGTTCCCCGAGCGCTCCGCGATCCGCTCCACGACGCCCGGCGTCCTCGCTGTCCGCAACTCGCCGAAGCCGCCGCCCGAGCGCCTCACCCTCACGCTGCCGCTGATCAACCAGTCGGACCGCATCTGGATGGTGCTCGCCGGCGCCGACAAGGCCTCGGCCCTGGGCCTCGCGCTCGCGGGTGCCAGCACGAACGAGGTGCCCGCGTCGGGCGCGTTCGGCCGCAAGCGCACGGTGTTCTTCGTCGACCAGGAGGCAGCGGCCGAGGTCCCCGAGTCGCTCATCGCTCCGAGCTACTGAGCACGGTCCGGAAACGACGGAAGGCCCGTCCCCCGAGGGGGCGGGCCTTCCGTCGTTCGTCGTCCGGTGAGGATCAGGACGGGGTCGCGGTGCCTCGTCGGGCGCGCAGCTGCTGCAGCGCCTCCTCGAGGAGCTGAGCCGCCTCGGCCTCGGTGCGGCGCTCCTTCACGTAGGCGAGGTGCGTCTTGTAGGGCTCGGTCTTCGCGACCTGCGGCGGGTTCGCCCGGTCGCGGCCAGCGGGGAGACCGGACTGCGGCGAGTCGATCACCTCGGGGATCTCGTCCTCGGGGAGGGCCGCCGAGAAGTGGCGCACCGTCTCGTTGCCGAGAGCGTCCCAGTAGGAGACCGCGACGCGCTCCGCGTGGAAGCCCCGGTCCTGCTCGCCCATGGGTCCTGCGCCGACGCGCGAACCGCGGATTGCACTGCCGCCTGATGCCATTGCGAGTACCCCTATGCTCCGGTGGTGAACTTGGTGATGAGTCCGAGCACCACGATGCAGGCCAGCCAGACGACGCCCAGGATCACGGTGATGCGGTTCAGGTTGCGCTCGGCGACGCCCGACGCGCCGAGGTTGGAGGTGACTCCGCCCCCGAACATGTCGGACAGTCCGCCGCCGCGCCCCTTGTGGAGCAGGATCAGCATGGTGAGCAGGAGGCTCGTGATGCCCAGGATGACCTGGAGCACGACCTGGAGGATGTCCACGCGGTACCTTTCGAAGTTCTGGCGCGTTGCGCGCCCCGACGAGTATAACGGCGCCTGCGAATCCGCGAGGAATGCGTCGTCCCGTGTTCGGGGCGATGTATACGAGTGTCCGTCGAGGGGCGGAGCGGGTGGCCTCGTCGCGGTGCCCTCGACAACCTCTTCAGTCGCCGGACCGCGAGCCTGTGATCCACGTACCAGCGGACCGATCGAGCCGAACGCGCCACGCTCTCGGAGGGCACCCCGCGAGGAGCTGACGGCACCGGACCGGCCAACGCGTGATGCCGGTGTGGGATCTCCGAGGCGAACCGGCGATCCGCGTCCGAGCGGATCGACGTAGCCGGACGCATCCCGCTCCCGGAACCGCGCCCCGTCGCGAAGCCGACCGCGCCACGCCGCGCAGGGAGCGGCGTGGACGACGAGAGGGCGGGCCCGATGGGCCCGCCCTCTCGTCGCAGCAGCTCAGACCCCGACGTGGTTCCGGAATCGCGCGATCGCCGCGAACTCGTCGACCTGGAGGCTGGCGCCTCCGACGAGTGCTCCGTCGACGTCGGGCTCGCGCATGAAGCCGGCGATGTTGCCGGACTTCACGGAGCCGCCGTAGAGGATGCGGGTCTTCGCGGCGGTGTCGGCGCCGAGGACGTCGGCGACGACTCCGCGGAGCGCCTTGCAGACCTGCTGGGCCTGCTCGGGCGTCGCGGCCTGTCCGGAGCCGATGGCCCAGACCGGCTCGTAGGCGACGACGAGGTCGGCGTCCGCGGGGAGGCCGGTGAGGGCCTCCTTCAGCTGGGCGACCGGCACGGCCGACGGGCCGTGCTTCTCGAGGTCCTCCGCGGTCTCGCCGACGCAGATGATCGGAGCGACGCCGTGATTGACGGCCGCGGCCGACTTGGCGGCGATGTCCGCGTCCGTCTCGCCGTGGAGCGTGCGACGCTCCGAGTGGCCGACGATCACGTAGTCGCAGTCGAGCTGCTTCAGGAACTGACCCGAGATCTCACCGGTGTAGGCGCCGCTGTCGAACTTCGAGACGTCCTGCGCGCCGTACTTGAGCGGCAGCTTGTCCGAGTCGACGAGGATCTGCACGGGCCGGAGGTCCGTGAAGGGCGGGAACACCGCGACCTCGACGCCGTCGAAGTCGTGATCGGCGTCCTTGAGGCTCCACGCCAGCTTCTGCACGAAGGCGATGGCCTGGAGGTGGTCCAGGTTCATCTTCCAGTTGCCGGCGATGAGCGGGGTGCGGGCGGCGGTGTCTACCATCCGAGGACCTCCAGTCCGGGGAGGCGCTTGCCCTCGAGGAATTCGAGGCTCGCTCCGCCTCCCGTCGAGATGTGGCCGAACTGGTCGTCGCGGAACCCGAGGGCGCGGACAGCCGCGGCGGAGTCGCCTCCGCCGACGACGCTGAGACCGTCGACCTCGGTGAGCGCCTGCGCGACGGTCTTGGTGCCCGCCGCGAACGGCTCGAGCTCGAAGACGCCCATGGGGCCGTTCCAGAACACCGTCCTGGACGCCGCGATGATCTCGGCGAAGTGCGCGGCGGTGTCCGGTCCGATGTCCAGGCCGAGGCCCTTCTCACCGAAGGGCGTGCCCTCGATCGCGTCGGCCGAGGCGACCTGGTGCTCGGCGTCGGGGCCGAACTCCGACGCCACGACGACGTCCGTCGGCAGGACGATCTCCACACCCAGCTCCTTCGCCGTCGCGAGGTAGCCGAGCACGGTGTCGACCTGGTCGGCCTCCAGCAGGCTGGCGCCGACCTCGTGGCCCTGGGCCTTGAGGAAGGTGAAGAGCATTCCGCCGCCGATGAGGATCGAGTCGACCTTCGGGAGCAGGTGCTCGATCACGCCGAGCTTGTCCGAGACCTTCGAGCCGCCGAGGACGACCGCGTAGGGGCGCTCGGGCTTCTCGGTGAGCCGCTCCAGCACCTCGAGCTCGGCCGCGATCAGCGTGCCGGCGGCGCTGGGGAGAAGCTCGGCGAGCTCGTAGACGCTCGCCTGCTTGCGGTGCACGACGCCGAACCCGTCGGAGACGAAGGCGTCGCCGTAGGCGGCCAGCTTCTCGGCGAAGGTGCGGCGCTCGGCCTCGTCCTTGCTCGTCTCGCCGGCGTTGAACCGGAGGTTCTCGAGGACGACGACCTGGCCGTCCTCGAGGGCGTCGACGGCGGCCGAGGCCGCCTCCCCGACGGTGTCCTCGGCGAAGGCCACCGGAGCGTCGAGCAGCTCGCCGAGGCGGGCGGCGACGGGAGCGAGGCTGTACTTCGCCTCGGGCTTCCCCTCGGGGCGCCCGAGGTGGCTCACGACCACGACTCGGGCGCCCTCGGAGACCAGACGCTGGAGCGTGGGCACCGACGCGCGCACGCGGCCGTCGTCCGTGATCGTTCCGTCCTTCAGGGGGACGTTCAGATCGCAGCGGACGACGACGCGCTTGCCTGCGAGGGAGCCCAGTGAGTCCAGAGTGCGGAGCGTCACTGCGCGCAGCCCTTAGAGCTTGCCGGCGACGAACTCGGTGACGTCGACGAGGCGGTTGGAGTAGCCCCACTCGTTGTCGTACCAGGAGGCGACCTTGACCTGGCTGCCGATGACCTTCGTGAGGCCCGCGTCGAAGATCGACGAGTGCGGGTCGGTCACGATGTCGCTCGAGACGATCGGGTCCTCGGTGTACTTGAGGATGCCCTTGAGGTCTCCCTCGGAGGCGGCCTTGTACGCCGCGTTGATCTCCTCGACGGTGGCGGGCTTGGTCAGCTCGACGGTGAGGTCGGTGATCGAGCCGGTCGGGACCGGGACGCGGAGGGCGTAGCCGTCGAGCTTGCCGACGAGCTCCGGGATGACCAGGCCGAGCGCCTTGGCGGCACCGGTCGAGGTCGGGATGATGTTGACGGCGGCGGCACGGGCGCGACGCAGGTCGCTGTGCGGGCCGTCCTGGAGGTTCTGGTCGGCGGTGTACGCGTGGACCGTGGTCATCAGGCCGCGCTCGATGCCGAAGTTGTCGAGCAGCACCTTGGCGAGCGGCGCGAGGCAGTTCGTGGTGCAGGACGCGTTCGAGATGATGTCGTGCGTCGCGGGGTCGTAGGTGTTCTCGTTCACGCCGAGGACCAGGGTCGCGACGTCGCTGCCGGTGGCGGGAGCGGAGACGATGACCTTCTTGGCACCCGCGGTGATGTGCTTGCGCGCGTCCTCCGACTTGGTGAAGCGGCCGGTCGACTCGATGACGACGTCGACTCCCAGCTCGCCCCAGGGGAGGTTCGCGGGGTCGCGCTCCTCGAGGACGATGATCGGCTTGCCGTTGACGACGATGCGGTCGCCGTCGAGCTCGACGGTCGCGTCGAGGCGGCCCGTGATGGAGTCGTACTTCAGGAGGTGCGCGAGGGCCTTGTTGTCGGTGAGGTCGTTGACCGCGACGATCTCGAGGTCGCTGCCCTTGGCGAGGGCTGCACGGAAGAAGTTACGGCCGATACGGCCGAAGCCGTTGATGCCGATCTTGACGGACACAGATATCTCCTGGTGAGGAAAGGCACCTCGACGGTGCAGTGGAGGGGTGGAAGCCGACGACAGGGCGTCCCGGACGCGGGGCCCGGGACGCCGAGATCGCTACGACAGTAGCAGCAGGCCCGAAGTCTTCTCGCGGGCCTTCTCGAAGCGCGCGGAGACGTCGGCCCAGTTCACGATGTTCCAGAACGCCTTGACGTAGTCGGCCTTCACGTTGACGTAGTCGAGGTAGAAGGCGTGCTCCCACATGTCGAGGAGGAGGACCGGGACGGTCGCCGCGGCGAGGTTGCCCTGGTGGTCGTAGAGCTGCTCGATGATGAGCTTCTCGCCGAGCGAGTCCCAGGCGAGGATCGACCAGCCGGAGCCCTGGATGCCGAGGGCCGAGGCGGTGAAGTGGGCGCGGAACTTGTCGAACGACCCGAAGTTGTCGTCGATGGCCGCGGCGAGCTCGCCGACGGGCTTGTCGCCGCCGTCCGGCGAGAGGTTGTTCCAGAACACGGTGTGGTTCACGTGACCGGCGAGGTTGAAGGCGAGGTCCTTCTGGAGCTTGTTCACGTTCGCGAGGTTCTCGCTGTCGCGAGCCTCCTGCAGCGAGGCGAGGGCGGTGTTCGCCCCGGCCACGTACGTCGCGTGGTGCTTGTCGTGGTGGAGCTCCATGATCCGCCCACTGATGTTCGGCTCGAGGGCCGAGTAGTCGTAGGGCAGTTCGGCGAGCGTGTAGTCAGCCATGTGCGATCTCCTGTTCGTGGTCGTCGCTCCCGTGCGACCCGCCGGCGTCTCGGCGTCCTCCGCGAGGCGGAGGAGGAGGGCCGGGAGTGTCCTGAGCGACCCGATCAGTCTAGCGAGGGGGCCCCTCCGCGTTCGGAGGGCTTGCGTTGTTCGACCAGGAGACACTCAGCGTTCGCCGGGCGGGGCGCGCCGTGCGGCCGGGCCTACAGGTCCTGCAGCTCTGCCGGGAGGTTCGCGTCGGTGCCCGGGATGTCGAGGTCGGACGCGCGCTTGTCGGCCATCGCGAGGAGGCGGCGGATGCGGCCGGCGACGGCGTCCTTCGTCATCGGCGGATCGGCGTGGTGGCCGAGCTCGTCGAGGCTCGCGTCGCGGTGCGCGAGGCGCAGGCGCCCGGCGTAGCGGAGGTGCTCGGGGATGTCGTCGCCCAGGATCTCCATCGCGCGCTCGACGCGGGCGCACGCCGCGACGGCGGCCTGGGCGGAGCGGCGGAGGTTCGCGTCGTCGAAGTTGACGAGGCGGTTCGCGGTCGCCCGCACCTCGCGGCGCTGGCGCAGCTCCTCCCAGCTCGCGACGGTCGCGGTCGCGCCCATCAGGGTGAGCATCGCGCTGATGCTCTCGCCGTCGCGGATGACGACCCGGTGGACGCCGCGCACCTCGCGGGACTTGGCCTGGACTCCCAGGCGTCCGGCGGCTCCGACGATCGCCATGGCCGCCTCGTTGCCGGGGCAGATGATCTCGAGCGCCGCGGAGCGGCCCGGGTCGGTCAGCGAGCCCTGGGCGAGAAAGGCGCCGCGCCACAGGGCGGCGAGCTCCTCGCGGGAGCCGGTCGTGAGGCGGTTGGGCAGGCCGCGGACGGGCCGGCCCCGCTGGTCGAGGAGGCCGGTCTGCCGGGCGAGGGTGTCCCCGCCCTCGACGACGCGCACCAGCCAGCTCGTGGTCCTCCGGGATCCGCCGGCCGAGACGATGCTGCCCTCGCTGCGGACGCCGTACAGCTCGGCGAGGTCGCGGCGCACGCGGGTCGCGAGCGGGGCGGAGTCGAGCTCGACCTCGACCGCGAGGCGGTTGGAGATGATGTGCAGTCCTCCGGAGAAGCGGAGGATGGTCGCCAGTTCGGCGGCACGGACGGTGTTCTTGCGCGAGACGATCGCGACCAGTTCGCCCTTGACGTCTGCGGTGAGGGCCACGGAGTCTTCCTTACGTCGGGTGCGCGGCTGAGCGCGCGGGGATCATTCTCGGCCGAGGTCGCGGTGCGCCACGTTGACGGCGACGCCCGGCAGCTCGGCCAGACGGGCCGCGACACGGCCCGCGACCGCGACGGAGCGGTGCTTGCCTCCCGTGCAGCCGATCGCGATGGTCGCGTGGCGCTTGTTCTCGCGCTGGTAGCCGTCGAGCACGGGGCGCAGGGCCCGGGAGTAGGAGTCGATGAACTCCTCGGCGCCCTGCTGGGCCAGCACGTAGTCTCTCACCTCTTCGTCGAGACCCGTGTGCGGACGCAGCTCCGGGATCCAGTACGGGTTCGGCAGGAACCGCGCGTCGGCCACCATGTCGGCGTCCGTCGGCAGCCCGTACTTGAAGCCGAAGCTCATCACCGTGACCTGGAGGCCCGCGCGGCCGGCCTCGGCGAAGCGCTCGGTGATGCTGGTGGCCAGCTGGTGGATGTTGAGATCCGAGGTGTCGATGACGATGTCGGCCGACTCCCGCAGCTGAGCGAGGCGCGTCCGCTCGGCGGAGATGCCGTCGAGGAGGGTCCCCCGGCCCTGCAGCGGGTGCGGACGGCGCACCTGCTCGAAGCGACGGACGAGCGCGGCGTCGGTGGCCTCGAGGAACACCACTCGGAGGTCGACCCCGGCGCGCAGCTCGCGGACGATGTCGCCGAGGTCCTCGAAGAAGTCGCGTCCGCGGACGTCGACGACCGCCGCGATCTTCGGCAGCGTGTCCCCCGCACGCTGCGCCAGGTCGACCAGCGGGCGCAGCATCTGCGGCGGCAGGTTGTCGACGACGTACCAGCCGAGGTCCTCCAGCGCGTTCGCGGCCGTGGACCGGCCCGCTCCGGACATCCCCGTGACGATCAGCACGTCCTGCTGCTCGCTCTCCGTGCTCATGCGCTCTCCGTGCTCGTGTCTGCTCGTGTCCTCGGTGCCGGGCACCGGCCGCTCTCCCCCGGAGCGCGGGCCTCCAGCCTAGGGCGTGCCCCCGACGGCGGACCCGTCCGGATGCAGGTGCGCGTGGATCGCGCCCGCCAGCGTCGGGCCGATGCCCTTGACCTCGGCGATCTCGGCCTCGCCCGCCTCGCGGAGCCGGGCGACGGATCCGAAGTGCTTCAGCAGGTCGCGAACTCGCGTCCCTCCGAGCCCGGGCACCTCGGCCAGCTGCGACGAGATGTCGCGCTTGCGACGCGTCCTCTGGTGGGTGATCGCGAAGCGGTGCGCCTCGTCGCGGATGCGCTGGAAGAGGAAGAGCGCATCGCTGTTGCGCGGCAGGATGACGGGGAAGTCGGAGTCCGGCAGCCAGATCTCCTCGAGGCGCTTGGCGATCCCGCAGAGGGTGATGCCGGTCACCCCGGACTCGTCGAGCGCGCGCTGCGCGGCTGCGACCTGCGGCTGGCCGCCGTCGACGATCAGCAGCTGCGGGGGGTACGAGAACTTGCGCCGCTTGGCCTCGCCGGTCTCGGGGTCGACCGCCGCGGGCTCGACCGGCTCGCGGAGGTACGCGAGGCGGCGGGTGAGCACCTGGTGCAGCGACTCGGTGTCGTCCGTCGACTCCGCGATGGAGAACCGACGGTACTGGTCCTTCCGCGCGAGCCCGTCCTCGAAGACCACCATCGAGGCGACGATGTTGGTGCCGCTGAGGTGGGAGACGTCGTAGCACTCCATCCGGAGCGGCGCCTCGCTCATGCCGAGGGCGTCGCGGATGTCCTCCAGAGCCTGCGTCCGAGCGGTGAAGTCGGCGGAGCGGCGGGTCTTGTAGAGCATCAGCGAGTGCTTCGCGTTCTGCGTCGCCGTCTCGAGGAGGGCGGCCTTGTCTCCGCGCTGGGCCGCTCGGAGGCGCACGTTCGTGCCGCGCAGTCCGCTCAGCCACTCCTCGAGCGCCTCGGTGTCCTCGGGCAGCTCCGGCACGACGACCTCCCGGGGCGGGACGTCGCCGGTCTCGTAGGCGGCCTGGAGCGCCGTGTCGACGAGCTCCGCCGTGCTCATGTCGAGCTCCTTGTCGACGACCCAGCCCCGCTCGCCGCGGATGCGCCCGCCGCGGACCCGGAACTGCTGCACGGAGGCGGCGAGCTCGTCGTGGACGATCGCGTAGAGGTCGACGTCCACGTTGTCCTTGAGCACGACCGCGCTCTTGGCGAGGACCGCGTCGAGGGCGGCGGCCTGATCGCGCAGCTTCCCCGCGCGCTCGTACTCCATCGCCGCCGCGGCCTCGCGCATCTCCTTCTCGAGCTCGCCGATCATCCGGCGGTCGTGGCTGCCCATGAAGGCGATGAAGCGGTCGACCATCTCGCGGTGCTCGGCGAAGGTGACGCGGTGGGAGCAGGGCCCGCCGCAGCGGCCGATCTGCGACGCGAAGCAGGGCTTGCCGCTCTGCATGGCGCGCTTGTAGTTGGAGTCGTTGCAGGTCCTGATCGGGAACGCCTTGATCATCAGGTCGATCGTCTCGTGGATCGCCCAGATCTTGGGGTAGGGCCCGAAGTAGCGGGCCTTCCTGATCTTGGCGTTCCGCGTGACCATCACCCGCGGGGCCTCGTCGCCGAGCGTCACCGCCATGTAGGGGTAGGACTTGTCGTCGCGGAACTTGACGTTGAAGGGTGGATCGAACTCGTTGATCCAGGTGAACTCGAGCTGCAGGGCCTCGACGTCGGTGCCGACGACGGTCCACTCGACGCCGGAGGCCGAGGTGACCATCCGCCGGGTGCGCTCGTGCAGGCTCGGCAGCGGGGCGAAGTAGTTGCTCAGCCGCGCGCGGAGGTTCTTGGCCTTGCCCACGTAGAGCACCCGCCCCCGGGCGTCCGTGAAGCGGTACACGCCCGGGAGGGTCGGGATCTCCCCCGGCTTCGGCCGGAAGTCGACTGTCTGCGCCATGCCTCTCGCTCGCGTCAGCCGAGGATCTCGGCGAGGAACATGCCGGTGTGGCTGCCCTCGACCTTCGCCACGTGCTCGGGGGTGCCCACCGCGACCACCTGTCCGCCGCCGGCGCCGCCCTCGGGACCCATGTCGATCAGCCAGTCGGCCGACTTGATGACGTCGAGGTTGTGCTCGATGGTGATCACCGTGTTGCCCTTGTCGACCAGGCCGTTGAGGACGAGGAGGAGCTTGCGGACGTCCTCGAAGTGCAGGCCCGTCGTCGGCTCGTCGAGCACGTAGACGCTGCGGCCGTTGGAGCGGCGCTGGAGCTCGGTCGCCAGCTTGACGCGCTGCGCCTCGCCGCCGGAGAGCGTGGTCGCGCTCTGCCCGAGGCGGACGTAGCCGAGGCCCACCTCCACCAGCGTGCGGAGGAAGCGGTGGATCGCCGTGATCGGCTCGAAGAAGTCGGCCGCCTCGGCGATCGGCATGTCGAGCACCTCGGCGATGTTCTTGCCCTTGTAGTGCACGGTCAGGGTGTCGCGGTTGTAGCGCGCTCCCCCGCAGACCTCGCACGCGACGTAGACGTCGGGCAGGAAGTTCATCTCGATCTTGATGGTGCCGTCGCCCGAGCAGGCCTCGCAGCGGCCGCCCTTGACGTTGAAGCTGAAGCGGCCGGGCAGGTACCCCCGCGCCTTCGCCTCGGTGGTCTCGGCGAAGAGGTTGCGGATGCGGTCGAACACGCCCGTGTAGGTGGCGGGGTTCGAGCGCGGCGTGCGGCCGATCGGATTCTGGTCGACGTGCACGACCTTGTCGAGGTTCTCGAGGCCGGTGACGCGCGTGTGCTTGCCCGGCACCTTGCGGGCGCCGTTGAGCTGGTTGGCGAGCACGCGGTAGAGGATGTCGTTCACGAGGGTGCTCTTGCCGGAGCCGGAGACCCCGGTGACCGCGACGAACGTGCCGAGCGGGAACTCCGCGTCGACCTTGCGGAGGTTGTTGGCGTTCGCCCCGACGACCTTGATCATCCGCTTGCGGTCGATCTTCCGCCGCTTCTTCGGGACCTCGATCGCCTTGCGGCCCGAGACGTAGTCGCCGGTGAGCGAGTGGGTGTTCTCGAGCAGCGACTCGTAGGAGCCGGAGTGCACGACCTTGCCGCCGTTGACCCCGGCGCCCGGGCCGATGTCGACGATCCAGTCGGCGGTGCGGATGGTGTCCTCGTCGTGCTCGACCACGATCAGCGTGTTGCCCAGGTCGCGCAGCTTGATGAGGGTGTCGATCAGGCGGCGGTTGTCGCGCTGGTGGAGGCCGATGCTCGGCTCGTCGAGCACGTAGAGCACGCCGGTCAGCCCGGAGCCGATCTGGGTCGCCAGGCGGATGCGCTGCGCCTCGCCGCCCGACAGGGAGGCGGCGGCGCGCGAGAGGTTGAGGTAGTTGAGCCCGACCTCGATGAGGAAGTCGATGCGCGCGCGGATCTCGCGCAGCACCTGCGCGGCGATGTGCGCCTCGCGGTCGGTCAGCTCGAGCCGGCTCATGAAGTCCTGGGCGTCGCCGAGGCTGAGGTCGGCCACGTCCGCGATGCTCGCCCCGTGCACGAGCACGGCGAGCACCTCGGGCTTGAGGCGGGAGCCCTTGCACACGGGGCAGGGCACCTCGCGGAGGAACTCGGACCAGCGGGTGCGCTGGACGTCGGTCTCGGCCTGGACGAACTGGCGCTCGATGTAGGGCACGACGCCCTCGAAGCCCGAGGTGTAGCTCATCTCGCGGCCGTAGCGGTTCTTCCACTTGACCTTGACCTCGAAGTTGTCGCCGTGGAGGACGGCCTGCTGCACCTCGGTGCTGAGGCGCTTCCACGGGGTGGTGAGCGTGAAGCCGAGGTCGCGGGAGAGGCCGTCGAGCAGCTTCTCGTAGTACTGGAACAAGCCCTTGCCCTGGGTGGTCCAGGGGATGATGACGCCCTCGGCGATGCTCAGGTCGGGGTCGCCGAGCAGCAGCTCGTCGTCGACCGACATGCGCGTGCCGAGGCCCGAGCACTCCGGGCAGGCGCCGAACGGCGCGTTGAAGGAGAAGGTCCGCGGCTCGATCTCGGTCAGCGAGATCGGGTGGTTGTTGGGGCAGGACAGCTTCTCGGAGTAGGTGGTCCAGGCGCCGTCGCCCTCGCCGTCGACGTAGTTGATCTGCACGATGCCGTCGGTGAGCCGCAGGGCCGTCTCGAGCGAGTCGGTGAGGCGCCCGAGGATGTCGGGGCCGGCCACGAGCCGGTCGACCACGACGGAGATGTCGTGCTTGTACTGCTTCTTGAGCACCGGCGGCTCGCTCAGCTGGACGAGCTTCCCGTCCACCATGGCGCGGGAGTAGCCGCCCGCGGTCAGCTCCTTGAAGAGGTCGACGAACTCGCCCTTCTTCTGGGAGACGACGGGGCTGAGGATCTGGTAGCGGGTACCGGTCTCGAGCTCCATCAGCTGGTCGGCGATCTGCTGCACGGTCTGCGCGGAGATCCGCTCGCTGCAGATGGGGCAGTGCGGGACGCCGATGCGCGCCCACAGCAGACGCATGTAGTCGAAGATCTCGGTGATCGTGCCGACGGTCGAGCGCGGGTTGCGGTTCGTCGACTTCTGGTCGATCGAGACCGCGGGGCTGAGGCCCTCGATGAAGTCGACGTCCGGCCGGTCCACCTGCCCGAGGAACTGGCGGGCGTACGCGGAGAGGGACTCGACGTAGCGCCGCTGGCCCTCCGCGAAGATCGTGTCGAAGGCCAGGGAGGACTTGCCCGAGCCCGAGAGACCGGTGAACACCACCATCGAGTCGCGCGGGATCTCGAGGTCGACGTTCTGCAGGTTGTGCACCCGCGCGCCGCTCACCACCAGCTTCGAGGACGACTCGTCGAGCGAGGAGACGAAGCGGTGGAAGGAGGGAGAGGGGGTGGAGGAGGGGTCCGTAACGGCGTTCAGGATCGACACTCCGAAAGTGTATGCGGAGCCACCGACATCGCCCGTGGCGTTCGCTGGGCGCTGATCCGCGGGCCCCTCCCCTTGCGGATCAGCGCCCCCGATCAGGACAGGTGCCCGGCCTTCTCCATCTGGCGGAGCTCGCGCTTGAGCTCCTGGACCTCGTCCCGCAGCCGGGCCGCGAGCTCGAACTTGAGCTCGCCCGCCGCCTGGAGCATCTGCCCGTTGAGGTCGGAGATGATCGCCTCGAGGTCGTTGCCGCCGTTCGCGGCGAGACCCTGACGGCGCAGGTTCGGCGTCGGGCTCTTCTTCTTGGCGTCGCGCCCGGCGAGCAGCTTGGCGGTGTCGGCCCCCTCGCGGGCGAGGGCGTCGGTGATGTCGGCGATCTTCTTCCGCAGCGGCGTCGGGTCGATGCCGTGGTCGAGGTTGTAGGCGACCTGCTTCTCGCGTCGGCGGTCGGTCTCGTCGATCGCGAGCCGCATCGAGTCCGTCACCTTGTCGGCGTACATGTGGACCTCGCCCGAGACGTTGCGCGCCGCACGGCCGATCGTCTGGATGAGCGACGTGGACGAGCGGAGGAAGCCCTCCTTGTCGGCGTCGAGGATCGCCACGAGCGAGACCTCGGGCAGGTCGAGCCCCTCGCGCAGCAGGTTGATGCCGACCAGGACGTCGTACACGCCCGCTCGCAGCTCCGAGAGGAGCTCGACGCGCCTCAGGGTGTCGACGTCGGAGTGCAGGTAGCGGACCCGGACGCCGGCCTCCGTGAGGAAGTCGGTGAGCTCCTCGGCCATGCGCTTCGTCAGCGTCGTGACGAGCACGCGCTCGTCGCGCTCGGTGCGGCGCTTGATCTCCTCGAGCAGGTCGTCGATCTGGCCCTTCGTCGGCTTGACGACGATCTCGGGGTCGATCAGGCCGGTCGGGCGGATGATCTGCTCGACGATGCCGTCGGCGATGCCCATCTCGTAGCGGCCCGGGGTCGCCGAGAGGTAGACGGTCTGACCGACGCGCGACTTGAACTCCTCCCACTTCAGGGGCCGGTTGTCCATCGCCGAGGGCAGGCGGAAGCCGTGCTCGACCAGCGTGCGCTTGCGGGACGCGTCGCCCTCGTACATCGCACCGATCTGCGGCACCGTCACGTGCGACTCGTCGATCACGACGAGGAAGTCGTCCGGGAAGTAGTCGAGCAGGCAGTGCGGGGCCTCGCCCGACTCGCGGCCGTCGATGTGGCGGGAGTAGTTCTCGATGCCGGAGCAGAATCCGATCTGCTGCATCATCTCGAGATCGAAGGTCGTGCGCATCCGCAGGCGCTGCGCCTCGAGGAGCTTGTTCTGCTTCTCGAGGTCGGCCAGGCGCACCTCGAGCTCCTGCTGGATGGTGTCGATCGCACGGTGCATGACGTCCTGGCTGGCGACGTAGTGCGAGCCGGGGAAGACCGACACGGAGTCGAGCTTCCGGACGATGTCGCCGGTGAGCGGGTGGAGCGTGTAGAGCGCCTCGATCTCGTCGCCGAACATCTCGATCCGGATCGCGAGCTCCTCGTACATCGGGATGATCTCGATCGTGTCGCCCCGCACTCGGAAGGTGCCGCGGGCGAAGTCGACGTCGTTGCGCGCGTACTGCATCGACACGAACTTGCGGATGAGGCGGTCCCGGTCGACCCGCTGGCCGACCTGGAGCGCCACCATCGCCTCGAGGTACTGCTCGGGCTGGCCGAGGCCGTAGATGCAGGAGACGGTCGACACCACGATCACGTCGCGGCGGCTCAGGAGCGAGTTCGTGGTGGAGTGGCGCAGCCGCTCGACCTCGGCGTTGACCGAGCTGTCCTTCTCGATGAAGGTGTCGGTCTGCGGGACGTAGGCCTCGGGCTGGTAGTAGTCGTAGTACGAGACGAAGTACTCGACGGCGTTGTTGGGGAACAGCTCGCGGAACTCGTTGGCGAGCTGCGCGGCGAGGGTCTTGTTGTGCGCGAGCACGAGCGTGGGACGCTGCACGGCCTCGACGAGCCAGGCCGTGGTCGCGGACTTGCCGGTCCCGGTGGCGCCCAGCAGGACGACATCGGTCTCGCCGGCGTTGATGCGGGCGCTCAGATCGGCGATCGCGCCGGGCTGGTCACCGCTCGGCTTGTACTCGCTGATGACCTCGAACGGGTGCACGGCACGGGTTGGCTCCATGGTTCGAAGCGTAGCCGCGACCACCGACACCGGACGGCGCGTGCGCTGGCGGCGAACGGGGTGCGCTCTCCGGCCGGGCCGCTCGGCCACGAGGGCGGGTGGCCGGGACGGACCGTCAGCGGGCGAGACGCTCCCACAGCGCGTCGGTCCGAGCGAGCGTCTCCTCCAGCGTGCCGGAGGAGTCGATCACGACGTCGGCGAGGGCGAGGCGCTCCTCGTCGCTCGCCTGCGACGAGACCCGCGCACGAGCCTCCTCCTCGGTCAGTCCCCGGAGGGCGACGAGACGCTCGATGCGGAGGTGCTGCGGCGCGTGCACGACGACCACCTCGTCGAACTCCCCCGCTCCACGGCCCTCGGCGAGGAGGGGGACGTCGTAGACGACCACCGCGGCCGGGTCCGCCTCGGCGGCCTCCGCGAACAGCCGCTGCGAGCGGAGCGTCACCGCCGGATGGGTGATCGCATTGAGGTCGGCGCGGGCCGCCGCGTCCGAGAAGACGATCGCGCCGAGCGCCGGGCGGTCGAGCGCGCCGTCCGCGCGGATCACGGACGGGCCGAAGCGCTCGGCGATCGCCGCCAGCGCCGGCTCCCCCGGCTCGACGACCTCGCGCGCGAGGACGTCGGCGTCGACCACCACCGCTCCGTGCTCGGCGAGACGGCGGGCGACGGTGGACTTGCCCGAGGCGATGCCTCCGGTGAGGGCGACGAGATGCACCCGGCCACCCTACCCAGCGCCGTCGCCCGGAACGCCGAACGGCCGGCCCCCGAGGGGACCGGCCGTTCAATGCGATGTGCTCGCGATCAGTTGTTCGAGGACAGCTTCTCGCGGAGCGCGGCGAGCGACTCGTCGTCGGCGAGGGTGCCGCCGGTGGTCGACTCGCTGGTGAAGCCGGCGCCGACCGAGACGCCCTCGGAGACGGTGGCCGCCTCCTCCTGCGACTTGGCCACCTGGGCCTTGTGGGCCTCCCAGCGCGCCTGAGCAGCGGCGTACTCCTGCTCCCAGGCCTCGCGCTGCGACTCGAAGCCCTCGCGCCACTCGTTGGTCTCGGGGTCGAAGCCCTCGGGGTACTTGTAGTTCCCCTGGTCGTCGTACTCCGTGGCCATGCCGTAGAGCGCCGGGTCGAACTCGGTGCCCTCGGGGTCGACGTTCTCGTTCGCCTGCTTGAGCGAGAGGGAGATGCGGCGACGGTCGAGGTCGATGTCGATGACCTTGACGAACACCTCTTCGCCGACCGACACGACCTGCTCGGCGAGCTCGACGTGCTTGCCCGACAGCTCGGAGATGTGGACGAGGCCCTCGATGCCGTCCGCGACGCGGACGAAGGCACCGAACGGGACCAGCTTCGTGACCTTGCCCGGCGCGACCTGTCCGATCGCGTGGGTGCGGGCGAAGACCTGCCACGGGTCCTCCTGGGTCGCCTTGAGCGAGAGCGACACGCGCTCGCGGTCGAGGTCGACCTCGAGGATCTCGACGGTGACCTCCTGGCCCACCTCGACGACCTCGGAGGCGTGCTCGATGTGCTTCCAGGAGAGCTCGGAGACGTGGACGAGACCGTCGACCCCGCCGAGGTCGACGAACGCACCGAAGTTGACGATCGACGACACGACGCCCTTGCGGACCTGACCCTTGTGCAGGTTGTTCAGGAACGTGGTGCGGCTCTCGGACTGGGTCTGCTCGAGGAGCGCGCGACGCGACAGGACCACGTTGTTGCGGTTCTTGTCGAGCTCGAGGATCTTCGCCTCGATCTCCTGGCCGAGGTACGGCGTGAGGTCGCGGACGCGGCGCAGCTCGATGAGCGAGGCCGGGAGGAAGCCGCGGAGGCCGATGTCGACGATGAGACCGCCCTTGACGACCTCGATGACCGAGCCGGTGACGACGCCGTCCGACTCCTTGATCTTCTCGACGTCGCCCCACGCACGCTCGTACTGCGCACGCTTCTTGGACAGGATCAGGCGACCCTCCTTGTCCTCCTTCTGGAGGACGAGGGCCTCGACGCTGTCGCCCACGTTGACGACCTCGGAGGGGTCGACGTCGTGCTTGATGGAGAGCTCGCGCGAGGGGATGACGCCCTCGGTCTTGTAGCCGACGTCGAGGAGGACCTCGTCGCGGTCGATCTTCACGACGGTGCCTTCGATGAGGTCTCCGTCGTTGAAGAACTTCAGAGTCTTTTCGACCGCGGCAAGAAAGTCTTCAGCAGACCCGATGTCGTTGATCGCGACCTGCTTGGTTGCCTTGTCGGTCGTTGCGGTTGTCATTAAGGGATGCTCCAGGATGGATGGGTCTCGGGCGGCGGCCGCCTGCGGGCCTCGCGGCTCGGCGGAGTGGTGACCACTGCGGTGGTGAGGGATGTGCCTCCGGCCCGGGAGCCGCGCTCGGCCGGCCGGAGGACCGGCCTTCCTCGCGCGCCGCGGGCACGGCGGCGCCACAGATGTGACACCCCAGCTTAGACGCCCCGGGAGGCGCACGGCAATCTCGCCGCGCCCGTCCAGGCGCGGGTTCCGGAGTCAGCCGGCGAGGGAGGAGCGGAGGGTGTCGAGACCGACGCCGCCGAGGTCGAGCGCCCTCCGGTGGAAGGCCGCGAGCGAGAACGCGGCGCCCTCGCGCGCCTCCGCCTCGTCGCGCAGCTGCTCCCAGATCCGCTGCCCGATCTTGTAGGACGGAGCCTGCCCCGGCCAGCCGAGGTACCGGTTCACCTCGAAGCGCACGAACGCGTCGTCCATGTTCACGTTGGCCCGCATGAAGTCGAGGGCCGACTCGGCGGTCCAGACGGTGCCGGAGCCCGGCATCGGCTTCTGGAGGTGCACGCCGATGTCCAGCACGACGCGCGCCGCGCGCATCCGCTGGCCGTCGAGCATGCCCAGGCGGTCGGCCGGGTCGTCGAGGTAGCCGAAGCGCTCCATCAGCCGCTCCGCGTAGAGCGCCCAGCCCTCGGCGTGGCCGGAGGTCCCGGCGAGCTGACGGCGCCAGGTGTTGAGGCGGGCGCGGTTGTGGACGGCCTGGCCGATCTGCAGGTGATGGCCCGGGACGCCCTCGTGGTAGACCGTGGTCAGCTCCCGCCAGGTGGCGAACTCGGTGACTCCGGCCGGGACCGACCACCACATCCGCCCTGGGCGCGAGAAGTCGTCGCTCGGACCGGTGTAGTAGATGCCGCCCTCCTGGGTCGGCGCGATCCTGCACTCGAGGCGGCGCACCTCCTCCGGGATGTCGAAGGCGGTGCCGGCGAGCTCGCGGACGGAGCGGTCGCTGGTCTCCTGCATCCACGCCTGCAGAGCGTCGACGCCGTGCAGAGTGCGGGCCGGGTCCGCCTCGAGGTGGGCGATCGCCTCGGCGACGGAGGCGCCGGGCAGGATCTCGCGCGCGATCGCCTCCTGCTCGGACGTCATGCGGGCCAGCTCCTCGATCCCCCACTCGTAGGTCTCGTCGAGGTCGACGACAGCGCCGAGGAAGCGGCGGGAGTGCAGCGCGTACAGCTCCCGGCCGACGGCGTCCTGCTCGGTCGCGGCGGGGGCGAGCTCGCCCCGGAGGAACTGCGCGAGCGACCCGTAGGCGGCCGAGGCACGGCGGGCGCCGTCCTCCAGCCGCTGAGCGAGCGACGCGGGCAGGGATCCGGCGGCGGGAGCGGCCTCCGCGGCCAGCTCGGCGAAGAACCCGCGGGGAGCGGCGATCTTCCGCGCCTGCTCGGCGACGAGCTCGACCTGGCGGCGGGCGGGGACCACGCCGGTGCGGATCCCCTCGCGCAGGGTCTCCGCGTAGCCCTCGAGGGCGGCCGGCACGGCCAGCAGCCGCTCGGCGACCGCCTCCCAGTCGGCGACCTCGTCCGTCGGCATCAGGTCGAAGGCGTCGCGCAGCTCCTGCGCCGGGGACGCGATCACGTTGAGGTCCCGCAGCGGCAGACCGGCGTCGTGCCCCTCCAGGGAGAGCCGGAGCTCGGCGCCGAGGTCGGCGGCCGTGACGCGGTCGACGTCGTCCACGGGGTCGGCGGCCTCGAGCTCGGCGAGGGCCGAGGCGGTCGCCGCCCGGGCCTGCTCGAGACCGGCCGGCGAGTAGTCGCCCAGACGGCCGTTCGCGCCGCTGCGTCCGATCGCGGTGCCGAGGGTGGGGTCGAGGTCGACGAGCGTGTCGACCCAGCGCTCGGCGACGGCGTCGACGGCGGTGGGCTCGCGGGGGGTGTCGGTGCTCATGCCTCCGAGCCTAGCCAGGCCCTGCGGCCGGCTCAGTGCGCGGCGACGTCCCAGTCGGATCCGTGGCCCACCTGCACCTCGAGCGGGACGCTCAGGTCGGCGGCACCCGCCATCCGGCCGCGGACGACCGCCTCGAGCGACTCCTCCTCGCCGGGGGCGACGTCGAAGATCAGCTCGTCGTGCACCTGGAGGAGCATCCGCGAGCCGAGCCCCTGCTCGTCGAGGTCGGCCTGCACGCCGATCATCGCGCGCTTCATGATGTCGGCGGCCGAGCCCTGGATCGGCGAGTTGAGCGCCGCCCGCTCGGCGTTGTCGCGGAGGACGCGGTTCGCGCTCTGCAGGTCGGGGAAGGGACGCCGGCGACCGAAGATCGTCTCGGTGTAGCCGGTCTCGCGGGCCTGCTCGACGACGCTGCGGAGGTAGTCGCGCACCGCGCCGAAGCGGACGAAGTAGTCGGTCATCAGCTGCTTCGCCTCGGCGCTCGAGATGCGCAGCTGCTTCGACAGGCCGAAGGCGCTCAGGCCGTAGGCGAGGCCGTACGACATCGCCTTGACCTTGTTGCGCATGGCCGAGGTGACGTCGCCCGGATCGACGCCGAAGATCCGCGATCCGACGAAGCGGTGCAGGTCCTCGCCGGAGTGGAAGGCCTCGATCAGCCCGGCGTCCCCGGAGAGGTGCGCCATGATCCGCATCTCGATCTGCGAGTAGTCGGCGGTGAGGAGGGTGCTCGCGTCCGCTCCGTGGACGAAGGCGGTGCGGATGCGGCGGCCCACCTCGCTGCGGACGGGGATGTTCTGCAGGTTCGGGTCGTTGGAGGAGATCCGGCCGGTGGCCGTGCCGGTCTGGTCGTAGCTGGTGTGGATCCGGCCGTCGGCGGTGACCGACTTCTCGAGCGTCTCGATGATCTGCTTGAGCTTGGTCGCGTCGCGGTGCTCGAGGAGCAGCCCGAGGAACGGGTGCGGGTGGGACTCCTGCAGGTCGGCGAGGGCGGAGGCGTCGGTGGTGTAGCCCGTCTTCGTGGCCCGGGTGCGCGGCATGTCGAGCTCCTCGAAGAGGACCTGCTGCAGCTGCTTGGGCGAGCCGAGGTTCATCTCGTGGCCGATCTCCGCGAACGCGCGGCTCGCGAGGTCGGCGGCCGAGACGGTCAGCTCGGCGCGGAGGCGCGCCAGCACGTCGGCGTCGATCGCGACGCCGGTGAGCTCCATCGTCGCGAGGACCTGGACGATCGGCAGCTCGATGTCGACGAGCACCGAGAGCATCCCCTCGCCCAGCCGCTCGCGCAGCGGAGCGACGAGCCGGTACGCGTACCAGGCCTCGGTGGCGGGCCCCATCGGCTCGACGGTGGGGACCAGCTGGTTCGGGTCGCCCTGCGCCATGGTCTCGTCGAGGTGCTGCGCGACCTGCGCCGCGAGCGTGGCCGGGTGCCCGGTGGGCTGCACCAGCCAGGAGGCGACGCGGGTGTCGAACGCGAGCCCCGCGACGGGGAGTCCGGCCCTCCGCAGCGCCTTGATCTGGGGCTTCGCGTCGGCGAAGTACTTGGGGGCGGGCCCGGCCAGCCACTGCTCGAGCGCGGTGTAGTCGGGTCGCTCGGCGGCCCACGGGACGAACGCCGTCTCCTTCTCGACCGCGAGACCCACACCCTCGAGCCCGCCGGCTCCGAGCAGGACCTGCACGGCGACGGGCGCGGTGCCCTTCGCCGACACGCGGTCGAGCCAGTGCGCGAGCTCCTCGTCGACCAGGGTGCGGACGGCGGGTGCGGAGGTCGTGACCACGTCGCCCGCCAGGGCCGCGGCGGCGCCGTCGACGCCCTCCTCCGCGGCGATCGTCAGGACCCGCTCCTGCAGGGTCTTGAACTCGAGGCGGCTGAAGATCTCGCGGACCGCGTCGGGATCGATCGGGCGGCGCGTCAGATCGTGCGGGCCGAGGGGGAGCTCGACGTCCGTCACCAGCCGGTTGAGGCGGCGGTTGCGGAGCGCGTTCTCCTTCTGCTCGCGCAGCTTCTCGCCGACCACGCCCTTGATCTCGTCGGCGTGGGCGATGATGTCGGCGACCGTTCCGTACTGGTTGACCCACTTCGCGGCCGTCTTGGGGCCGACCTTGTCGACGCCGGGCAGGTTGTCGCTCGTCTCGCCGACGAGGGCGGCGATCTCGGGGTACTGGTGCGGCTCGACGCCGTACTTCTCGAACACCTTGTCGCGGTCGTAGCGGGTGAGCTGCGAGACGCCCTGGGTGGAGGGGTAGAGCAGGGTGACGTCCGGGGTCACCAGCTGTATGGTGTCGCGATCGCCCGAGACGACCAGCACGCGGAAGCCGGCCTCGGCCCCCTGGCGCGCGAGCGTCGCGAGGATGTCGTCGGCCTCGAAGTCCTCCTTCGAGACGGTCCGGATGTTCATGGCGTGCAGCGCCTCCTCGAGGAGGGGGACCTGGCCCTTGAACTCGGGCGGCGTCTCGCCGCGGGTGCCCTTGTACTCCGGGTACTCGCGGGTGCGGAACGAGTAGCGGGAGATGTCGAACGCGACGCCGAGGTGGGTCGGCTTCTCGTTCTTCAGCAGCAGGATCAGCATCGAGAGGAAGCCGTGGATGGCGTTGGTGTGCTGGCCCTCGCGGGTCTGGAAGCTGTCGACCGGGAGCGCGTAGAACGCCCGGAACGCCAGGGAATGGCCGTCGACGAGCAGGAGGGTAGGCTGTTCCGGATCTGACACAGGGCCAGACTACACAGCGCCTCCGACACCGGATCGGCCCGCTCGCGCCCGCCGGTCAGGGCCGCTCCGAGGCTCCAGCGCGAGGAGCGACGTGACCGAGCCGACCCCCACCACGACCGCCTGGATCCGCCCGCCCGCGCTAGACCTGGTCGCCGGGATCGGCCGCGGCATGGGCGAGCTCGCCGAGCGGATGGGGATCCTCTGGCACGAGCTCACCCCGCAGCACTCGGTGGCCTCGATGCCCGTCGAGGGCAACCGGCAGCCGGTCGGCATCCTGCACGGCGGCGCGCACGTCGTGCTCGCCGAGTCGATGGGCTCGATCGCGGCGAACGTGCACGCCGGCGCGGGCCGCCTGGCGATGGGCATCGAGCTGAACGCGAGCCACAGCCGGTCGGTCCACTCGGGCTTCGTGATCGCCACCTGCGACGCGATCCACCTGGGCTCCACCCTCACCACCCACGAGATCGTCGTGCGCGACCAGGAGGGGCGCCGCCTCTCCACCGTGCGGATCACCAACATCATCCGAGACGCCCGCTGACGGGGAGCGGACGGGTCCCCCTCGCGGGAGCGGAGGGCGAGGACCGCGATCGCCGTCGGGACCGCCCGCGCCTGCGCGCGACCGGGGATCGACCGGTCGGCCGCGCCGCTCGGAGGCCCGGCACCGCGGCGAGCGGCACTGTCAAGCGACGGCGCGCGACTGTGCCCGGTGGTGCCCGAAGGGCGACACTGAGCGGATGAGCCTTCGCCATCTCCTCAAGAGCCTCCCGTCCATGCCCTCCGACCTGCCCTCGTTCGATGCGGAGGCGGCTCCGGCCGATCCTCTCGAGCTGTTCGCGCAGTGGCTCGAGGAGGCGAAGGACGCGGGCCAGCTCCTCCCCCACGGCGCCACGCTCTCCACCGCCTCCGACGACGGCACCGTCTCGGCGCGCGTGCTCGTGCTGCGCGAGATCGACGAGGCGGGCTGGGCGTTCTCCACCCATGCCACCAGCCCCAAGGGACGCGCCATGGAGGAGAACCCGCACGCCGCGCTGACCTTCTTCTGGCCGGTCCAGGGCCGTCAGGTCCGGGTCGAGGGCCGGGTCGAGCGCGCCTCCGCGCAGGAGTCGGCCGACGACTTCCGCCGCCGCTCCGAGGCCGCTCGCACCGCCCTGCTCGTCGGACGCCAGAGCGAGCCGATGCGCAGCGCGCAGGACTTCGGCCTCGTCACGCTCCAGACCAGCGTCGCCGTGGGCTGCTCGCCCGCGACGCTCGACCGGGAGTGGGCCGTCTACCGCGTCGTGCCCGAGCGCATCGAGTTCTGGCAGGGCTCGACCGCGCCGGAGCAGGATCACACCCGTCTCGAGTACCGCCCGGGAACGACGGAGGCGGGCGGCTCCCCGTGGGAGCGCACCCGCCTCTGGCCCTGAGGCCGTGGGCCCTCGGGCCCGGCCTCGCGCTAGGCCTTCTTCGTGCTCAGCTGCTCGATGATCGCCTGCGCGACGTCGTGCATGGTGAGCCGGCGGTCCATGGAGGCCTTCTGGATCCAGCGGAACGCCTCGGGCTCGGTGAGTCCCATCTTCTCGTTGAGCAGGCCCTTGGCGCGGTCGACGAGCTTGCGGGTCTCGAAGCGCTCGACCATGTCGGCGACCTCGGCCTCGAGGGTGAGGATCTGGGCGTACCGCGAGAGGGCGATCTCGATCGCGGGCAGCAGGTCGTTGGGCGTGAAGGGCTTCACGACGTAGGCGAGCGCTCCGGCCTCGCTGGCGCGCTCGACGAGCTCCTTCTGGCTGAAGGCGGTGAGCAGGACGACGGGCGCGATGTGCGCCTTCGAGAGGCGCTCGGCCGCCGAGATGCCGTCGAGCTGGGGCATCTTGACGTCCATGATGACGAGATCGGGGCGCAGCTCGGTGGCGAGGGCCACAGCGGTCTCGCCGTCGCCGGCCTCGCCGACGACCTCGAAGCCGTTGTCGCGGAGGATCTCCACGATGTCGAGGCGGATGAGGGATTCGTCTTCGGCGACGACGACCCGACGGGGTGCGGTCGACGAGGGTTCCTGGTCAGTCACGCCGATGAGCCTACGGTATTCTCGACGGGCTGGTGATGAGCCGGTGTGGCGGAATGGCAGACGCGGGGCACTCAAAATGCTCTGTCCGAGAGGGCTTGTGGGTTCGAGTCCCACCACCGGTACCCGCCTGGTCGCGCGGTGCGCGCCTCCGCTCGCTAGCGTCGTCGGATGAGCACCGACCCCTGGCCCCTGTTCTCGCTGGAGCTGCGCACGCCGCGGCTCGAGCTGCATCCGGTCCGCGACGCCGACCTCGGCCCTCTCGCCGACGCGGCCCTCGCGGGCGTGCACGAGAGCGGCCGCTCGCCGTTCCCCTCCCCCTGGGCCGAGGCGCCGGCGGAGCGCCTGCCCGGCGAGCTCGCCCGCTTCCACTGGTCGCAGCGCGCGCAGACGACGCGGGAGTCGTGGCGCGTCGCGTTCGCCGTGGTCGAGGACGGCCGGGTCGTCGGCTGCCAGGACGTGGTCGCCGAGTCCTTCGCCGCCACCCGCACCCTGACCTCGGGCTCGTGGCTCACCCGCTCGGCGCAGGGCCGCGGCCTCGGGCGGGAGATGCGCGCCGCCGTGCTCCTCCTCGCCTTCGACCACCTCGGAGCCGAGGTCGCCGAGAGCGCCGCTCTCGCCTGGAACACCCGCTCGATCCGGGTCTCGGAGGCCCTCGGCTACCGGCCGAACGGGACGCACCGGATCGTCGGTCCGGACGGTGCGCCGGTCGAGGAGCTGCGGTTCCGCGTCACACCGGAGACCCTGGTGCGGCCGGAATGGACGCTGGAGGCCTCGGGGATCGACGCCGCACGAGCGGTCCTCGTCCAGGATCCGCTCGGTCCGCCCTCCCCCGTCTGATTCACCAGAACATCGTGCCCGGCGAGCCCTTGAACGGACCGACCACGCGCGAGGTGATCCAGCCGCCGTAGAAGTCGCCCGGCTGCGGCTGGACCGCCTCGCCGTCGACCGTGCAGGAGTCCATCCGGCCGGGGTAGAGGGCGACGGTGTCGACGAGGGCCTCGAAGCCGGCCATCGGCTCGGGGTACGTCCAGCCCGCCGCCTCCGCGACCGCTCCTCCTCCCCCGCGCACGGTCAGGTAGGAGGCCGCGCCCTTGAACTCGCAGATGCTGCGGCCGGGCGCGGGCTCGAGCGCCCCGGGCGCGAACGAGGACACGGGGAGGTAGTAGACGGGAGGGTGGCTCGTCTCGAGGACGCGGAGAGCGTCGCGGGACTCGGCGACGACGACGCCGCCCAGCCGCACGACCACGTGCTCGGTGGTGGTCTCGACCCTCGGGGGTCGCGGGTAGTCCCAGACGGATTCCTGGCCCTCGGCGGGCGGCACGCGCTTCATCCCGCTCACGCTACGCGGCGGGGAGCGGTGCTCCGGCGCCTCCCAGAGGATGCCCGGGCGGACGCCGCGGCTCCGCAGATCCCCGCCGCCGGGACGCGCGGGGGCCCCGGTCGCGTAACGTCGTCCCTGCGGCGGAACCCCGAGCCCGCGCGCAGAAGGAATCCAGAGTGCCCACCGAATGCATCCACGGCCTCGACATCGCGCTCTGCGACGTCTGCACCCCGAAGAAGCTCCCCGAGCAGGTCGGCCGTGCCACCCGCGCCCCCGCGCGCGTGCCCGGGACCTCCCGTGCGGCCACCGCCCGTGCCGCCGCCCGCGGCACGGCGCGCGAGAAGCCCCTGCCGAAGGTCGACATCGCCGCGCAGCGGATCTACCACGTCACCCACCTCGACAACCTCGAGGCGATCGTCGCCGCCGGCGCGATCCTGGCGGACCAGCAGCTCCAGGAGCGCCCCGCGATCGACGTCAGCGCCGAGACCACCCGCGAGCACCGCCGTGCCGTGCAGGTGAAGGACGGCGTCAGCGTCGCCGGCTTCGTGCCCTTCTTCCTCTCCCCCGACGCCGCCCTCTGGGCCGACCTGCGCGGCGAGCGGGTCGCTCCGCACTGGTCGCCGAGCGCCCACGAGACCACCGCTTCGCAGTACGTCGTCCTGGTGGGCTCGCTCGCCTCCGCCCCGGTCCTGAGCGACGGCGACGCCTCCCACGTCCTCACGCGCTTCACCGAGGGCGACGCGCTCGTGCGCACCTTCGCGCGCCTCCTGGTCGACGAGCCGGCCCTGCGCAGCGCCGAGGCGCTCGTGCCCGAGCGCTTCCCGCTCGAGGGCGTCGCGACGGTCGGCGTGGCGTCGGTCGCCGCCCGCAACCGCGTCAAGGCTCTCTTCGAGGGCATCGACGCCTCTCCCCGCGTCGCCGTCTACCCGCCGTGGTTCCACCCGGTGGCCGAGGAGGAGTGACCCGGCGCTAGTCGGCCTCGAGGAGGTCGAGGCGGTCGGCCAGGTACCGGCGCAGCGGCATCAGTCCCTGCTCTCCCAGACCGGGCGCCCAGCGCACGAGCACCTCGGAGCCGTGCAGTGCCAGCGGCTCCTGGCCCGACTCGAGCGCTGCGGCGTCCAGTGCGAGGCGCCGGCAGCCGTAGTTGACGATCTCGCCCTCCTGGAACGGACCGTCGAAGGCGGCGCGCCGGATCTCGCGGCGCGCCTCCTGCGACTCGGACTGGTTGTTGGCGTGCAGCGGAGCGACGGCACGCGTGACAGAGCCCGTCGCGAGGAGCTCTCCCTCGCGTCCGAGGAGGAGCACGCCGAGGCGCCACGCGCGGGTCACCGGCGCCATCACCGGCTTGCGGTGGAAGCCGAGGATCGCGCGCGGCGTCCGCAGCTCGGCGACGGCCTGGTCGGCGATGCCGCGGGCGTCGAGCTCTGCGGAGACCTCGCGCAGGAGCGCGGCCAGATCGGCGGCGGCCTGCTCGGCCCCGGGTGCTGCGGGCATCGCTCCTCCTCGGCTCGTCCCGCCAGCCTACGGGCGCGGTGTGCACCGGCCACCCCGCTCCGCACCGCTAGCATCGCCTGACGACACCGAGGAGGACGAGCGATGCGCGTCATCATGATGGGCCCGCCCGGCGTGGGCAAGGGCACCCAGGCGGCCGTGCTGTCGCGCGAGCTGGGGGTGCCGGCGATCTCCACCGGCGATCTGTTCCGCGCGCACGTCGCCGACGGCACCGACCTCGGACGGCGTCTGCGGGCGCTCGTGGAGGCCGGCGAGTACGTGCCGGACGAGCTGACGAACGCCCTGGTCGCCGAGCGCATCGCCGAGGAGGACGCCCGGGACGGGTTCATCCTCGACGGCTACCCGCGCACGCTCGCCCAGGTGGACGCGCTGGCGGAGCTCCTCGAGGAGCGGGGCACGCCGCTCTCGTGCGTCGTGCTGCTGACGGCCGACGCAGACGTGGTGCTCGAACGGCTGCACGTGCGGGCGCAGGAGCAGGACCGCGCCGACGACGACCCCGAGGTGGTGCGGAACCGGATCGAGGTCTACGAGCGCGAGACGGCTCCTCTGGCGGAGGTCTACGACGAGCGCGAGCTCCTGGTGCGGATCGACGGCTCCGCCTCGCAGGACGAGGTCGCCGCGAGGATCATCGCGGCGTGCCGGCCCGAGTGAGCCGACCCGCCGCGACGCGGGGTCAGATCGCCGAGGCGAGGACCTCGTCGAGCTTGGCCGAGGCCTCCTCGTCGGTGCCCTTCAGGGCGAGCGAGAGCTCCGACACGAGGATCTGACGCGCCTTGAGGAGCATCCGCTTCTCGCCGGCCGAGACGCCGCCCGCCTGCTCGCGGCGCCACAGGTCGCGGACGACCTCGCTGACGCGGTACACGCTGCCGCTGGCCATCTTCTCCTGGTTGGCCTTGAAGCGGCGGGACCAGTTGCTGGCCTCCTCCGCGACGTCGCTGCGCAGGACGTCGTAGACCGCCTGGACTCCGGCGTCGTCGATGATCTCGCGGACGCCGACGAGCTCGGCGTTCTCGACGGGGAGGGTGATGGTGAGCTCGCTGGTGTGCACGTTCATCGTCATGAACGTCTTCTCGACGCCCTTGACCGAGCGCTTCTCGAGCCCGGTGATCGTCACCGCTCCGTGGTGCGGGTAGACCAGGGTCTCGCCGACCTCGAATGTCATCATGTCGTGCCTTTCGTCGTGGGGCGTGGTGGGAGTGAGGAGTCCAGGGGGCGCAGCGGCGCCGCGGCGAGCCAGGCCGGGAGCAGCGCGACGAGGTGCTCGACCAGCTCCTCGTCGGTGCCGTCGAGGGAGCCGGCGAGCCAGGCGCCGACCACGGAGAGGACGCCGCCGGCCGCGAAGACCGCGGTGAGCTCGGGGTCGACCGCTGCGGGGACGTCGACCCGGGCGAGCACCTCGCGGTGCAGGGCGAGCGCCGTGTCGAGCACGGCGTCGTCGGAGGCGACCCGGGCGGAGGCCCGCGCGCGGAGCCGGGCATGGAAGGCGTGGCGGTCGACCAGCCGCTCGACGAGCCGCGAGTAGCCGCGCTGCAGGGCGTCGGCTCCGGAGCGGTCGGCGGGATCGCCCTCGGCGACGTCGGCGACCACGAGGTCCTGGCGGAGCAGCGCGGAGGCGACTCCCGCCGCGTCGTCGAAGTGGGCGTAGAACGAGCTGCGGCTGATCCCGGCCTCGCGCACGATGTCGCTCACCGCGATGCCCTCGGCCCTCTCGCCGTCGCTCTGCATGACGAGCCGCTCGACCGCGTCGAACACGCGGCGGCGGGTGCGCCGGGCTCGCGGATCGGCGGAGCCGAGCGCCGAGGGGGACTCCGCCGCGGGCACGGAGGCGAGGCGGGCGGGAGTCATCGGTGTCAGTCTACCACTTCCCGGACAGGTGTACGGGAAGAGCGTCAGGCGCCGGTGCGCACCTGGTCGAGGCCGGCGATGCGGTCGATCGCGGCCTGCTCGCTCGGCGAGACCCGGCCGAGATACCGGCCCAGGAACACGAACAGCAGGCGGTTCGCCGTGATCGCGGGCCACCACGGGCGCCGGAGGCCCAGGAGCCTCCGCACCTCGGGGCTGAGCGAGGCGACCGCGCCGGCGAACAGCAGCGGGTAGACCACGCCCGCCTCGCCCGGCAGCCGGATGTCGCGGAGGAAGCCGACCGCCTCGTGCACGCGTGCGTCGGGCTTGAGCTCGCCCGCGAATCCGGCGAGCTGCGCGCGGAGCTCCGCGACGCTCTCGGGCGGATCCTGCACTCCGAGCAGCCGGCCGGAGGCGGCCCACTCGCGCACGTAGGCGTCGGGGCCGCCGGGGATCCGTCCGCCCCAGATCTCGTGGGCGCCGAGGAACGCGTCGGTGAAGGCGTCGTGCACCCAGAGCAGCAGGCGGGGGTCCTGCGCCGAGTAGGAGCGCTCACGCCCGCCGGCGTCCTCGTAGGAGCCGACGATCCGCTCGTGCACGCCGGTCACCCAGCGCGCCGCTCCGCTCGCCGCGGCGGTGTCGCCGAAGCTGGTGGTCAGGACCCAGCGGACCGTGTTGTCGAGGCGGCCCATCGGGTCCTCGCGGTAGCGGGAGTGGTCGTGCACACCGGCCATCGCTCCGGCGTGGAGGGTCTGCATGAGCAGAGCCCGCACTCCGGCGATCATCGTGGGCAGGCCGCCGTTGACCGCCCAGACCGCGCTGCCCGGTCCGAAGAGCCCGGCGTCGTCGCCCTTCTCGAGGGCGACGATCCAGTCGGCGCGGGGGCGGGGGCGTCGGCGTCTCATCCGCTCAGTGTGCGCTCGGATCCTGGGCCGCGGCTGGCCGTTCTGTCACCCTTCGTGGGGCCGTGGTCACTCGGCCAGCAGTTCGCGGACGTCGTCGGCCGACAGCGCCCGGGCGAAGAGCTCGCCCTCGTCGAGCACCGCCGTGCTGAGGCGGCCCTTGCGCTCCTGGAGGCGCACGATCTTCTCCTCGATCGTGTCCGTCGCCACCAGCCGGTACACGTTCACCCGCCGCTCCTGGCCGATGCGGTGCGCGCGGTCGACGGCCTGCGCCTCGGCCGCCGGGTTCCACCACGGGTCGAGGATGAAGACGTGGTCGGCCTCGGTGAGGGTGAGCCCGGTGCCGCCCGCCTTCAGGCTGATCAGGAAGACGGGCGCGGCTCCCGAGCGGAACTCCTCGATCACTCCCGCGCGGTCCCGCGTGGAGCCGTCGAGCTGCACGAACGGGATGCCGCGCCGACGCAGCCGCTCCCCCGCCCGCTCCAGGTACGAGGTGAAGGTGCTGAAGACGAGGGCCCGACGGCCTTCCGCGATCACGTCGTCGAGCTGCTCGACGAGCACGTCGAGCTTCGCGGACGGGACGTGCCGGTAGGCCGGGTCGACCAGGGACGCGTCGAGCGCGAGCAGGCGCAGGAGGGTGAGCGATCGGAACACCGTGAAGCGCTGCCGGTCGAGGTCGTCGACCAGACCCAGGAGCTTCCGCCGCTCGCGCTGGAGGTAGCCGTCGTAGAGCACCCTGTGGGCGGGCGTCAGCGCGACCTCGATCGTCTGCTCCTGCTTCTCGGGGAGCTCCGGCGCCACCGCCTCCTTGGTGCGGCGGAGCAGGAACGGACGCAGTCGCCGGCGCAGTCTCTCGAGGCGGCGGCGCGCGCCCTCGGTGTGGCTGACGGTCCGTCCCTCGGACAGATCGGGCGAGGCGATGCCGACGGGCGCCTCCGCGTGCAGGATCGGCCGGGTGTACTCCTCGCGGAAGCGGCGCAACGGCGGCAGGAGCCCGGGCGCCACCAGTGCGAGGACCGCCCAGAGCTCGTCGAGCGAGTTCTCCAGCGGTGTGCCGGTGAGCGCGAGCGTGACGGGCGCGCCGACCCCGCGGGCGGCCCGGTGCGTCTGCGAGGCGGGGTTCTTGACGAACTGGGCCTCGTCGAGGATCAGCGCCGACCACGTCCTCGACGCCCAGCGCTCGCCGCCGAGGCGCAGGACCGCGTAGCTGGTGAGGACCACGTCTGCGTCGGCCGGGATCGCGTCGAGCGCGCCCTCCCGCGAGCTCGCGACGACGTGGACGCGCAGGGCGGGCGCGAAGCGCTCGGCCTCCGAGCGCCAGCCCGGCACGACCGAGGTGGGGGCGACCAGGAGGAACGGCGCGCGGCGGATCCCGGCGCGGCCCGCCTCCTCGACCGCGTCGAGCATCATGGCCAGCGCCTGCAGGGTCTTGCCGAGGCCCATGTCGTCGGCCAGGATCCCGCCGAGCCCGTGACGGAGGCGGTGCACGAGCCAGGCGTAGCCCGCCCGCTGGTACGGACGCAGCCGGGCGGTCAGGCCCTCCGGCGGCTCCACGTCCTCCGGCGACCCGGCGGCCAGCGCGGAGTCGAGCACGGCGCGCCACGCGTCGGAGGGGACGCTCTCGTCGGCGAGCTCCTCCAGCTCGTTCCACAGCCCGGCCTGGTGCCGGCCGAGCCGCGGTCCCGTCTCCCACTCCTCGAGCTCGTCCGCCCGGGTCAGCAGCTCCCGGAGCCGGTCGAGGCCGGGGTGCGCGAGCGAGAGGTAGGAGTGGTCGACCAGGCGGATGCGGTCGCCGCCCGCGGCCAGAGCGCGGAAGAGGGGCAGGAACGGCACGGTCGCGTCGCCGATGCTCACGACGACGCCGAGGTCGAACCAGTCGGCGCTCTCGGTGTCGACCGCGGTGATGGTGAGCGTGAGCGGTCCGGTCAGCAGGCGGTAGTCCGGGGCCGCGCCCTCGCGCTCGATCCGGACCCCGCCGATCCCCTCCAGCTGCGGGAGCTGCTCCACCACGAACACCGCCGCCTCGGCCCCGCGCAGGACCGCGCTCGTCCCCGGCTCCGGCACGAGAGCGGACCCGGCCTCGCCGAGCACCGAGCGCACCCGGCGGAGCACCGCGCGCTCGAGAGCCGCGTCGGCCGTGCCGTCGAGCTCGCCCGCGCGATCGGGCGAGCGGCGCCAGTGCCAGCCCACCCTGACGGCGCGCCGCGGCTCGAACGAGACCGTGCAGACCAGGCGCGGGGGCTCCGGATCGTCCAGGACGAGGTCGACGCCCTCCTCGCGCACCGCGACGCGGCCGCGGAGGGCGGGGAGGTGCTCGCCGACGAACTCGGGCACGTCCTCCGCCGGGACCTCCGTCTCCTCGGGGTGATCGAGGAGCCGCAGCTCCTCGTCGTCGAAGGGCAGGGACGCGGGCGCGAGCAGGAGCGAGGACGGATCGCCGCCCTCGACCACGTAGACGCCGTGCCGGGCGACCGGACGCGCCGACTCGGGCGCGTGCTCCGCGCCGTCGATCCGCAGGACGGGCCGCAGCCGGAGCGCTCCCTCCTCCGCCGAGACCGTCACCGCCACATGCGCGGGACCGGCGAGACGGACCGCGCCCTTCTCCGGGGCGAGCAGCGGGATCCCGGCGGCCTGCGCCTGCTCGAGCAGCCGCCAGAGCAGTGGGCTCTCGTAGTCGTCGAGGTGGATCCAGTCGGGGTCCTGCCCGAGGTGGACGGTGCGCGTGGCGCGGTGCAGAGCCGCGAACTCGGCGAACCAGCGCTGGTGAGCGGGGTCGAGCGAGAGCCGGTGGGTCTGGAAGTTCAGCGACTTCCAGGTGAGGGTGGTGCGGTTCCAGGCGCCCCCGCGCCCACGGACGGCGGGGCGGGTGGCCAGACGGTGGTCGCGGCGCTCGTCGGGATCGTAGGTCTTCGCCGTGACGCGCTCGCTCGCCGGCGCCCGCCACGGATCGTCGGCCCGGCGCACCAGCCGGCGCAGCTCGAACTGCAGCCCGATCGGAGTGAGGACGGTCGGCGACTCGGCCTCGGGGGGTCCGCTGAGCTCGCCGACGCGGGCGCGCCAGGAGGAGGGGGTCGACTCGGGAGGCACCGCCCCATGCTGCCACGCGCCGCCGACACCCCCGCCCGCACCGCGTGACGGGCAGAATCGGAGGATGACCAGCAGCGACTCCCCCGCGCCCACCGTCCTCACCCTCGGCAGCGAGAGCCTGCGCCTCGCCCTGACGACCGCCGGGGCCGAGATGACGTCCCTCCGCGACGACGAGGGCCGCGAGTACCTGTGGCAGGCAGGCCCGGAGTGGCGCCGGCACGCTCCCGTCCTGTTCCCGATCATCGGGCGCCTCCCCGGCGACACGCTGCACCACGACGGCGCGGACCACCGGATGGGGCAGCACGGCTTCGCGCGGGACCGGGTCTTCGAGCTCGCGGGCGTCTCGGCGGACGAGGCGGTGTTCCGGCTCCGGAGCGACGACGCCACGCGCGCGGTGTTCCCCTTCGACTGGACGCTCCTCATCGCCTACGCCGTGACCGGCGCCTCGCTCCGGATCACCCAGACCGTCGAGAACAGGGGTCCCTCTCCGCTGGGCTTCTCGCTCGGGAACCACCCGGCCTTCGCGCTGCCGCTGCCCGAGGGCCGCGGCGAGCACCGCATCCGCTTCGCGCAGCCCGAGCCGGAAGGGTACCGCCGCGCTCCGGAGAACCTGCTGCTCGAGGCGCGCCACCCGGCGCCGCTCGAGGACGGGGTCCTGACAGTGGACGACGCGCACTTCGAGGAGGGCGTGATGATCTTCGACGAGCCGCGCCGGCGGACCCTCCGGCTCGAGGCCGACGGCGCCGCCCGCGCGATCGTCGTCGACACCGGGGACTTCGACGTGGTCGGCGTGTGGAAGCCCGTCGGGGCCCCGTTCGTCTGCCTCGAGCCGTGGCGGAGCGTCCCGACCCCCGAGGGCTGGGACGGCGACATCGTCGACAAGCCGCGCCAGATCGTCCTCGAGCCGGGCGGCCGGCGGTCGCTGTCCTACAGCATCGCGCTGAGCTGAACGTCCTCGCGCTGGATCTGCGCGTCGAGCAGCTCGAAGCGGCGGATGATCAGCCCCTCGCGGGTGGCCCAGGGGCAGATCACCAGGGTCTCGATGCCGAGGGCGTCCATGGCCGCCTCCGCGACGAGAGCGCCCGCGAGCAGCTGCGGAGCCCGCAGAGCGGAGACGCCGGGCAGCGCTGAGCGGTCGGCCGCGCTGATCGCGGCGAGGCGGGCGGACCACAGCCGGAGATCGACCAGGTGCAGCTCGCGGCGCACCAGCGGACCGGCGGCGCTCGGAGCGGCGCCGGTGATCCGCGCCAGCGAGCGGAAGGTCTTCGACGTGCCTGCGACCAGGTCGGGGCGCGCCAGGGCGAGGAAGCCGCGGACGGGCTCCGCGAGCACCTCGCGGGCGTGACGCCGGGCGGCCTTCACGCTCGTGGCCGAGGCGGGATCGCCGACCAGCAGGTCCCGCGTCACCCGCCCCGCTCCGAGCGGGACCGACACGGCGAGCTCGGGCACCTCGTCCACGCCCATCGAGAGCTCGAACGAGCCGCCGCCGATGTCGAGGTCCAGGATCGAGCCCGCGCCCCAGCCGAACCAGCGGCGCACGGCGAGGAAGGTGGCCGACGCCTCCGCCTCGCCGCCGAGCTCCTGGAGGTGCACTCCCGTCTCGGCGCGGACCCGGTCGAGGACCGCCGCGCCGTTGCCGGCCTCGCGGATCGCCGAGGTCGCGAACGCCAGCAGGTCCTCCGCGCGGTGCTCGCGGGCGACCTCGGCGGCCTCGGTCACGAACGCGATCAGCTCGCGCTGGCCCCGCTCGGTGATCTCCCCCGCCTCGTCGAGGTGCGCCACGAGAGCGAGGCTCCGCTTGTGCGAGCGGTAGGGCACCGGGCGGGCGCCGGGGTGCGCGTCGACGAGGAGCAGGTGGACCGTGTTGGAGCCGATGTCGAGCACGCCGAGTCGCATGGGTCCACGGTATCCGCCCGCGGAGGCGCGTCCCGCCACGCGGACCGCCGGGGAACGCCGGAGGGCCCGGCCGCTCTCGCGACCGGGCCCTCCGGGGGTGCTGGACTCAGTGGTCCCAGTTCTCGGCCCTGTCGGCCGAGCTGGACGAGCCGACGATGTGCACCCGCATGTCGTTCGTCGTGCCGGCGCGCCCGGGGGGCGATCCGGAGACGACGACCACGGTCTCGCCCGCCTGGGCGAGGCCCTCGCGGAGCAGCACCGCGTCCACCTGCGCGAACATCGCGTCGGTGTGGTTGACGCGCGGCGTGACGAAGGACTGGACGCCCCAGTTCAGCGCCATGCGGCGGCGGACGGCCGGCTCGGGGGTGAAGCCGATGATCGGGATGCCGTGGCGCAGGCGCGTCATGCGGCGGACCGAGTCGCCCGACTCCGTGAACACGCAGAGGAACTTCGCCTCGACGAACTCCGCGACCTCGGCGGCGGCCAGCGTGACCGATCCGCCCTGGGTGCGGGGCTTGCTGCCCAGCGGGGGGATGCGCTCCAGGCCGTGCTCCTCGGTGGACTCGACGATGCGGGCCATGGTCTGCACGGTGACGACGGGCCAGGCTCCGACGCTGGTCTCGCCCGAGAGCATGACCGCGTCCGCGCCGTCGAGGATGGCGTTCGCGACGTCCGAGGCCTCGGCCCGCGTGGGGCGGGGGCTCTCGATCATCGACTCGAGCATCTGGGTCGCGACGATGACCGGCTTCGCCCAGCGGCGGGCGAGCTCGACGGCGTGCTTCTGCACGATCGGCACCGCCTCGAGGGGCAGCTCGACGCCGAGGTCGCCGCGGGCGACCATGATGCCGTCGAAGACGTCGATGATCTCCTGCAGGTTGTCGACCGCCTGCGGCTTCTCGATCTTGGCGATGACGGGAGCCTTGCGGCCCTCCTCCGCCATGATCTCGTGCACGCGCTCGATGTCGCTGGCGTTGCGCACGAAGGAGAGGGCGATGATGTCGGCGCCGAGGCGGATCGCCCAGCGGAGGTCGTCCTCGTCCTTCTGGGAGAGGGCGGGGACGTTGACCGCGACACCGGGCAGGTTGATGCCCTTGTTGTTCGAGACGTTGCCGGGGACGACGACCTCGGTGACGACCCGGGGGCCCTCGACGGCGGTGACGCGGACAGCGACCTTGCCGTCGTCGATGAGGAGCATGTCGCCCGGGTTCACGTCGTCCGGGAGGCCCTTGAACGTGGTGCCCGAGAGCTCGCGCGTGCCGAGGACGTCCTCGGTGGTGATGGTGAAGACGTCGCCCTCGGCGAGGGCGTACGGGCCGCCCTCGAACTTGCCGAGGCGGATCTTCGGACCCTGCAGGTCGACGAGGATCGCGACCGCGCGCCCGGCGTCGTCCGCGGCCTTCCGCACGATGCGGTAGATGCCTTCGTGGACGTCGTAGCTTCCGTGACTGAGGTTCATGCGGGCCACGTCCACGCCGGCGTCGATGATCGCACGAATGGTCTCGTACGACGACGTTGCCGGGCCGAGGGTGGCGACGATTTTCGCTCGTCTCATTGAGGGGGTGCTCCGTTGTTCTGCGCCCGGAGGCGCGTCGTTAGCGGGGAGGGTGAGCTGATTGCTGGCGGGCCGAGACTATCGCGTCCCGGGGACTAGAGCGTGAAGCCCCGGTCGTTGGGGCCGACCGGCGCCGGCAGCTGGGTCGTGCCCTCGAGGTAGCGGTCGACCTCGGCCGCGACGGAGCGGCCCTCCGCGATCGCCCAGACGATCAGGGACTGGCCGCGCCCGGCGTCGCCGGCCACGAAGACGCCGGGGACGGAGGTCTCGAAGGCGTCGCCGCGCGCGACGTTGCCGCGCTCGGTGAAGGGGACGTCGAGCTGACGGCCGAGATGGTCCGCCTCCGGGCCGGTGAAGCCGAGGGCGAGCAGGACCAGGTCGGCCGGGATCTCGCGCTCGGTGCCCGCCTTGGGGACGCGGCGCCCGTCGAGGTACTCGGTCTCGGCCACGCGCACCGCGCGGACCTCGCCGCCCTCGTTCGCGAGGAACTCCACGGTCGACGCGAGGAACATCCGCTCCCCGCCCTCCTCGTGGGCGCTCGAGACCTCGAACACGGTCGGGTCCATCGGCCAGGGCTGGCTGTCCGGGCGCTGCGACGGCGGCTGCTGCCCGATCGCCAGGTTCGTGACCGACGCGGCCTTCTGGCGGTGGGCGGTGCCGATGCAGTCCGCTCCGGTGTCGCCTCCGCCCAGGACGACGACGTGCTTGCCCTCGGCCGAGATCTGCTCGAAGACGCGGTCGCCCGCGATCGCGCGGTTCGACTGCACGAGGTACTCCATGGCGAAGTGCACGCCGTCGAGGTCGCGCCCCGGGATCGGCAGGTCGCGCGGCACGAGAGCGCCGGTGGCGACCACGACCGCGTCGTAGCGCGCCCGCAGGTCGTCCCAGGTGATGTCGGAGCCGATGTCGACGCCCGCGCGGAACCGGGTGCCCTCGGCCTTCATCTGGTTCAGGCGGAGCTCGAGGTGCTTCTTCTCCATCTTGAAGTCCGGGATCCCGTAGCGCAGGAGGCCGCCGATGCGGTCGTCGCGCTCGTAGACCGCGACGGTGTGCCCGGCGCGGGTGAGCTGCTGAGCGGCGGCGAGCCCCGCCGGGCCGGAGCCGACGACCGCGACGGTCTTGCCGGTCAGGCGCTCCGGCGGGTGCGGCTGCACCCAGTCGTTGCCGAAGGCCTGATCGATGATCGAGACCTCGATCTGCTTGATCGTGACGGCGGGCTGATTGATGCCGAGCACGCAGGACGACTCGCACGGCGCCGGGCAGAGCCGTCCCGTGAACTCCGGGAAGTTGTTCGTCGCGTGCAGGCGCTCGATCGCCTGGCGGCCCTCGCCGCGCCACATCAGGTCGTTCCACTCGGGGATCAGGTTCCCCAGCGGGCAGCCCTTGTGGCAGAACGGGATGCCGCAGTCCATGCAGCGGCCCGCCTGCCGGCGCAGCACGGCGGAGTCGCCCTGCTCGTAGACCTCTTTCCAGTCCATCAGGCGGACGGACACGGGACGCCGCTTGGGCAGCTCCCGGTCCTGCACCTTCAGGAACCCCTTGGGATCAGCCACCGGTCACCTCCAGAATCCGTCCCCAGACGACGTCGCCGTCGGGGTCGAGCCCCTCCTCCACAGCGGATGCGCGCGTCGCGAGCACCGCGGCGAAGTCGCGGGGCAGTACCTTGACGAAACGCGAGACCGTTCCGTCGAAATCGTCGAGCATCCCCTGGGCCAGGGTCGACTCGGTCTCCGCGACGTGCCGCTCGAGCAGATCGCGCAGGATCTCCACGTCGGCGCTGCCGAGCTCGGAGAGGGTCAGCTCGCCGGAGGCGATCGCGTCGCGGTTCACGAGCTCGCGGCGCAGGCCGTGGATGTAGGCCGTGCCGCCCGACATGCCGGCGCCGAGGTTCCGCCCGGTCTCGCCGAGGATCACCGCCAGGCCGCCGGTCATGTACTCGAGCGCGTGGTCGCCCACTCCCTCGACCACCGCGGTGGCGCCGGAGTTGCGGACCAGGAAGCGCTCGCCGACCATCCCGCGGATGAACATCGTGCCCTGGGTCGCCCCGTAGCCGATCACATTGCCCGCGATCACGTTCGTCGAGGCGTCGAAGGTGCTGCGGCGGTCCGGCCGCACCACGATCTGGCCGCCCGAGAGGCCCTTGCCGACGTAGTCGTTGGAGTCGCCCTCGAGCCGCAGAGTGATGCCGGCGGGGAGGAACGCTCCGAGCGACTGCCCGGCCGAGCCGCGGAGCGACACGACGATGGAGTCGGCCGGCAGGCCGTTCTCGCCGAATCGGACGGTGACCTCGTGGCCCAGCATGGTGCCGACGGCGCGCTCGGTGTTCTTGATCTCGCGCTCGATCCGCACGGTGCCGCGGTGGTCGAGCACGTTCGCCGCGAGGCGGATCAGCTCGTTGTCGAAGTGGTGCTCGAGCTCGTGCTCCTGCGCGCGGCCGTGGCGGCGCGGCTCCTCCGCCGTGAAGACCGGTCCGACGAGGATCGGCGTCAGGTCGAGCCCGCTCGCCTTCCAGTGCTCGATCGCCTGGTCGACGTCGAGCAGCTCGCGGTGGCCGACGATCTCGTCGACGCTCCGGAAGCCGAGCTGCGCGAGGTATTCGCGCACCTCCTGGGCGATGAACTCGAAGAAGTTGACGACGAACTCGGGCTTGCCGGAGAACCGCTGGCGCAGCTCCGGGTTCTGCGTCGCGACGCCCACCGGGCAGGTGTCGAGGTGGCAGACGCGCATCATGATGCAGCCCTCGACGATCAGCGGAGCCGTCGCGAAGCCGAACTCCTCGGCTCCGAGCAGCGCGCCGATGACGACGTCGCGACCGGTCTTCATCTGGCCGTCGACCTGCACGACCACGCGGTCGCGCATGCCGTTGAGCATCAGCGTCTGCTGGGTCTCGGCCAGGCCGAGCTCCCAGGGCGTGCCCGCGTGCTTGAGCGAGTTCACCGGGCTCGCGCCGGTGCCGCCGTCGTGACCCGAGACGAGGATCACGTCGGCGAGGGCCTTCGCGGTGCCGGCGGCGACCGCTCCGATGCCCGACTGGCTGACCAGCTTCGCGTGGATGCGCGCCGACGGGTTCGCCCGCTTGAGGTCGAAGATCAGCTGCTTGAGGTCCTCGATCGAGTAGATGTCGTGGTGCGGCGGCGGCGAGATCAGGCCGACACCGGCGGTCGCGTGCCGGGTGCGCGCGATCCACGGGTACACCTTCGTCGGCGGCAGCTGACCGCCCTCGCCGGGCTTGGCGCCCTGGGCGAGCTTGATCTGGATGTCGTCGGCGTGGGTGAGGTACATGCTCGTGACGCCGAAGCGGCCCGAGGCGACCTGCTTGATCGCGGAGCGGCGCTCCGGGTCGAGCAGCCGCTCGGTGTCCTCGCCGCCCTCGCCCGTGTTCGACTTGGCGCCGAGGCGGTTCATCGCGATGGCGAGCGTCTCGTGCGCCTCCGGCGAGATGGAGCCGTAGCTCATCGCGCCCGTCGAGAAGCGCTTCACGATCGCCTCGACCGGCTCGACCTCGTCGATCGGGATCGGCGTGCGCCCCGCGGTGTCGAGCTTGAACATGCCGCGGAGGGTCATCAGCGAGCTCGCCTGGTCGTCGACCATCTTCGTGTACTCGCGGAAGACGTCGTAGCGGCGGTTGCGCGTCGAGTGCTGCAGGCGGAACACCGTGTCCGGGTTGAACAGGTGCGGGGCGCCGTCGCGGCGCCACTGGTACTCGCCGCCGACCGCCAGGCGCTCATGCGCGACGATCGCGCCGTCCTCGGGGTACGCGGCGCGGTGACGCGCGGCGTTCTCCTCGGCGACGACGTCGATGCCGATGCCGCCGAGCTTCGAGACGGTGCCGGTGAAGTACTGGTCGACGAACGCCTGGCTGAGGCCGACGGCCTCGAAGGTCTGCGCCCCGGCGTAGCTCGACACGGTGGAGATGCCCATCTTGGACATGATCTTCAGCACGCCCTTGCCGAGCGCCTTGATCACGTTCTTCACGGCCTTCTCCGGCGAGACGTCCGACAGCATGCCGCTGCGGACGAGGTCCTCGCAGGTCTCCATCGCCAGGTACGGGTTGACCGCGGAGGCGCCGTAGCCGATGAGCGTCGCCACATGGTGCACCTCGCGGACGTCGCCCGCCTCGACCACGAGCCCCACTCGCATCCGGTTCTCGGTGCGGATGAGGTGGTGGTGCACGGCGGCGAGCATCAGCAGCGAGGGGATCGGCGCGAGGTCCTTGGTGGAGTCGCGGTCCGAGAGCACCAGGAACTGCGCTCCCGCGGCGATGGCCTCGTCGGCCTCATCGCACATCTCGTCGATGCGGTCCTGCATCGCGCGGGGTCCCGCGTCGACGCGGTAGAGGCCGCGGATCGTCGTGGTGATGTGGCTCAGCGGGCGCGGCGCGATGTGCTGGATCTTCGCGAGCTCGTCGTTGTCGATGACCGGGAAGTCGAGGACGACCTGGCGCGCGTGCTCGGCACCGGCGGTCAGCAGGTTGCGCTCGGGGCCGAGGCCCAGACGGAGCGAGGTCACGACCTCCTCGCGGATCGAGTCCAGCGGCGGGTTCGTCACCTGCGCGAAGGCCTGCGTGAAGTAGTCGAAGAGCAGGCGGGGGCGCTTGGACAGGACGGCCACGGGGGTGTCCGAGCCCATCGCTCCGAGCGGCTCCGCACCGGCGCGCGCCATCGGCAGCAGGAGGAGGCGGACCTCCTCCTCGGTGTAGCCGAAGGTGCGCTGGCGGCGGTTGACCGAGGCGGGCGTGTGCACGATGTGCTCGCGCTCGGGGAGGTCCTTGAGGTTGATGCGGCCCTTCTCGAGCCACTCCTCGAACGGACCGGAGGCGGCGAGCTGCCCCTTGATCTCCTCGTCCTCGACGATGCGGCCCTGCTCGGTGTCGACCAGGAACATGCGGCCGGGCTGCAGGCGTCCCTTGCGGACCACCTTCGCGGGGTCGATGTCGAGCACGCCGATCTCGCTGGCGAGCACCACGAGCCCGTCGTCGGTCACGACGTAGCGGCCGGGGCGGAGCCCGTTGCGGTCGAGAGTGGCGCCGACGAGCTCGCCGTCGGTGAAGACGATCGCGGCCGGGCCGTCCCACGGCTCCATGAGCATCGAGTGGTACTCGTAGAACGCGCGGCGCTTCGGGTCGAGCGCGCCGTCCTGGTTCTCCCAGGCCTCCGGCACCATCATCATGACCGCGTGCGGGAGCGACCGGCCGGCCAGGTTGAGCAGCTCGACCGTCTCGTCGAACGAGGCGGAGTCACTGCGGCCGGGCGAGACGATCGGGAACAGCGGGGCCAGGTCGCCCAGCTCGCGGCTCTTCAGCTGCGACTGGCGCGCGCGCATCCAGTTGCGGTTGCCCTGCACCGTGTTGATCTCGCCGTTGTGCGCGATCATCCGGAACGGCTGAGCGAGCGGCCACGACGGGAAGGTGTTGGTGGAGTACCGGGAGTGCACCAGCGCGAGCTTCGACGCGAAGCGCTCGTCGGACAGGTCCGGGTAGAACGGCTCCAGCTGGAGCGTCGTCACCATGCCTTTGTAGACGAGCGTGCGGCTCGAGAGCGACATGAAGTAGACCTCGAGCTCGCGCTCGACGCGCTTGCGCAGGCGGAAGGTCAGACGGTCGAGGCGCACGGAGGAGAGGGGCGTGCCGCTCTCGTCGGTCAGCTCGCTCCGGATGAACAGCTGCTCGATCGCCGGCATGGCGGCCCGGGCGAGCGTGCCGATCTCGTCGGGCTGCACGGGCACGGACCGCCAGCCGACCACGGCGAGGTTCTCCTCGCGGGCGATGTCGGCGATCGTCGACTTGACCCGCTCGCGCTCGAACACGTCCACCGGGAGGAAGGCGTTGCCCACCGCGTACTGGCCCAGCGGCGGGAGCTCGAAGGGAGCGACCGCGCGGAGGAACTCGTCCGGTATCTGCGTGATGATCCCCGCGCCGTCGCCTGTTCCCGCGTCGGAGCCGACGGCGCCGCGGTGCTCGAGGTTGCGCAGCGCGTTCAGCGCGGCGTCGATGATGTCGTGGCCGGCGGTGCCGCGCATGGTGGCGACCATCGCGAGACCGCACGCGTCCTTCTCGGCGGCCGGGTCGTACATCCCCTGCGCCGGCGGCATGCCCAGGAAGGGCACGGCGCGGGCCGGGGTCGAGGGCTGGGCGGAGGCCATGGGAACCGTCCTCACGGGGGTGATGGCTGATCGGGACGTCACTGGCCCGCGGTGGTGGAGGAGGAGCGGCTCCCCGATCGGGAGGGCCGCAGGGTTCTGCCGTGGCGCGAGCGTCGCGCGCCGCCGGCGGTGCCTGCACGACGACCCGCCCGCGGCAGCGCTCGTGGCTGCGCCGCGATGGGGCGGTCGTGGAGGTGTCGGGCACCCGGGAGGCGGTCGCGGAGGCTCCGCGACCTCCGTCAGGTGCGGGAGACCGTCGGCTTCTCGGCGTCGGTGCCGGAAGCAGGGGTGGTGGTGTCGTCGGAGTCGGACTCGACGTCCTCGAATTCTACCGCAGCCGGGGCGGGCGTCCACTCGCGACCCGGCCGGTAGGCCGAGGGCTCGGCGCCCGGGTGCTCGCGCTTCTGGATCACCACGAGGACCAGGCCGATGACCACGGCGATGAGCGCGGCCCAGACGTTGGTGCGGATGCCCCAGAAGAACTCGCTCGGGTCGATCCGGATGGACTCGAACCAGACGCGGCCGATCCCGTACCAGATCAGGTAGGCGGCGAAGACGGTGCCCCACTGCAGCTTGAGACGGCGCTCGAGCAGGAGGATGACCGCGATGCCGACGACGTTCCAGAGGATCTCGTAGAGGAAGGTCGGGTGGAAGAGCGTGCCCGCCGGGAGGCCGACGGGGAAGGCCGGGTTGGTGGTCTCGATCTCGAGGCCCCAGGGCAGGGTCGTGGGCAGGCCGAAGAGCTCGTGGTTGAACCAGTTGCCCAGGCGCCCGAGCGCCTGCGCGGCGAGCATGCCGGGGGCGAGGGCGTCGGCGAAGGTCCAGAACCGCACTCCTGTCCAGCGGCAGCCGATGAACGCGCCGACCGCGCCTCCGATCAGCCCGCCGAAGATGGCGTTGCCGCCGTTCCAGATGCGGACGACCTCCCACGGGTCGGCGCCGTCGTAGAAGTAGTCGCCGGGGTGGGTGAGCACGTGGTAGGCGCGGGCGCCGACGATGCCGAGCGGCACGGCCCAGATGATGATGTCGAGCACGACCCACGGCTCCGCGCCGCGGCGCTTGAGCCGCTGGTTCGTCATGATCGTCGCCACGATGATCCCCGCGAGGATGCAGAGCGCGTAGGTGTGGATCGCGAGCGTGAAGGTGCCGATCGTGAGGTCGTACTGACTCCACGCGTCGGGGGGGCTCGGAATGCTCAGCGGTACGGACACCGGTACTCGACCTTTCGAAGGAGGGGGTCCCCCGGGCGCGGCTCGGCCGCGCCCCGGTGGGCATCCCGATTGTAGCGGGAGGGTGTCAGCGCGCGGAGCGCAGGCGGGTGCCCTCGGCGAGGCCGCGGGAGGTCTCGGCGACCGCGTCGACCCCGCCGGACGCCAGCGCCCGCACCAGGGCGGATCCGACGATGGCGCCGTCCGCGTAGGCGAGGATCTCGGCGACCTGCTCGCCGGTCGAGATGCCCAGGCCGACGCACGCGCTCTCGGAGCCGGCGGCGCGGAGGCGGTCGACCAGGGTGCGGGCCGCGGAGTCGACATCGGTGCGCGCGCCGGTGATGCCCATCGTCGAGACCGCGTAGACGAATCCACGGCTCGAGTCGACGGCCTGGCGCAGGCGCGTGTCCGTCGAGGACGGTGCCGCGAGGAACACGCGGTCGAGTCCGAGCCGCTCGGAGACGGCGAGCCACTCGGCGCCCTCGTCCGGGATCAGGTCGGGCGTGATGAGGCCGGACCCGCCGGCCTCGGCCAGATCGGTGGCGAAGCGCTCGACCCCGTACTGCAGGACGGGGTTGTAGTAGGTCATCACCAGGACCGGCACGTCGACGCGCGCCCGGATCTCGCGGACGGCCTCGAAGCCGTGGCGGAGGCGGAAGCCGCCCGCGATGGCGGCCTGGGTCGCCTCCTGGATGACGGGTCCGTCCATCACCGGATCGGAGTAGGGCAGACCGAGCTCGATCGCGTCGACGCCGTTCTCCGCCATGGCCACGGCGGCGTCGATGCTGGTCGGCAGGTCGGGGAAGCCGACGGGGAGGTAGCCGATCAGGGCGCCCGCCGCCTCCTCGTTCCGGCGCCGGACGGTCTCGGCGACGCTCGGTCCGCGGCCGCTCACGACTGCACCGCGCCCTGGTCCATGAGGCCGAAGTAGTGCGCAGCGGTCGTCATGTCCTTGTCGCCGCGGCCCGAGAGGTTGACCAGGATGGTGGCCTCGGGGCCGAGCTCGCGCCCGAGCTCCAGCGTGCCGGCCAGCGCGTGCGCGGACTCGATCGCCGGGATGATCCCCTCGGTGCGGCTGAGCAGCATGAGCGCGTCCATCGCGGCCGAGTCGGTGACCGCGCGGTAGTCGGCGCGGCCGATGCTCGAGAGCCATGCGTGCTCCGGGCCGATGCCCGGGTAGTCGAGGCCGGCCGAGATCGAGTGCGACTCGACGGTCTGGCCGTCCTCGTCCTGGAGGAGGAAGCTGCGGGCGCCGTGCAGGACGCCGGGGCGGCCCTTGCTGATGGTCGCCGCGTGGCGGGGGGTCTCGATCCCGTCGCCGCCGGCCTCGAAGCCGACGAGGCGGACCTCGGGGTCGTCGAGGAAGGCGTGGAAGATCCCCATCGCGTTGGAGCCGCCGCCGACGCAGGCGGTGACCGCGGTGGGCAGCGAGCCGGTGAGCTCGAGGACCTGCTCGCGCGCCTCCTCGCCGATGATCTTCTGGAAGTCGCGGACGAGGGCCGGGAACGGGTGCGGGCCCGCGACGGTGCCGAAGATGTAGTTCGTGGTGCCCACGTTCGTCACCCAGTCGCGCATCGCGTCGTTGATCGCGTCCTTGAGGGTGCGCGAGCCGGTCGTCACGGGGATCACCTCGGCGCCGAGCAGGCGCATGCGGGCGACGTTGAGGGCCTGGCGCTCGGTGTCGACCTCGCCCATGTAGACCACGCAGTCGAGGCCGAACAGGGCGGCGGCCGTGGCGGTCGCGACGCCGTGCTGGCCCGCTCCCGTCTCGGCGATGACGCGGGTCTTGCCGATCCGCTTGGTGAGCAGCGCCTGGCCCAGCACGTTGTTGATCTTGTGCGAGCCGGTGTGGTTGAGGTCCTCGCGCTTGAGGATGATCCGCGCACCGCCGGCGTGCTCGGCGAACCGCGGCACCTCGGTGATGATCGACGGACGACCGGTGTAGCTGCGGTGCAGCTCCATCAGCTCGGCCGCGAACGCGGGGTCGACCTTCGTGCGCTCGTACTCGGCGCTCAGCTCGTCGAGGGCCTCGACGAGGGACTCGGGGACGTAGCGTCCGCCGAACTCGCCGAAGTAGGGGCCGAGTTCATCCCGGAGTGCCATGGGGGTACCGCCTATCGGTGTGGTCAGTGCGCCAGGAAGCCGGCGAGGGTGGAGACGGGGTCGCCGCCGGTGACGAGAGCCTCGCCCACGAGGACGACGTCGGCTCCGGAGCCGCGGTAGTGCGCGACGTCGTCGGCGGTGAGGACGGCCGATTCGGCCACCTTCACCGCGTCGTCGGGGAAGCGCTCGGAGAGGCGGCCGAAGAGGTCGCGGTCGAGCTGGAAGGTGGAGAGGTCGCGGGCGTTCACGCCGATGAGCCGCGCGCCGAGGTCGGCGGCCCGCTCGAGCTCGTCGGCCGAGTGCGTCTCGACGAGCGGGGTCATCCCCAGCTCGAGGACGAGGGCGTGCAGCTCGGCGAGCAGGGGCTGCTCGAGCGCGGCGACGATGAGGAGGACCAGGTCGGCTCCGGCCGCGCGGGCCTCGAGGACCTGGTACGGCTCGGCGACGAAGTCCTTGCGCAGGACGGGGATCGACACGCGCTCGCGGACCGCCTCGAGGTCCGCGAGGGACCCCTTGAAGCGGCGCTCCTCGGTGAGGACGCTGATCGCGCTCGCTCCCCCGAGCTCGTACTGTCCGGCCAGCTCGGCGGGGACGGGGATGTCGGCGAGGGCTCCGCGCGACGGGCTGGCGCGCTTCACCTCGGCGATGATCCTGACGCGCTCGGCGGGGGCCAGAGCGGCCAGGGCGTCGAGGGCGGGCGCCTGGGCGAGCGCGCGGCGCTCGACGGCTTCGAGCGGGGCGCTCTCGCGGCGCCGGGCCGCGTCGGCCAGGGCGCCGGCGGTGAGGTCGGCGAGCACCTAGGCGCGCGCCTTCGGGTTCGCCTTCGCGCCGTTGACGCCGTAGCCCGCCTTGGCCATGCCCATGCCCACGAGCAGACCCACCACGACCAGGCCGGCCGAGAGCCAGACCACCAGGGGCACGTCGAACCAGAACGCGATCGTGCCGATCGTGAATCCGACCAGCATGATGACGACGGCCGTCCACGCTGCGGGCGAGTGGCCGTGGTTGTCGTCGTCGTGCTCGGTGCTCATGGGTCTCCTCCTGGGGGTGCATCGGGACCAGAGCAGTCTAGCGTGAGGCGCCTGAGCGTCCGGCCCCGGACTCGCCTGCGCAGTCGCCTGCAGGAGGCGGGGATGCCGGACCGCCGGACACGTCCCCGGCCGGTGTCAGCGGCCTGAGGTGGGGTCGTCGCCGCGCGAGAGCTCGTCCCACGAGACGACCGGATCGATGTCGCCGTCGTCCGTCTGCACGGTCGACGCGCCGTGGCCGTAGCCGTCGGCGGGCTCGAAGCGGGACGCGCGCTTCCGCGCCGCTCCCGGCCAGCGGCGCGAGGTCGCGAGGACGCCGATCCCGAGCAGCGCGGTGAGCACGCCGCAGACCAGGGCGACGACGGGCCAGGCCGTCGCGGAGGACGAAGCCACGAGCGCGGCGACGGACTGCTCCCCCGCGATGGCGGTCGCCTCCGTGACCAGCGAGGCGCCGGCGCGCACGGGGTCGCCCAGTGCCGTCGCGGCCGCGAGCACCACCGAGGCGCCGAGGACGGCCTGGAGCACACCGAGCACGATCCGGAAGACGGGGCCGGCGATGGCGAGGGCCGCGGCGAGGGCGAGGCCCGCGAGCGCCAGGGCGGAGAGCGCGGGCGCGGCGACGGTCCCGGCCACGTCGATCCGCTGGCCCTCCCCCTCGATCGCGGCCAGGGTCAGCGTGGACCAGGTCTGGGTGGAGGAGGTCAGCTCGAGCGCGGCGAGGAGCACGACCCCGAGGATCGCCGTGTACTTCAGCCGCCGTCCGCTCATGCTCATTCCGCCGGGCCGAGGCCGGTGAACGGCACGAGGGGGTCGACGTCGAAGCAGGCGTGCTCGCCCGTGTGGCAGGCTGCGCCGATCTGCTCGACCTGGACCAGCAGGGTGTCGGCGTCGCAGTCGAGGGCGGCACCCCGCACGTACTGCGCGTGCCCGGACGTGTCGCCCTTGCGCCAGTACTCCTGGCGCGAGCGCGACCAGAAGGTGACGCGGCCCTCGGTGAGGGTGCGCCGGAGAGCCTCGCGGTCCATCCAGCCCATCATGAGCACCTCGCGGGTGTCGTGCTGCTGGATGATCGCGGGCAGGAGCCCGGTCGGATCGAAGGCGGCGCGGTCCAGGACGGCGTCGAGCTCGGCGGGGGTCATCGGATCTCGATCCCGGAGGCGGCGAGCGCGCGCTTGACGTCGCCGATCGTCAGCTCGCGGTTGTGGAAGACGGAGGCGGCGAGCACGGCGTCGGCTCCCGCGTCGACGGCCGGAGCGAAGTGCTCGACGGCGCCGGCGCCTCCGGAGGCGATGACCGGCACGGAGCTCAGCTCGCGCATCGCGGCGATCAGCTCGAGGTCGAAGCCCTGCTTGGTGCCGTCGGCGTCGATGGAGTTGACCAGCAGCTCCCCGGCGCCGCGCTCGACGGCCTCGCCCGCCCAGGCCAGGGCGTCGAGCTCGGTCTCGCGGCGTCCGCCGTGAGTGGTGACGACGAAGCCGGACGCCGTGGCGTCGCTCCGCTTGACGTCGAGCGAGAGCACGAGTACCTGCGCGCCGAAGACGTCGGCGATCTCGCCGAGGAGCTCGGGCCGGGCGATCGCGGCGGAGTTGACGCCCACCTTGTCGGCGCCGTGCGCGAGCAGTCGCGAGACGTCCTCGGCGCTGCGCACGCCTCCGCCGACCGTGAGCGGGATGAAGACCTGCTCGGCGGTCGCCCGCACCACGTCGTAGGTGGTCGAGCGGTCGTCGACCGTGGCGGTGACGTCGAGGAAGGTCAGCTCGTCGGCGCCCTGCTCGAAGTAGAGGCGGGCGAGCTCGACGGGGTCGCCCGCATCGCGCAGGTTCTGGAAGTTGACGCCCTTCACGACGCGGCCGGCGGCGACGTCGAGGCAGGGGATGACGCGGACGGCGAGACTCATCGGCTCCCCCTCTACAGGCGCGCGGCGTGGATGGAGGTGACCAGGATCGCGCGGGCGCCCAGGTCGTACAGGCGGTCCATCACCTGGTTCATGTCCGAGCGCGGCACCATCACGCGGACGGCCACCCACTCGGCGTCGTGCAGCGGCGAGACCGTCGGCGACTCGAAGCCCGGGGCGATCGCCGTGGCGCTCTCCAGGAGCGCGACGGGGCAGTCGTAGTCGAGCAGCACGTACTCGCGGGCGACCAGCACGCCCTGCAGGCGGCGCAGCAGCACCGGGATGCCCTCGGGCTCCCCCGCGGCGGAGACCAGGACGGCGGTCGAGTCCAGGATGACCGGCCCGAAGATCTCGAGGCCGGCCTTGCGGAGCGTGGTGCCGGTCTCGACGACATCGGCGATGACGTCGGCGACGCCGAGCTGGATCGCGGACTCGACCGCGCCGTCGAGGCGGATCAGCGTCACCTCGACGCCGTGCTCCCGGAGGAAGCGGCCCACGAGGCCCGGGTAGCTGGTCGCCACGCGGAGGCCGTCGATCTGCGCGAGCTCGTCGTAGCGGCCTGCGGGCCCGGCGAAGCGGAAGGTGGAGTTGGCGAAGCCGAGGCTCGCGATCTCGCGCGCCTCGGAGCCGGAGTCGATCAGGAGGTCGCGGCCGGTGACCCCGACGTCGAGAGCGCCGGAGCCGACGTAGGTGGCGATGTCGCGCGGGCGCAGGTAGAAGAACTCCACCCCGTTGCGCTCGTCGACGACGTGCAGCTCCTTCGGGTCGCGGCGGCCGGTGTAGCCGGCCTCCGCGAGCATCTGACCGGCGGTCTCCGAGAGGGAGCCCTTGTTGGGGAGGGCGACGCGCAGGAGCGCCGGGGCGGGGGTGGTGGTCACGGGACGTCCTTCATGACTCGACGGCTGTTCAGGGGGCGGCACGGCTCCTCGGGGAGCGTGCGGGCGCGACGGCGCGGAGCGGAGGCGCACCCCGGCGAGCGGGGCGGGGCTCACAGATGCCGGTAGACGTCGGCCGTCGTCAGTCCCTTGGCGAGCATGAGCACCTGCAGGTGGTAGAGCAGCTGCGAGATCTCCTCGGCGGTGCGCTCGTCGCCCTCGTACTCGGCGGCCATCCACACCTCGGCGGCCTCCTCGACGATCTTCTTGCCGATGAAGTGCACGCCGGCGTCGAGCTCGCGGACGGTGCCCGAACCCTCGGGACGGGCGGCGGCCTTCTCGCCCAGCTCAGCGAAGAGGTCGTCGAAAGTTTTCACCGGGGAAGTCTATACGGCGGCCGGGCGCGGGCCGCCTCAGTGCCGGTGCAGGTGAGCGGTCGCCGTCTCGCGCAGCGACGCGATCGCGGCCTCCGGGTCGTCCGCGCCGAAGACCGCGGAGCCCGCGACGAAGGTGTCGGCTCCCGCCTCCGCTGCGATCTCGATCGTGCCGGGAGCGATCCCGCCGTCGACCTGGAGCCAGACGTCGAGCCCGGTGCGGTCCACCACGTTCCGGAGGGTGCGCAGCTTGGGCATCGTCTCCTCCATGAAGGACTGGCCCCCGAAGCCGGGCTCGACCGTCATCACGAGGACCTGGTCGAACTCGGGCAGGAGGTCGAGGTAGTCGTCCACCATCGTGCCCGGCTTGAGCGCGATCCCCGCCCGCGAGCCGATCTCGCGCAGGCGCCGCGCGAGGGCCACGGCGTCGCGCGCGGCCTCGGCGTGGAAGGTCACGGAGTAGGCGCCGGTCTCGGCGTAGTCGGGGGCCCACCGGTCGGGGTCGTCGATCATCAGGTGCAGGTCGAGTGGCCGGGGCGAGACGTCCTGGAGGCGCTGGACCATGGTCAGCCCGAACGTGAGGTTCGGCACGAAGTGGTTGTCCATCACGTCGACGTGCACCAGGTCGGCTCCGGCGATGCGCTGCAGCTCGGCCTCGAAGTTCACGAAGTCGGCGGAGAGGATGCTGGGGTTGATCCGTGCGGGCATGCGTCCAGCCTAGATCGGAGCGTCCTCCGCGTCCGCCCGGCCGAGCGCGTTCCCGCTCCGGAGGGTTCAGGCGTCTCCGGACGCCGCCTCGAGGGGCCGGCGGCGGAGGAGCTGGACGAACATGGCGTCGGTGCCGTGCCGGTGCGGCCAGAGCTGCACGTGGAGGGGGCCGTCCGGCAGCGGGAGCGGGTCCGCCGTCACCGCGCGCAGCACGGCCGGCGTGTCGACGAGCTCGAGCTCGTGCCGCTCCTGCGCGAGGGCGAGCACGCGCCGGGTCTCGCCGAGGTGCGGCGAGCAGGTCACGTAGGCCAGCAGACCGTCGGGAGCGAGAGCCCTCACCGCGGAGTCGAGCAGCTCGCCCTGGAGTGCGGCCAGCGGCTCCACGTCGGCCGCGGACTTGCGCCAGCGCGCCTCCGGCCGCCGCCGCAGCGCACCGAGACCGGTGCACGGCGCGTCGAGGAGGATGCGGTCGAACGATCCCGGCTGCTCGTCGCCCAGGTCGCGCCCGTCGCCGGTGCGCACCTCGACCGACGGGTCGACGGCGGCCAGCGCCTGCCGCACCAGGCCCGCGCGGCCCGGGACCACCTCGTTGGCGAGCAGCGCCGCCCCTCCTGCGCGCGCCTCCGCCGCGAGCAGCGCCGCCTTGCCGCCGGGTCCCGCGCACAGGTCGAGCCAGCGCTCGCCCGGGCGGACCGGCCGTGCCCGGGAGAGCGCCAGAGCGGCGAGCTGGGAGCCCTCGTCCTGCACGCGCACGCGGCCCTCGTGCACCGCGGGGAACGCCTCCGGGTCGCCGCCGGTGCTGGTCATGCCGACCGGCGAGAACCGGTCGGATTCGGCGTCGGCGATCTCGCCGGGAGACGCCAGGCCCGGCAGAGCCACCAGGTTCACCCGCGGAGCCGCGTTGTCGGCGGCGAGCAGCGCGTCGAGCTCGTCGGCCGCCCCCTCCGCCGCCAGCGCCCGTCGCAGGGCGCGCACGATCCACACGGGGTGGGAGCTCAGCGCGGCGATCCGGTCGTCGCCGGAGACCGCGGCCGCGGAGACCCGCTCGCGCCACTCGCCGGCGCTCGAGCGCGAGACCGCGCGCAGCACGGCGTTGGCGAAGGCCACCGCTCCCCGCGAGGAGCCGGCCGCGACGAGCGCGACGCTCTCGTTCACCGCGGCGTGCGGGGCCACACGGGTCGCGAGCAGCTGGTGCACGCCCAGGCGCAGCGCGTCGAGCACGGGCGCATCGATGCTCTCGACGGACCGGCCGGCCGCCAGGGCGATCACGCGGTCGTAGTAGCCGGACATCCGCAGGGTGCCGTAGCAGAGCTCGGTGGCCAGTCCCGCGTCGGCGGGCGAGAGGCCGGCGGCGCTGATCCGCGCGGGCAGGACCAGGTTGGCGTAGGCGTCCGAACCGCTCACCGCGAGCAGGACGTCGTAGGCGACCCGGCGGGCGGGAGCGGCCTCGCGCCGGGCGCTCACGCGAGCACCGTGCTCTCGCGCAGGCCGCGGGCCCACGCGGCGCCGGCCATCGGGGTCCTGCCGGCGGGCTGGACGGTGACCAGCTCCACCGCTCCGTCCGCGGTGCCGACGAGGGCGCGCCCCGAGTCGAGGCGGACGACGCCGGGAGCGAGGTCCCCCTCGGCCGCGCGGACCGCGAGCACCTTGAGGCGCGCGTCGCCCACCGCGGTCGAGGCTCCGGGCTCGGGAGTCGTTCCGCGCACGAGCGCGAGGACCCGCGCGGTCGGGAGGCTCCAGTCGATCCGGCCGTCGGCGGCGTCGAGCTTGGGAGCGGGGGTCGCCTCTCCGGTCTGCGGAGTCGCGACGGCCGTGCCCTCCTCCAGCGCGTCGACCACGCCGAGGGTGAGGCCGGCGCCGCTCGCGGCCAGCTCCGTCAGCAGCTCGCCCGCGGTGTGCTCCCCCGCGTCGACGGCGAGCTCGGCGTACACGTCACCGGCGTCGAGCTCGGCGACCAGCTGGAAGACGCTCGCGCCGATCCGCGTGTCGCCCGCCATCAGCGCCCGCTGGACGGGAGCCGCCCCGCGCCAGCGCGGCAGCAGGGAGAAGTGCAGGTTGATCCAGCCCAGGCGCGGCACCGCCAGCAGGCGCTGCCGGACGAGGCCGCCGTAGGCCACGATCACGCCGAGGTCGGGGGCGAGCTCCGCGATCCGGTCGGTCACGTCCTCGTCGAGGCGGTTCGCCCGGATCACCGGGATCCCCAGCTCCTCGGCCGCGACGGCGACCGGCGAGGGGGTGAGCACGCGCTTGCGGCCCACCGGGGCGTCCTCCCGGGTGACCACGGCCACGACCTCGTGCGCGGAGGCGGCGAGGTCGCGGAGGGTCGGAACGGCAGCGGCGGGCGTGCCGGCGAAGACGAGGCGCACGGGGGTCTCCTGGGGAGTCAGAGGATGTCGGGGTCGTCGAGACGGACCCGGAGCCGGGGGGCCGGCCGGAAGCGGCCGGGCGTGGTCGGCGGGCGACGACGGCGCGTGGCGTTGCGGATCACGGCGGAGCGGAGGCGCGCGGCCACATCCGCACCGCGAGCGTAGTCGAACCGGACGATCGCCCGGACGGAGCCGTCCTCGAGCCCGACAGGACCGAGGACCTCGTGCCGGTCGTCCTCGTCGAGCGCGTCGAGCGCCTCCTCCACCGCGTGCGCGTCGCCGCTCACCGTGGCCAGGCGCACCGCGGGCGGGAAGCGCAGAGCGCGCCGCTCCTGGAGCTCGGCCCGGAGGTACTCGGCCTGCCGCCAGGTCGCCAGGGCGGTCGCGAGCCGGCCGCCGACCCCGACCAGGAGGACCGGCGCGCCCGGGCGGGCCAGCGCCGCGGCGTTCGACCAGGTGCGGAGCGCGTCGTCGGCGACCCGCAGGCTCTCGCGGGCCAGCATCCGCTCGCCGTCCAGCAGCAGGACGGCGTGGTAGCCGCCGTCGGCCCGCGGCTCCGCCCCGCGCGTGGCCACGACGAGCGCGGGCTCGTCGGGGAGGGTGAGCACGGGGCGCTGCCCGTCGGCGACGATCACCTTGGCACCCGGGAAGGCGCGTCCGAGCTCCTCCGCGGTGCGGCCCGCGCCGAGGGAGACGAGGCGCAGAGCCGTCGCCTCGCAGACGGAGCAGGTCCAGTCGGCCGCGATCAGGCCGCACCAGCCGCAGCTCGGCCGCCCGCCCTCGGAGTGCACGCCGAGCGGACCCTGGCAGCGGTTGCAGCGTGCGACGGTCCGGCAACGGGCGCAGGCGACCACCGGCGCGTAGCCGGGGCGCGCGACCTGGACCAGCACGGGACCGGAGTCGAGGGCCTTCCGCGCCTCCCGCCAGGCGGAGGAGGGGATGCGCGCTGCCGCGTCGTGCTCGTCGGCCGCCCACTGCTGGGCGGTCGGCACGACGTGCGGGCGGCGGCTCGGCCGCGGCTCCACCTCGGTCGCGAAGCCGATCTCGACGAGCCGCTCGACCTCGACCGTGCGCGTGTTGCCGAGCAGGACGAGGCCGGCGCCGCTCTGCTCCTGCCGCACCAGGGCGACGTCGCGGGCGTGCGCGTAGGGCGCGAGCGGCTCGGCGAAGAGCGGATCGCCGTCGTCCCAGAGCGCGATCAGGCCGAGGGCGGAGGAGGGCGCGTAGAGGACGGAGCGGTTGCCGACGACGACCCGCGGCCCGGGATCGAGGCAGCGGACGAAGGCGGAGTAGCGCTCGGCGCCCTTCTGCCGCGCATCGAGGCGCACCACCGCCTCCGCGGGGACGAGGGCGGCGAGAGCGAGCTCCAGCTGCTCCTGGTCGCGGTAGTCGGGGACGGCCAGGATCGCGTCGCGGCCCGCGGCGAGCGTGTCCCGGGCGAGCTCGGCGAGCGTGACGGCCCAGCCGCCGACCCACGCGCCCGAGTCGAGCCTCACCGGAGCCGGCACGGCGCCGACCGCCAGCCGGGCCCCCTCGGCGAGTCCAACAAAGGAGGCGTCGGGGTAGCCCGTCACGCCGCCCGCCTCGACCGCGGGCGCCGCAGGAGCGGGACCCGCGGCGAGTCGCGCCTTCTCGACGCGGACGTGGCGGCGCGGCACGGCCAGGCGCAGCACGTCGCTCGCGCCCCCGGAGGCGCGGTCGGCCACCCGGCGGGCGAGGGCCCAGACCTCCGGGGTCAGCACGACGAGCGGCGAGACCAGCTCCTCGATGCCGCTGAGCGCTCCGGCGTGCTCGGTCCCCTCCCCCGTCTCGACGACGAACGCGTCGGCGATCCGGCCTCCGGTCCGCAACGGCACCCGCACGCGCACGCCGGGGACCACCTCGCCGCGCAGCGCCTCCGGCACCGCGTAGTCCAGGAGCCGGTCGAGCTGCGGGAGGGGCGAGTCCAGGAGCACGCGCGCGACGGCTCCGCTCGTCGCCATCGCCGCCGCGCCCGCTACGAGAGGCCCGCGGCGGAGCGCAGGTCGTCGACCCGGTCGAGGCGCTCCCAGGTGAAGTCGGGGAGCTCCCGGCCGAAGTGGCCGTAGGCCGCGGTCTGCGCGTAGATCGGGCGGAGCAGGTCGAGTGCGTGGATGATCGCGGCCGGGCGCAGGTCGAAGACCGAGCGGATCGCCTCGGTGATCGTCTCGTCGGAGACGGTGCCGGTGCCGAAGGTCTCGACGTAGAGGCCGACCGGGGCCGCCTTGCCGATGGCGTAGGCGACCTGCACCTCCAGCCGCGAGGCGAGCCCCGCGGCGACCGCGTTCTTGGCGACCCACCGCATGGCGTAGGCGGCCGAGCGGTCCACCTTCGACGGGTCCTTGCCCGAGAACGCGCCGCCGCCGTGGCGGGACGCTCCGCCGTAGGTGTCGACGATGATCTTGCGGCCGGTGAGCCCGGCGTCGCCCTGAGGCCCGCCGATCTCGAAGCGGCCGGTCGGGTTGATCAGCAGGCGCACGGCGGAGGAGTCGAGGTCGACCGTCTCGAGCACGGGGCGGATGACGTGCGCCGCGATGTCCGCGTGGATCGTCTCGGTGCTGACGTGCTCGGCGTGCTGGGTGGACAGGACGACGGTGTCGATGGTGGACGGCGTCGTGCCGTCGTAGCCGATGGTGACCTGGGTCTTGCCGTCGGGCCGGAGGTAGTCGAGCTCGCCCGAGTTGCGGACGGCGGCCAGGCGCTCGGCGAGGCGGTGCGAGAGCCAGCTCGGCAGCGGCATGTACTCGGGGGTCTCGTCGGTCGCGAAGCCGAACATCAGACCCTGGTCGCCCGCGCCCTGGCGGTCGAAGGCGTCCTCGCCCGCCTCGGAGGAGCGGACCTCGAGCGCCGTGTCGACGCCCGCCGCGATCTCGGGCGACTGCTGGCCGATCGAGACCGAGACGCCGCAGGAGCGGCCGTCGAAGCCCTTCTCCGAGGAGTCGTAGCCGATCTCGACGATCGTGTCGCGCACGATCTTGGGGATCTCGACGTAGCCGCTCGTGGAGACCTCGCCCGCGACGTGCACGAGCCCCGTCGTGACCAGCGTCTCGACGGCGACCCGGCTGTGCGGGTCCTCGCGGAGCAGGGCGTCGAGGATGCGGTCCGAGATCTGGTCGCAGATCTTGTCCGGGTGGCCCTCGGTGACGGACTCGGAGGTGAACAGGCGGAGGGGACCGGAGGTCATGCTTCTCTTCTCGTCCCGGCTCGTGCGGACCGGGGTCGTTCGTACCGGGAGTGGCCTGGCGGGCGCGATGCCGGGCGGCAGGCGATCGGCGCCTGGGCGGGCGGACCGGCGGGGCTAGCGCACGACCGCGTCGAGGACGCGATCGGCCACCTCCGCCTTGCTGCCCGAGGCCTCGCCAACTATATCGCCGGCCCGATCGAGGACCACGACGGCGTTGCTGTCGCTCTGGAAACCCTCGGCCCAGCCCACCCTGTTGAGGACGAGCAGGTCGCAGCCCTTGCGGGCGATCTTGGCGCGGCCGAGGGCGAGCATCGCGTCCCGGTCCGGCTCGGTCTCCGCGGCGAAGCCGACGACGATCTGCCCCTCCCGCCGGGAGGCGGAGATCTCGGCGAGGACGTCCGGGTTCTTGACGAGCTCGAGGACGAGACGGTCGCCCTGCTGCTCCTTCTTGATCTTCGCGTCGGCGACCGCGGCGGGCCGGTAGTCGGCGACGGCCGCGGCCATGATCACGACGTCCGCGCCGGGGGCCGCGGCGAGGGCGGCCTCGCGCAGCTCGAGCGCGGTGCCCACCGGGAGGACCGTGACGCCCTCCGGCGCCGGCACGTCGAGGTTCGCGGCGAGGAGGGTGACCTCCGCGCCGCGGGCCGCAGCGGCCAGCGCGAGCGCGACGCCCTGCCTGCCGCTGGAGCGGTTGCCGACGAAGCGCACCGGGTCGAGGGGCTCGCGGGTGCCGCCGGCGGTCACGAGGACGCGCACGCCCGCGAGGTCGCGGCGGGCGGAGGCGGAGCGGGCGTGGACGGCGAGGGCCTCCGCCACGATCGTCTCGGGCTCCTCCATGCGGCCGGGGCCCGAGTCGGCGCCGGTGAGGCGGCCGACCGCGGGGCCGACGACGTGCACGCCGCGGGAGCGGAGCACCGCCGTGTTCGCGACGGTGGCGGCGTTCGCCCACATCTCGGTGTGCATCGCGGGGGCGACCACGAGCGGGGCGGTGCTCGCGAGCACCGTGTTGCCGAGCAGGTCGTCGGCGAGGCCGGCGGCGAGCTTGGCGAGCGTGTGCGCCGTCGCGGGCGCGATCACGATGAGGTCGGCGGCCTGGCCGATGGCCACGTGCCGGACCTCGGCGACGCCCTCGTAGAGCTCGGTGTGCACCGGGTTCCGCGAGATGGCCTCGAGGGTGGGCTTGCCGACGAAGCGCAGCGCGGCCTCGGTCGCGACGACGTGCACGTCGTGCTCCGCGAGGACCAGCGCGCGGACGACTCCGACGGCCTTGTACGCGGCGATGCCGCCGGTGATGCCGACGACGACGTTGAGCCGTCGGCCGGCCTCGAGAGAGGAGCCCACCCGGAGGGGACTACTCGGCGAGGGGCTTGGCGACGAGCTTGTCCTCGTTGATCTCGTGCAGTGCGACCGAGAGGGGCTTGTCGTCGATGGTGGAGTCGACCAGCGGGCCGACGTTGTCGAACAGGCTGCCCTCGTGGAGGTCGGCGTAGTAGTCGTTGATCTGGCGGGCGCGCTTGGAGGCGAAGATCACCAGCGCGTACTTGGAGTCGACCTTCGAGAGGAGCTCGTCGATGGGCGGGTCGATGATGCCGAGGTTGTTGGCCATGGGTGTCTCCTTGCAGGCGCATCAGCGCCGATCTGCGGCTCCGGAGCAACACGGCGCGCGGGCTCCGAGGGGCGTGTGCCCGGTGGGACCCGGGGCGTCGGCCCGGAGGTGGTCGGTGGCCCGGTGTCAGCGGCCCGGGTCAGCGGGCGCGCCGTCGGCACGAGGCGACATCAATTCTACGACCTCGCGGGCCGCTTCGGGCACGGTGCTGTTGACGACGGCGAAATCGAACTCGTCCTGCGCGGCCAGCTCCACCTTCGCGGTGGCCAGGCGGCGCTCCTGCTCCTCCGCGCTCTCGGTGCCGCGGCCGACCAGCCGGCGGACCAGCTCGTCCCAGGTCGGCGGCAGGAGGAAGACCAGCCGCGCGTCCGGCATCCGCTCGCGCACCTGGCGGGCACCCTGGATGTCGATCTCGAGCATCACCTGCCGGCCCTGCTCCAGGGCGGCGTCGATGGGGCCGCGGGGCGTGCCGTAGCGGTGAGCGTTGTGGACGACGGCGTACTCGAGGAACTCCCCCGCCGCGACCATCCGGTCGAACTCGGCGTCGTCGATGAAGTAGTAGCTGACGCCGTCCACCTCGCCCGGACGCGGGGCCCGGGTGGTGGCCGAGACCGAGAGCAGGACGTCCGGGTAGTTCTCGCGGATGTAGGTCGACACGGTGCCCTTGCCGACCGCGGTCGGACCGGCGAGGACGAGCAGGCGGTTGCGGCCGGGGCGGCGCTGCCGCGACTCCCGCTCCTCGAGGAACGACGCCAGGCCCCCGACCTGGCGCCGGCCGAGCCCGCCGAGGCGCTTCGACTCGGCGATCCGCAGCTGGTCCATCACCCGGGGCGTCTTCACCACGCCGAGTGCGGGCACGGCGCGGAGCAGCTCGCTCACGCGCATCCGCCCCTCGACTCCGAGCGGCTCGGCCTGGGCCGCCGCGAGCACGGCGGTCGCGGGGCGGCGTCCGGCGGCGACGGCCTTCTTGACGGCGGCGCGGGCACGGCGCGCCGCGATCGCGGCCTCGGAGGCGGCGCGCCGGTCGACCTCGGGCGGCGAGGGACGGCGCACGGCCTCCGGGCGCGAGGAGGCGCCGGGATCGGGGCTGACGGTTTCAGCGGACAAGGGTCTCCTGGATGTCGGTCGCGCGGCGGGTGATCTCGGCCGCGATCCCCGAGGGGCCGGCGCCGAGCACGCTGCGCGACTCGCTGACGATGGTGGCGGCGCTCAGCGCGCCGAACAGCCGCTGCGCGTCCGCGACGGCTGCGCCCTGGTGGCCGAAGCCGGGCGCGAGCACCGGAAGTGCGGGGTGCAGCGGCTCGTCGATGCCGATGCCGAAGTCGCCCAGGGCGACAGTGGCGCCGAGCACCACGCCGACCGAGCCGATCGACGCGCGAGCGTGAGCGTCGTTCCAGGATGCCACGTCCGCCACGACCGCGCGTGCCACGGTGGATCCCGCCCGGCCGCCGTCCTGCACGAGGGCGCGCTGCACGGGGCGGGCCTCGGGGTTGGAGGTGGCTGCGAGGACGAACACGCCCTTGCCCGCCTCCTCGGCGAGGGTCAGCATCCCCTCGAGGGAGCCGAGCCCCTGGTAGGCCGCCGCGGTCATGGCGTCCGCCTCGAGCGGCGAGCCGGGCCGGAGCCACGCCTCGGCGTAGGCGGTGACGCTCGTGCCGATGTCGCCGCGCTTGACGTCGGCGATCACCAGCAGTCCGGCCTCGCGGGCGTCGGCGAGCACGCGCTCGAGCGCGGCGTAGCCCGCCGAGCCGTGCCGCTCGAAGAACGCGATCTGCGGCTTCACCACGCCCGCACGGCCGGTCGCCGCCTCGACGACCGTTCGGCCGAAGCTCTCGAGCCCGGCCGCGTCGTCGGCGAGGCCCCACGCGTCGAGCAGGTACGCGTGCGGGTCGATCCCGACGCAGAGCCGGCCGTGCGCGGCGAACGCCGCCTCGAGGCGCGAGCCGAAGGAGGCGGTGCCCGCCGCGCCGCCGCTCACGCGGTGCGCTCCGCGCGGCGCAGGGCGTAGTCCTGCAGGCTCGTCACCTCGAAGGGCTCGTTCGCCGCGTCGAGCGAGGCGACCGCCGCCGCGAGCTGGGCGATCGTGGTGAACAGCGGCTTGTCCGCGGCGACCGCGGCGGCGCGGATCTCGTAGCCGTCGGCGCGGGTCGCTCCTCCGCTGGGCGTGTTGATCACCACGTCGACCTCGTCGCGGGCGATCAGCTCGACGATGGAGGGCGCGTCGCCCTCGGCGGTCTCGCTGTACTTGCGGACCACGCGGGCCTGGATCCCGTTGCGGTTCAGCACCTCGGCCGTGCCCTCGGTCGCGAGGATGTCGAAGCCGAGCTGACGCAGGCGCAGCGCGGGCAGGACGATCGAGCGCTTGTCGCGGTCGGCGACCGAGATGAAGACGGTCCCGCTCGCCGGCATGCCGCCGTACGCGGCGTCCTGGCTCTTCGCGAAGGCGCGCGGGAAGTCGCGGTCGATCCCCATGACCTCGCCGGTGGAGCGCATCTCGGGCCCGAGCAGCGAGTCGACGATCTGGCCCTCCTTGGTGCGGAAGCGCTTGAACGGCAGGACCGCCTCCTTCACCGCGATGGGAGAGTCCATCGGGACGTCGGAGCCGTCGCGCTCGGGCAGCAGGCCCTCGGCCTTCAGCGCGGCGATGGTCTCGCCCACCATCAGGCGCGACGCGGCCTTCGCGAGCGGGATGCCCAGCGCCTTCGACACGAACGGCACGGTGCGCGAGGCCCGGGGGTTCGCCTCGAGCACGTAGAGCACGCCCTGGCCGATCGCGAACTGGACGTTCAGCAGTCCTCGGACGCCGACGCCCTGCGCGATCGCAAGGGTCGCCTCCCGCACCTGGTCGATCTGGCGGCGGCCGAGCGTCACCGGCGGGAGCGTGCACGCCGAGTCGCCGGAGTGGATGCCGGCCTCCTCGATGTGCTCCATCACTCCTCCGATGTAGAGCTGCTCGCCGTCGAAGAGCGCGTCGACGTCGATCTCGATCGCGTCGTCGAGGAAGCGGTCCACCAGCAGCGGGTGCGCCTCGTCGATGATCCCCTCGCCGGCCATCCGCTCGAAGTAGTCCTCGAGCTGGGGCGTGCCGTAGACGATCTCCATGCCGCGCCCGCCGAGGACGAACGACGGACGGACGAGGACCGGGTAGCCGATCTCCACCGCGACCTCACGGGCGCCGTCGAGGTCGGTCGCGGTGCCGTTGCGCGGAGCGAGAAGCCCCGCCTCGTCGAGGATCCGCGAGAACGCGCCGCGCTCCTCCGCGAGGTCGATGTTCGCTGGGGTGGTGCCGAGGATGGGCACGCCGGCCGCCTCGAGGCCCGCGGCGAGCCCGAGCGCCGTCTGGCCGCCCAGCTGCACGACGACGCCGACGAGCTCGCCGGACTGCGACTCCGCGTGGATGACCTCGAGCACGTCCTCGAGAGTCAGCGGCTCGAAGTAGAGGCGGTCCGAGGTGTCGTAGTCGGTCGAGACCGTCTCGGGGTTGCAGTTGATCATGATCGTCTCGAAGCCCGCGTCCGAGAGCGCGAACGAGGCGTGCACGCAGGAGTAGTCGAACTCGACCCCCTGGCCGATGCGGTTGGGGCCGGAGCCCAGGATGACGACCTTGCGGCGGTCGGCGGCGACGACCTCCGTCTCCTCGTCGTACGAGGAGTAGTGGTACGGCGTGAGCGCCGGGAACTCACCCGCGCAGGTGTCGACGGTCTTGTAGACCGGGCGCACGTCCAGCGCGTAGCGGGTGCGGCGGACCTCCGCCTCGTCGAGCCCGCGGAGCTCGGCGATCTGCGCGTCCGAGAAGCCGTGGTCCTTCGCCAGGCGGAGGAGTCCGCCGTCGAGGCCGTCGTGCTCGCGCACCAGGTCGGCGATCTCGTTGATCAGCACGATCTGGTCGAGGAACCAGGGGTCGATCTTCGTGGACTCGAACGCCTGCTCGACCGTGGCTCCCAGGCGCAGCGCCTGCTGCACGGTGACGATGCGGCCGTCGGTCGGGGTCCTCGCGATCTCGAGCAGCTCCTCGACCGAGCGCTCCTGCGCGCCCCAGTGGAACGACGAGCCGCGCTTCTCGAGCGAGCGGAGCGCCTTCTGCAGCGCCTGCGCGTAGTTGCGGCCGATCGCCATCGCCTCGCCCACCGACTTCATGGTCGTGGTCAGCGTCTTGTCGGCGGCCGGGAACTTCTCGAACGCGAACCGCGGGACCTTCACGACCACGTAGTCCAGCGTCGGCTCGAAGCTCGCCGGCGTCACCTTGGTGATGTCGTTCGGGATCTCGTCCAGGCGGTAGCCGATGGCGAGCTTCGCGGCGATCTTGGCGATCGGGAAGCCGGTCGCCTTGGAGGCGAGGGCGGAGGAGCGGGAGACGCGCGGGTTCATCTCGATCACGATGATCCGGCCGTCCGCCGGGTCGATCGCGAACTGGATGTTGCAGCCGCCGGTGTCCACGCCCACGTCGCGGATGATCCGGATGCCGATGTCGCGCAGCTTCTGGTACTCGCGGTCGGTGAGGGTCAGCGCCGGTGCGACGGTGATCGAGTCGCCCGTGTGCACGCCGACGGGGTCGACGTTCTCGATCGAGCAGACGACCACCGTGTTGTCGGCCGTGTCGCGCATGAGCTCGAGCTCGTACTCCTTCCAGCCGAGGATCGACTCCTCCAGGAGCACCTCGGTGGTGGGGCTCTGGTGCAGGCCGTCGCCGACCATCCGCACCAGCTCCTCGCGGGTGTAGGCGAAGCCGGAGCCCAGGCCGCCCATGGTGAACGACGGGCGGATGACGAGGGGATAGCCCAGGTCCTCGGCGTACTCGATCGCCTCGTCGACGGTGTGCGCGATGTAGGACTTCGCGACGTCGGCGCCCGCGTCCAGCACCAGCTGCTTGAAGATCTGCCGGTCCTCGCCGCGGTTGATCGCCTCGAAGCTCGCGCCGATGAGCTCGACGCCGTACTTCTCGAGGATCCCGAGGTCGTGCAGCTGGATGGCCGCGTTCAGGGCCGTCTGCCCGCCGAGGGTCGGCAGGATCGCGTCCGGCTTCTCCTTGGCGATGATCGCCTCGATCGCCTTGGGCGTGATCGGCTCCACGTAGGTGGCGTCGGCGAAGTCGGGATCGGTCATGATCGTCGCCGGGTTGGAGTTGACGAGGATCACGCGCACCCCCTCGGCGCGCAGCACGCGGCAGGCCTGGGTGCCGGAGTAGTCGAACTCGACGGCCTGTCCGATGACGATCGGGCCGGAGCCGATGACCAGGACGCTCTGGATGTCTTCCCTGCGCGGCATTACTTCTGCTCTCCGATGCTGCTGGTCGTGGGGATGTCGGTGGGCTCCGAGGCCCCGCGCCCGGCCGTGCGCTGCACGACCATCTCGCGGAAGCGGTCGAAGAGGTGGTTGGAGTCGTGCGGGCCGGCCGCCGCCTCCGGGTGGTACTGCACCGAGAAGGCGGGGATGTCGAGGCAGCGCAGGCCCTCCACGACCGAGTCGTTGAGGGAGTAGTGGCTGACCTCGACGCGGCCGAAGCCCTCGGGCGAGTCCAGCTCGCCCTCGATCGGCGCGTCCACGGCGAACCCGTGGTTCTGCGAGGTGATCTCCACGCGGCCGGTGAGCTTGTCGAGCACGGGCTGGTTGATCCCGCGGTGGCCGAACGAGAGCTTGTAGGTGCCGAAGCCGAGAGCGCGCCCCAGCAGCTGGTTGCCGAAGCAGATGCCGAAGAACGGCAGGTCGGCGCGCAGGGTGGTGCGCAGCAGCTCGACGTGGCGGTCCGAGGCCTCGGGGTCGCCGGGGCCGTTGGAGAAGAAGAGCGCGGACGGGTCGAGCGCGAGCACCTGCTCGGCGGTCACCGACTCGGGCAGCACGTGCACGTCGAAGCCGCGCTCCGCGAGGTAGTTGACCGTCGAGGTCTTCACCCCCAGGTCGATGACCGCGACCGAGCCGACGCGCTCGCCGCGGGCGGGCACCGTGTACTGCTCGTCGGTCGAGACCGAGGAGGAGAGGTTGAGCCCCTGCATCTGCCGGCCGCCGAGGACCAGCGCGAGCTGCTCCTCCTCGGGGAGGGCGAGGTCCTCGCCGGAGAACACGCCGGCGCGCATCGAGCCGGCCGAGCGGATGTGGCGGGTGATCGCCCGGGTGTCGACGCCGGAGATCCCGACGATGCCGTCGGTCTCCAGGTCGTCGCCGAGGGAGCGCTGCGCGCGGAAGTTGGAGACGACGCGGGAGGGGTCGCGGACGACGTAGCCGGCGACCCAGATGCGGCGCGACTCCATGTCCTCGTCGTTGGTCCCGGTGTTGCCGATGTGGGGCGCGGTCTGCACGACGATCTGGCCGGCGTAGCTCGGGTCGGTCAGCGTCTCCTGGTACCCGGTCATGCCGGTGGCGAAGACGATCTCGCCCAGGGTGCGGCCTCGGGCGCCGTAGGCCTGTCCCCGGAATCGTCGTCCGTCCTCGAGGACGAGGACGGCGGTGGGTTCGGTGCTGAGGCGTGTCGTTGGCACGGACTAGGAGCCCTTCTGGGTCGTGTCGGGGCCGCCGTCGGCGGCTCCGGGGTGGGAGGGGGAGGAACGGAGGCCGGCGAGGCGCTGCAGCTCGGCGACCAGGTGCGCCCGGAGGGCGGGCTCGGCCACGCGGAGGTAGCTGTCGACGGTCTCGTCGCCGCGGGGCGACCAGGAGATCACGAGCAGGCCGCCCTCCTCGACGACGCGGTCGATCACGTAGCTGCCCTGGCCCGCTCCGCGCAGGAGGGAGGCCGGGATCACCGTCTCGCGCTCGCCGACGGGGGCGATCACGACGCCGCGCTCGTGGAGGCGCAGCACAGCGTTGCCGCGGAAGCCGAGCCCCGGCAGCACGACGCGCTCGAGCGGCTGCTCGAAGCGGGTCGTGGCCACGTACGGGAGGTCGACGCGCTCGACCTCGGCGCCCAGCGAGGACGCGGGCACGGGCTCCGGCGCGAGGGCGGCCGAGCGGCGGCGCCGCGCGCGCCAGGAGAGCAGCATGCCGACGAAGACGAGGACGACGACCGCGGCGATGACGATCGTGATCGCGGCCCTATCCACGGGAGGCCTTCGCGGAGGCGGCGACGACCGCCGCGTCGACGAGCTCGCCGTCCAGCACGGTCGGGAAGCCCCGGTGGAGGGTGGCGACGACGCGGCCCGGCAGCTCGCGACCGAGGTACGGGGAGTTGCCGCTGCGGCCGCGCAGGTCCTCGACGGAGAAGCGGCGTCGCGCCTCCGGGTCGTAGAGCACGACGTTCGCGGCGGCCCCGACGGCGAGGCCGCGGTCGTAGCCGTCGAGCCGGCCGATGCGGGCGGGGGCGGAGGAGAGCACGCGCGCGACGTCGGACCAGCTCATCCGCCCGTCCTCGACGACGGCGGCGTGCACCACGCTCAGCGCGCTCTCGAGGCCGACCATGCCGAACGCCGCGGCGTCCCACTCGCAGTCCTTCGCCTCGACCGGGTGCGGCGCGTGGTCGGTGGCGACGATGTCGATGGTGCCGTCGGCGAGGGCCTCGCGGAGGGCGAGCACGTCCTCGTCGCGGCGCAGCGGCGGGTTCACCTTGAAGCGGGCGTCGTAGCTCGGCCCGTCCTGGCCGGCGACGGCCTGCTCGGTGAGGAGCAGGTGGTGGGGGGTGACCTCGGCGGTCACGTCGATCCCCCGGGCCTTCGCCCAGCGGATGACGTCGACCGAGCCCGCGGTCGAGACGTGGCAGACGTGCAGGCGGGAGCCCACGTGCTCGGCGAGGAGCACGTCGCGGGCGATGATCGCCTCCTCGGCCACGGCGGGCCAGCCCTGCAGGCCGAGGGCGCTGGAGACGGCGCCCTCGTTCATCTGCGCGCCCACGGTGAGCCGCGGCTCCTGCGCGTGCTGGGCGACGACTCCGTCGAACGCCTTGACGTACTCGAGAGCGCGGCGCATCAGCAGCGCGTCCGAGACGCACTTCCCGTCGTCCGAGAAGACCCGCACGGCCGCGCGGCTGCGGGCCATCGCGCCGAGCTCGGCGAGCGACTCCCCCGCCAGACCCACGGTCACCGCGCCGATCGGGCGGACCGTCGCGTAGCCGGCGTCCTCGCCCAGGCTCTGCACCTGCTCGACCACGCCCGCGGTGTCCTGCACCGGCGAGGTGTTCGCCATCGCGAAGACGGCGGTGAAGCCTCCGGCGGCCGCAGCTCGCGTGCCGGTGAGGATCGTCTCGCTCTGCTCGAACCCCGGCTCGCGCAGGTGGGTGTGCAGGTCGACCAGGCCGGGCAGCGCCAGCAGGCCGTCGGCGTCGATCACGCGGGCCCCGCGCGAGTCGAGGTCGGCGCCGATCTCGACGATCACGCCCCCGTCGATCAGCAGGTCGGCGGTCGACTCGTCGGCGAGCGTCGCTCCCGAGATCAGGATCCGCTCCGGCGCCGTGCTCTGAAGCGGCTGGGCAGTGCTCATCAGTGGACCTCCCGTTCGCCGGACAGCAGCAGGTAGAGCGCGGCCATCCGGACGGACACTCCGTTCGTGACCTGTTCGAGCACCGTGGAGCGGCTCGAATCGGCGGCCGCCGAGGAGATCTCGACGCCCCTGTTCATGGGTCCGGGGTGCATGACGATGGTATCGGGACCCAGCCGGGCGAGCCGCTCGTCGTCGAGGCCCCAGATCCGCGCGTACTCCCGGCCGTTGGGGAAGAACCCGCTCGACATCCGCTCGAGCTGGATGCGCAGGAGCATCACGACGTCGGGGAGCCCGGTGTCGATCGCCTCGTCCAGATCGAAGCGGATGGTCGCGGGCCAGTCGCGCGTGTCGACCGGCACGAGGGTCGGCGGTGCGACCAGGGTCACCTCGGCGCCCAGGGCCGTCAGCAGCCAGACGTTCGAGCGCGCCACCCGCGAGTGCAGGACGTCGCCCACGATCGTGACCGCGACGCCGTCGAGGCTCTTGCCGCGGGACGCGGAGGCGCCGTGCAGGCGCCGGCGGATGGTGAACGCGTCCAGGAGCGCCTGGGTCGGGTGCTCGTGGGTCCCGTCGCCGGCGTTGAGGATCGACGCGTCGATCCAGCCGCTCGCCGCCAGAACCGCGGGGGCTCCGGAGGCGCTGTGGCGGATGACCACGCCGTCGGCGCCCATCGCGGCGAGGGTCTGCGCGGTGTCCTTCAGGCTCTCGCCCTTGGAGACGCTGGAGCCCTTCGCGCTGAAGTTGATGACGTCGGCCGAGAGCCGCTTCGCCGCCGCCTCGAACGAGATCCGCGTGCGGGTGGAGTCCTCGAAGAAGAGATTGACCACGGTCTTCCCGCGCAGGGTCGGCAGCTTCTTGACCTCGCGGTTCTGCACGTCCGCCATGTCCTCGGCGATGTCGAGGAGTGCGATCGCGCTCGCGCGGTCGAGGTCCCGGGTCGAGAGCAGGTGCTTCACGGAGCCGTCTCCTCGCCGGTGGCCTGCGACTCGATCGCGACCAGGTCCTCACCGTCCGTCTCGACGAGCCGGACGTTGATCCGCTCGCTCAGGCTGCTCGGCAGGTTCTTGCCGACGAAGTCCGCCCGGATCGGGAGCTCGCGGTGTCCGCGGTCGACCAGCGCGGCCAGCCGCACGGCTCGCGGACGGCCGATGTCGCTGAGGGCGTCCAGGGCGGCGCGGATGGTGCGGCCCGAGAAGAGGACGTCGTCGACGAGGACCACGGTCCGGCCGTCGATGCTCGCGGGGACGGCGGTGCGCGCGGGGGTGCGGACCGGGTGCCGGGAGAGGTCGTCGCGGTACATCGTCACGTCGAGGGAGCCGGCGAAGACGGGGGGACCGTCCGGCTCGATCCGCGCGATCGTCTCGGCGATGCGCCTCGCGAGGGCGACGCCGCGCGTCGGGATGCCGAGGACGACCAGCGACTCGGGGCCGCGGTTCGACTCGAGGATCTCGTGGGCGATGCGCGTGAGCGCTCGCGTGATGTCAGCGCCGTTGAGCACGATTCGTGCCGTCACACCGACCTCCTTCCCCGCCTCACAGGACGGCTGTTAAAGGAAAAGCCGTGTCGAGTATAGGGGCCGACGCGCTGCCCGCCGGACGGGCAGCCCGGGAACGACCTCGGCCCGCCCGATCACGGGGATCCGGCGGGCCGAGCAGGTCTCCGGGGCGGGTCAGGCCGTCGTGCGGGACTCCGCGACGGAGGCGAGGAGCCCGTTGATGAAGCCCGCCGAGTCGTCGGTCGACAGCGACGTGGCGGCCTCGACGGCCTCCGAGATGGCGACGCCGTCGGGCACCGCGTCGTTGTGCAGGATCTCCCACACCCCGATCCGGAGGATCGCGCGGTCGACCAGCGGCATGCGCGAGAGTGTCCAGCCCTGGGCGAGCCGGGCGATCAGCTCGTCGATCTCGTCGGCGTGGTCGATGACCCCGTCGACGATCTCGCGGGCGTAGAGCCACGAGGCCTCACGGGCCGGCTCGTTCGCCGCTCGCTCGGCCTCGGCGCGCAGCGACTGGGCGAAGCTGATCTGCCGGACGTCGGCGTTGTAGAGGATGTCGAGGGCGCGCTTGCGCGCCTTCGTGCGAGCACTCACGGGAGGCCCGGCTCAGCTGACGCGGCCGAGGTAGTCGCCCGTGCGGGTGTCGACCTTGACCTTCGTGCCCTGCTCGAGGAAGAGCGGGACCTGGATCTGGTAGCCGGTCTCGACCGTCGCGGGCTTGGTGCCGCCGGTCGAGCGGTCGCCCTGGAGGCCCGGCTCCGTGTACGTGATCTCGAGGACGACCGAGGCGGGGAGGTCGATGTAGAGCGGGTCGCCGTCGTGCAGGGCGAGGGTCACGTTCTGGTTCTCGAGCATGAAGTTCGCCGCGTCGCCGACGACCGCCTCGGGGACGGTGATCTGGTCGTAGTCGCTGGTGTCCATGAACACGAAGTCCGCGCCGTCGCGGTAGAGGTACTGGAAGTCGCGGCGGTCGACGTTGGCCGTGTCGATCTTGGCGCCCGCGTTGAAGGTCTTGTCGACGACCTTGCCCGTGAGGACGTTCTTCATCTTGGTGCGGACGAAGGCGCCGCCCTTGCCCGGCTTGACGTGCTGGAAGTCGATGACGTTCCAGAGCTGGCCGTCGATGCTGAGGACGGTGCCGTTCTTGATGTCGGTGGTAGAGGCCATGCGAAGGGGGATCCGTTTCGGTGGAAGTCTGCGCCGGCGAGCCCGGTACGCGGGCGCGGCGATATCGGCCGGTCCGGCTGACCCGTCGAGTGTAGTCGACGCGGCCCCGTCGGCAGAGGAGTCTGGACGCCGCGTGCGAATCGCCCCAACGGCGCCGCCCGGGCTCAGCCGAGTCGGACCTACGATCCGATCTCCTGGTACGCCGCGAACAGCAGCGACGTCTCCGGCCCCTGCAGGATGCTCGGGCGGGCGATGTCGTCGAGGACCACGAAGCGGAGCATGCCCGCACGGGTCTTCTTGTCGCGCTGCATCGCGGCGAGGAGCGTCTCCCACCGTCCGAGCGGGTAGCTCGTCGGCAGGGTCAGCGACTCGAGGACCCGGCGCTGGCGGTCCACGACCGCGTCGCTGAGCGATCCGGTCAGGCGCGAGAGCTCGGCCGCGAACATCATCCCGACGGAGACGGCCGCGCCGTGGCGCCACTGGTAGCGCTCGGCGTGCTCGACCGCGTGCCCGAGGGTGTGCCCGTAGTTCAGGATCTCGCGCAGGCCCTTCTCGGTGAAGTCCTCGCCGACGACCCGCGCCTTGATCCCGATCGACAGTTCGACCAGGCTGCGGAACTCCTCCGACGTCGGGTCCGTGGCCAGGTCGATGTCGGACTCGATGATGTCGAGGATGCGCGGCTCGGCGATCATCCCGTACTTCACGATCTCGCCGAAGCCGGCCAGGATCTCGTTGCGCGGGAGGCTGGTCAGCACGTCGAGGTCGGCGACGACCGCCCGCGGCGCGTGGAAGGCGCCGACGAGGTTCTTGCCCTCGGCCGTGTTGATGCCGGTCTTCCCCCCGACGGCCGCGTCGACCATCCCGAGCACGGTGGTCGGCACCTGCACCAGGTCGACCCCGCGGAGCCAGGTGGCGGCGACGAAGCCGGCCAGGTCGGTGATCGCGCCGCCGCCGAAGCCGACGACCACATCCGTGCGGGTGAAGTCCGACTGCCCCATCACCTGCCAGCAGAAGGCCGCCACCTCCACGCGCTTCGCGGCCTCGGCGTCCGGGACCTCGGCGAGCAGCACCTCGTAGCGCTCGAGCAGGCTCTCGCGGATCTCGGCGGCGAGGACCGCGAGGGTCGGCGGGTGCACGATGAGCACCTTCGCGGCCCGGGGGCCGATCGCGTCGGCGAGGCCGTCGAGGAGTCCGCGCCCGACGTGGATGTCGTAGCCGTTCTCTCCGGCGACGGGGATGGCGGTGGTGCCGTCGTTCATGACTGTCTTCCGCTCGGGCGGCTCGTGGCCGCCGGGTCCGATGGTGCAGGGGTGGCGGAGGGGCGCTGCGCGCGCACCCACTCCGCGATCTCGGCGGCGATCAGCGTGATCGGCCGCCGGGAGGTGTCGACCACGGTGTCCGCGAGGGACTCGTAGACCGGGCGCCGCTCGTCGAAGATGCGGACCCAGTCGCCGACCCCGCCGCGCACCAGCGGGCGGGAGCCGGAGCCGAGCCGGTCGCGGACGGCCTCGGCCGTGGTGGTGAGGAGCACGACAGGGACGTCCGCGAGGTCGGCGCGCGTCGCGGGATCGAGCACCGCTCCCCCGCCGAGGCTCAGCACCACGTCGCGGCGGACGGCGCGCTCGACGACGCGGCGCTCCTCGCGGCGGAAGGCCGGCTCGCCGTGGGCGTCGAAGTAGGGGGCGATCGGGCCGTGGATGCGCACGAACTCCGCGTCGGAGTCGACGAACCCGGCGCTCAGCGCCTTCGCGACCCGCTTGCCGATCGTCGTCTTGCCGGCCCCCATCGGGCCGATCAGGACGAGGCGGGCGCGGGCCGCGCCGGTATCGTGACCCGCCATCAGCGGGCCGCCGAGGACGCGGCCATCAGGCGAGCCCGAGAGCCGGGTCGCTCGCGGCGGCCGTGCGGAGCTCGTCGGGGATGGCGGCGAGGTAGCCCTGCAGGTTGCGGCGGGTCTCGGTGACGCTGTCGCCGCCGAACTTCTCGAGCACGGCGTTCGCGAGCACCAGGGCGACCATCGCCTCCGCGACGACACCGGACGCCGGCACCGCGCAGACGTCGGAGCGCTGGTGGTGAGCGCCGGCTGCCTCGCCGGTGGCGACGTCGACGGTGCGCAGCGCGTGCGGCACGGTCGCGATCGGCTTCATGCCGGCGCGGACCCGCAGCACGGTCCCCGTGCTCATCCCGCCCTCGGTGCCGCCGGCCCGGTCGCTGGACCGGGAGATGCCGGCGGCGGACTGGAAGAGCTCGTCGTGCGCCTCCGAGCCGCGGCGGGTGGTGGTGAGGAAGCCGTCGCCGACCTCGACGCCCTTGATCGCCTGGATCCCCATCAGGGCCGCCGCGAGCTGGGAGTCGAGACGACGGTCCCAGTGCACGTAGGACCCGAGTCCGGGCGGGAGACCGTACGCGAGGACCTCGACCACGCCGCCGAGAGTGTCGCCGTCGTCGTGGGCGCTGTCCACCTCGGCGACCATGAGGGCGCTGGTCGCGGCGTCGTGGCAGCGCAGCGGATCCGCGTCCAGGGCGGCGACGTCGGCCGGGCCGGGCAGCGGCGAGCCCTCGGGCACGCGGACCGGCCCGATGGCGAGGGTGTGGCTGACGAGCGAGACGCCGAGCTCGCCGAGGAAGCGGCGGGCGACGGCGCCGAGGGCGACGCGGGCCGCGGTCTCGCGGGCGGAGGCGCGCTCGAGCACGTTGCGGGACTCGGGGAAGCCGTACTTCTGCATCCCGACGAGGTCGGCGTGGCCCGGGCGGGGCCGTGTGAGCGCGGCGCCGCGGCCCTTGGGCAGGCTCTCGGGGTCACGGGGCTCCGCCGACATGACGTCGACCCAGCGCGGCCACTCCGTGTTGCCGATGCGCAGGGCGATGGGGCTGCCCATCGTCGCTCCGTGCCGGACGCCGGAGGAGATCGTCAGCTCGTCCTGCTCGAAGTTCATCCGGGCTCCGCGGCCGTAGCCGAGCTTCCGGCGCGCCAGATCGGCGCGGATGTCGTCGAGGGAGACGGGGACGCCCGCCGGCAGTCCTTCGAGGACGGCGACGAGTTCGGGACCGTGGGATTCCCCGGCCGTGAGCCAACGGAGCATCCTCCGATTCTGGCACACGAGGTCAGTGCGCCGGACCCGCCGAGACGGCTCGGCGCATCGCCGCGAGCACCTCGTCCTCGCGATCGAGAGGCAGGACCGGGTCGCCGCCGACGAAGATCCGCACCTGCACGAGTGCCTGGTGGAGCAGCATCCCGAGCCCGGAGACGACCGGGGAGCCGCCCTGCTCCCAGCGCCGGGCGAGCGCGCTCGGCCACGGGGAGTACGCCACGTCGAACAGGGTCGAGCCCGCGACCGCCGCGTCGGGCACGTCGAGGCCGTCCGCCGCCCCGCCGGGGAGCGTCGAGATCACCAGTGGCGCTCCGGTGGACCAGTCGGCGAAGGAGCGGACCGAGAGCGGGACGCCGAGCGACTCCGCGAGCGGAGCGAGCTCGACGGCCCTCGACGCCGTCCGCAGGACGAGGTCGACCCGCGCCGCGCCGAGCTCGGCGGCGGCGGCCAGGGCGGAGGCGGCGGTCGCTCCCCCGCCGAGCACCTGGACGCGCTCCGCCGAGACGACGCCCGCCTCGGCGAGGGCGCGCACGATGCCCGCGACGTCGGTGTTGAACCCGCGGAGGCGGGGTGCCGGGCCGGAGCGGTCGACCAGCACGGTGTTGACCGCGCCGGTGACCCGGGCGACCGCGTCCTCCTCCGCCAGCAGCGGTCGCACCGCGTGCTTGAGCGGCATTGTCAGCGACAGTCCGTGCCAGGGCTCACCGGACACGACCTCGGAGAGGGTCGCCTCCGTCGTCTCGACGGCGCGGTAGCTCCAGTCGAGTCCGAGCACCCGGTAGGCGGCCGCGTGCAGCGCGGGCGACTTCGAGTGCGCGATCGGCGCGCCGAGGACCGCGAGGCGGTACCCGGCGGCCGTCACTGGTACTCCGGGTGGTCCCGCATCCAGGCCTGCCACTGGTCGACGGCCGCGTTGTGCTCGGCGTCGGTGGTGGAGTAGACCGTCTCGCCCGTCTCGAGGTTCACCGTGACGAAGTACATCCAGGTGCCGTCCGCGGGGTGCATGACCGCGTCGATCGCCACGTCGCCCGGGTTCGAGATCGGCGCGGGCGGCAGGCCGTCGCGCTGGTAGGTGTTGTAGACGTTGCCGGCGTCGTTCCGCTCGGCGTCCGTGGTCGAGACGCGGTCGGTCGCGCCGGTGCCGTACGCCACGGTCGCGTCCGACTGCAGGCGCCACCCCTGGTCGAGGCGGTTCTGGAACACGCGCGCGACCTTGGGGAAGTCCTCGGCGACGCGGGCCTCGCGCTGCACGAGGGACGCGAACACCACGACGCGGTAGCGGTCGTCCGCCGGCACGCCGGCCTGGTCGAGCGACTGGTACATCCGGTCGACCAGGGTCTTCAGGATGTCGTGCGCCGGCGTCGACGGGTCGATGTCGTAGGTCGCGGGGAACAGGAACCCCTCGAGGCTCGTCGCCCCGGCCGGGAGCCCGAACGAGCCCCAGTCGGCGGCGGCCGCCTCGAGGTCCGTCAGCGCGACCCCGGTACCGTCCGCGATGAGCGGCAGCGCCTCCTTGAGCGCCGTCCCCTCGGGGATGACGAAGGTGTTCGCGAGGCGCGTCGACTCGGAGTCGAGCAGCGCCGACAGTGCGGCCTTGGCGCTCATCTCGGCCTTGAGCGAGTACGCGCCGGGCTGGAAGACGGGCTCCGGGCTCTGGGCGAGGAGCAGGTCGTAGAAGGGGTCGTACGACTTGATGACCCCGTCCGAGACGAGGTTGTTGGCGATGTCGCTGCCGCCGTCGCCCTGGTGGATCGTGAACAGCACCTCGCTCGAGCCGGTGCCGGTGAAGTCGGTCGGCTCGGGCTCGGCGAACAGGCCGCGCACGGGCTCGAGGAAGATCGTGACGGCGATGGCGACGAGCGCGGCGAAGACGCCGAAGGCCAGAAGCCCGCCGATGAGCCCGCGGCGGCTGCGGCGCTTCTTCGCGCCGCCCGTCGCGCGAGCCGCGCGGCGACGCTTCGGGCGCGCGTCCGGGTCGAACGCGGCCGCGTCGTCGCGGCCACGGGGCTCGGGCACGTCGGGCCCGGTGAAGAGGCGGCCCAGCGGATCGTGCGCCTCAGTCGGCGCGGGCTGCTGCTCCGGAGTCGGGTCGGGCGGAGTCGGCTGCGCCTGCTCGGCGGCGCGGGCGTCGCGGCGGCTCGGGGGGACGTCGGTCACGAGGAGGTCCTTCGTTCGGTTCGAGCAGGACCCCGGCCGGGGTGCCGGCCGAGCGCTCGGAATCGATGGCGTGCTGCAGGATCACCACGGCGGCGACCTGGTCGATCACGGCTCTGGAGCCGCGGGTGGTGCGTCCGGAGCGGTGCAGGGCGCTCTGAGCGGTGACCGTCGACAGCCGCTCGTCGACGAGCCGCACCGGAGCGGTGGGCACCGCCTCGGCGAGCAGTCGAGCGAATCCGCGCGCGTCCTCCGTCGAGGCCGTCTCGGCCCCCGACAGCGACAACGGCAGTCCGACGATGATCGCCTGGGCATCGTACTCGGCGGCGAGGTGAGCGATCCGGGAGACGTCCGAGGATCCGCCGTCAGTGCCCGCCCGCGCGACCGTCTCGACGGGCACCGCGAGCAGGCCGTCGGCGTCGCAGCGGGCGACCCCGATGCGGGCACGGCCCACATCGATGCCGAGCCGGACGCCGAACCGGCTCATTCAGCTGGTCGCTTCCTGCACCACGGCCTCGAGCGCCGCGCCGATGGCGGAGACGTCGGAGCCGCCGCCCTGGGCGAGGTCGTCCTTGCCGCCTCCGCCGCCACCGAGGATCCCGGCGGCGCGCCTGGCGAGCGCACCCGCGCGGCGGCCCTGGTCGCGGGCGGCCTGGTTGGTGGCGACGATCACCGCGGGCTTGCCCGAGACGTCGGCGGCGAGCGCGACGACGGCCGGCTCCTGGCCGAGCCGCTCGCGGACGGAGGTCACGAGGGAGCGCAGCTCGTCCGTCGATCCGGCGGAGCCGATGCTCTCGGCGACGACGGTCGTGCCGCCCACGGTGCGGCGGGTCGCGGCGAGGGCGGGCACCCGGTCGGCGAGGGCCTTGGCCTCGAACGCGGCGATCCGCTTCTCAGCGGCCTTGAGGCTCGCGACGAGCTCGCCGATCCGCTCGGGGAGCTGCTCGCGCGGGGTCTTCAGCGAGGACGAGATCGTGCTGACGAGGGCGCGCTCGGCGGCGAGCTCCTGGAAGGCCTCGCGGCCCACGAGCGACTCGACGCGGCGGTTGGTCGATCCGACCGAGGACTCGCTGACCAGGCTGATCACGCCGACCTCGGACGAGCGCCCGACGTGGGTGCCCGCGCAGAGCTCGCGCGACCAGGGCCCGCCGATGTCGACCACGCGGACGACGTCGCCGTACTTCTCGCCGAAGAGGGCCATCGCGCCGAGCGCCTTCGCCTCGTCGATCGGGAGCTCGCGCGTGACGACCTCGAGGTTGTCACGGATCGCCGTGTTGGCGATCTCCTCGATCTCGCTGCGGGTCTCGAGCGAGAGGGCCTGGTTCCACGAGAAGTCCAGGCGCAGGTAGCCCGCCTTGTTGTAGGAGCCGGACTGGTGCGCCTGCGGACCGAGCACCTGGCGCAGCGCGGCGTGGATGAGGTGCGTGCCCGAGTGCGCCTGCGTGGCGCCCCGGCGCCAGTCGCGGTCGACGACGGAGGTGGCGGCGTCGCCCACTCCGACCTCGCCGCTGGCGACCTGGACCTTGTGGCTGATGAGCCCCTTGACGGGCTTCTGCACGTCGAGGACCTCGAGATCGAAGCCGGAGCCGACGATGCGGCCGGCGTCGGCCTCCTGGCCGCCCGACTCCGCGTAGAGGCTGGTCGCCTCGAGGATCACCTCGGCGATGTCGCCCGCGACCGCCTTCGTGACGGAGTGCCCGCCGACGATGAGGCCGAGGATGCGCGTCTCGGTGTCGAGCACGTCGTAGCCGGTGAACAGCGTCTCGCCGTGGGCGCGGAAGTCGGCGTAGACCGAGAGATCGGCCAGCGCCGACTTCTTCGACTTCGCGTCGGCCTTCGCACGCGTGCGCTGCGCGGTCATGAGGGAATCGAACGCCTCGCGGTCGACCGTCAGACCCGACTCCTCGGCGATCTCGAGGGTGAGGTCGATCGGGAACCCGAAGGTGTCGTGCAGGAGGAACGCGGTGTCGCCCGGCAGCGTCGGCGACTCGGCCTTCTTCGTCTTCAGGACCGCGAGGTCGAGGATCTCGGTGCCGGCCGCGAGGGTGCGCAGGAACGCCTCCTCCTCGCCGTAGGCGCTGGTCGAGAGGCGCTCGAACTCCGTGGACACCTCGGGGTAGGCCGACGCCATCGCGTCGCGCGAGGCGGCGAAGAGCTCGGGGAACGTCGCGGTGTCCACTCCGAGCAGGCGCATGGCGCGCACCGTGCGGCGCATGAGGCGGCGGAGGATGTAGCCGCGCCCCTCGTTGGACGGCGTCACGCCGTCCGACAGCAGCATCAGCGAGGAGCGCACGTGGTCGGCGATGACGCGCATGCGGACGTCGTCCTCGTGGACGGCTCCGTAGCGGCGGCCCGAGAGCTCGGCGGCGCGATCGAGGACCGGACGGACCTGGTCGATCTCGTACATGTTCTCGACGCCCTGCTTGAGGAAGGCGACGCGCTCGAGGCCCATGCCGGTGTCGATGTTCTTGCGCGGCAGCTCGCCGAGGATGTCGAAGTCGACCTTGCTCGTGCCCTCGCCGCGGAGGTACTGCATGAAGACGAGGTTCCAGATCTCCACGTAGCGGTCGTCGTCCGTCGCCGGGCCGCCGTCGATCCCGTAGGCGGGGCCGCGGTCGTAGAAGATCTCGGAGCAGGGGCCGGCAGGGCCGGGCTGGCCGGTCGACCAGTAGTTGGTGTCCTTGTCCAGGCGCTGGATGCGCTCGTCCGGCAGTCCCGCGATCGTCTTCCAGAGCGCGATCGCCTCGTCGTCGTCCTTGTAGACGGTGACCCAGAGGTCCTTCTCGTCGAAGCCCAGTCCCCCGTCGCTCTCGGCGCCGGTGAGCAGCTCCCAGGCGTAGCCGATCGCCCCCTCCTTGAAGTAGTCGCCGAAGGAGAAGTTGCCGTTCATCTGGAAGAAGGTGCCGTGACGAGGCGTCTTGCCGACCTCCTCGATGTCGTTGGTGCGGATGCACTTCTGCACGCTGGTCGCACGCGGGTACGGCGCGGGGACCACTCCGGTGAGGTAGGGCACGAACGGCACCATGCCGGCGACGGTGAAGAGGAGGCTCGGGTCCTCGCTCACGAGGGAGGCGGAGGGGACCACGGTGTGGCCGCGGCTCCCGAAGAAGTCGAGCCAGCGGTTGCGGATGTCTGCGGTCTGCATGGGTTCCGTTACGGTTCGGTCGGTGACGACGCGGATGTCGGGCGGCGGGGCGTCAGCCCTCGCCGATGGCGGCCTTCAGTTCGGCCTCGCGCTGGTGGTAGCCCTCGGAGACGGCCTCGCCGAGCTCCTTCGCGGTGCGGTTGAGGTCGGCGAAGAGCCGGGCGCCCGCCTCGGTGCGCGAGACCTGGTGGGCGACCGCGAATCCGAGGCCGATCCCGATGACGATCAGGAGGATGTTCTTCACGGGGTGTCCTTCCACAGCGGCGGGGCGGGCGCGACGGCGCGACGACCCGTTCGATTCTAGGGCGCGGGCGCGGCGCTACTTCGAGCGCGGGCGCTTCGTGCGCTTCGCGGCGGAGCGGCCGACCGCGGCTCCGGCCTTGTCGGCCGTCCGTCCGGCGACGAGCACGGCGCGGACTCCGGCGGTGAAGCCGGCGAGCTTGATGAGCGGACCGCCCACGGTCGCGGCCGTGAGGGCGACGAGCGCGTTGACGTTGCCGGTGACCTCGGCGACGTCCTTGGTGATCGTGTCCACCCGCGCGAGCTGGTGGTTGGCCTCGCGGAGGGTGGAGGCCGACTCGTCGAGGATCGGCGTCAGGCCGTCGCTGGCCTGCTTGATGGCCTCGCTCGTGCTGTCGAAGACGCGCCCGAGCTTCCAGAGCGGGACGGCGGTGATCGCCACCAGGATCGCGAACACCCCCGCGGCGATGAGCCCTGCGATGTCTCCACCGGTCACGGTGACCTCCGTTCGATGCCGCCCAGCGCGGCACTCCAGCCTACCGACGGGCCGCGACAGGGGCGGGCGCTCGGCTCGGGCGCGACGGCCGGATCGGGCGCAGCGCGGGACTCTCGGAGCGCGGCGGGCACTCCGGATCGCGACCCCGGGAACGGGAAAGGCCCCGGTGCGGACACCGGGGCCTTTCTCTGCAGGGCTGGACTCAGCGGGCCGCGTAGTACTCGACGACGAGCTGCACTTCGCAGGTCACGGGGACCTCGGCGCGCTTCGGGCGGCGCAGGAGCGTCGCCTGCAGCTTGTCGATCTCGACCTCGAGGTAGCCCGGGGTCTTGGGGAGGACGTCGACGTGTCCACCGGCGGCGGCGACCTGGAAGGGCTCGGTGCCCTCGGAGCGGGTCTTGACGTGGATGACCTGGCCCGGCTTCACGCGGAAGGAGGGGCGGTCGACCGTCTTGCCGTCCACCATGATGTGGCGGTGGGTGACGAACTGGCGGGCCTGCGCGGTGGTACGGGCGAAGCCCGAGCGCAGGACGAGGGCGTCGAGGCGCATCTCGAGGAGCTCGACCAGGTTCTCACCGGTCAGGCCCTGGGTGCGGCGCGCCTCCTGGAAGGCGATGCGGAGCTGCTTCTCGCGGATGCCGTACTGGGCGCGCAGACGCTGCTTCTCACGCAGGCGGACCGCGTAGTCGGAGTCGGCCTTGCGCTTCGAGCGGCCGTGCTCGCCGGGAGCGTAGGGACGCTTCTCGAGGTAGCGGGCGGCCTTCGGGGTCAGGGGGATGCCGAGGGCGCGCGAGAGGCGCGTCTTCGAGCGGGTACGGGACGTGGTCGACACAGTGGTCCTTCCAAGGTCTGAGAGGTTCGGTCGCAGCTCTCGACCGCCGGCTCCGGGAGGAGTGCGGACGCCGCGGTCGTGTCCTCCGCGGGTGCGGGGGAAGGGTGACCGCAGTGGCGGGCTGCGCGATTCAGAGGGATGCGCTGCTCCGCTCGGCTACAGAGCGGTGGGCAACCTCGCAAGACTATCAGGCCACGGCCTCCCGTGCGGGTCGCGCGAGTTCGCGGTCGGCGCGGTCAGCCCCGGTCGCCGCGGATGATGCGCAGGAGCTTCGCCAGTCGTGCGGAGACGTCGCGCTCGTTGCCGTGCTCGGTGGGCCGGTAGTACCGCGCGCCCTGGAGCGGGTCCGGGAGGTACTGCTGCTCGAGGACGCCGAGGTCGGCGTCGTGCGGGTACCGGTAGCCCTTCCCGTGGCCGAGCTTCTTGGCGCCGGGGTAGTGCGCGTCGCGCAGGTGCGCCGGCACCCGACCCGCGCGGCCCGCGCGCACGTCCGCGATGGCCGCGTCGATGGCGGAGTAGGACGCGTTCGACTTCGGGGCGGTCGCCAGGTGCACGACCGCCTGGGCGAGCGGGATGCGCCCCTCCGGCATGCCGATGAACTGCACGGCGTCGGCCGCGGCGATCGCGACGACGAGCGCCTGCGGGTCGGCCATGCCGATGTCCTCGGACGCGGAGACGATGATGCGGCGGGCGATGAACCGCGGATCCTCCCCCGCCTCGATCATCCGGGCCAGGTAGTGCAGCGCCGCGTCGACGTCCGAGCCCCGGATGGACTTGATGAAGGCGCTGATGACGTCGTAGTGCTCGTCGCCGTTGCGGTCGTAGCGCAGCAGGGCGCGGTCGACGGCGCGCGCGACGACCTCGGTCGTGATCACGGGGAGCGCGGGCTCCTCGGCGGCGGCCTCGACGGGAGCGCCCTCGTCGTCCTCGTCCTCCTCGTCCGGGTCCTCCGCGGCGGCGGCGCGGGCGACCCGGTCGGCCTCGCGGGCCTCCGAGCGGGCGGAGGTGGCGGCGGCCTCGAGCGCGGTCAGCGCCCGCCGGGCGTCTCCGGAGGCGAGCCGCACGATGCTCGCCCGGGCCTCCTCCTCCAGCGTCACCGAGTCGCGCAGACCCCGCTCGTCGTGCAGGGCGCGGTCGACCAGGACGCCCAGGTCGTCGTCGCTGAGCGGCTCGAGGGTCAGCAGGAGCGAGCGCGAGAGCAGCGGCGCGATCACCGAGAACGAGGGGTTCTCGGTCGTGGCCGCGATGAGGATGACCCACCCGTTCTCGACCCCGGGCAGCAGTGCGTCCTGCTGCGCCTTGGTGAAGCGGTGGATCTCGTCGAGGAAGAGCACGGTGGACGTGCCGTAGAGGTCGCGGGTGGAGAGTGCCTCCTCCATCACCTGCCGCACGTCCTTCACGCCCGCCGTGACGGCGGAGAGCTCGACGAAGCGGCGGCCGCTGGAGTGGGCCACCGCCTGCGCGAGCGTGGTCTTGCCCGTGCCTGGAGGGCCCCAGAGGATCACGGACACCGCTCCCCGCTCCCCCGTCGTGTCGGCGGCGAGGGCGACCAGGGGCGAGCCGGGCGTCAGGAGGTGGCGCTGGCCGGCGACCTCCTCGAGGCTGCGCGGCCGCATCCGCACGGCGAGCGGACTCGCCCCGGAGCGGAGTCCGGCCTGCTGCATGGTCATGCCCCCAGCGTAACGACGGCCTCCGACAGAGCCCCGGCCCGACTGCCCGGCGCGACGGAGCGGCGTTTGTCGCGCCTCCGGCGGTTCTCGTAGGCTCGACGCGGCCTGCGTGCGCGGGCCGCCGCGCCGAAGCCGCGCGGACGAGGACGTCGGAGGAACACGTGGCCCAGGGCAAGTCGAACGACCGCGAGGCGCGCACCCGGCTCCGGGCCTACCAGGCCCGTCAGAGCCTCCACCGCTCGAGGCAGAAGCGGCGCGTGCGCGACAACGTGATCGCGGCGATCGCCGCCGTCGTCGTGATCGGGCTCGCGGTCGTCGCCCAGATCCTCTACTTCTCCGGCGGCCCCGGCACCCCGGTCGCCGAGCCGACCTCCTCCTCCTCCGCGACCCCGACGCCCGAGGCGACGGGGTCGAACACCGGCGACGTCCCCTCCTCCGACATCGCCGAGGGCCGCGACTGGACGGGCACGCTCACGATCGGCGAGGACCCGCTGGGCATCACGCTCGCCGGCGCCGCTGCCCCGCAGGCGGTGTCCTCCTTCATCTCGCTGACGCGGTCCGGCTTCTACGACGGCGTCTCCTGCCACCGCCTCACCACGGAGGGCCTCTACGTCCTCCAGTGCGGCGACCCGGACGGCGACGGCACCGGCGGCCCCGGCTACAGCTACGGCCCCGTCGAGAACGCGCCCGAGGACGGCGTCTACCCGGCCGGGACCATCGCGATGGCCCGCCAGGGCGGCAACGGCTACAGCCAGGGAAGCCAGTTCTTCGTCGTCTACCAGGACACGACCCTGCCCGCCGACGCGGCCGGCGGGTACACCGTGCTCGGGCAGGTCACCTCGGGACTCGACGCCCTCGTCAGCGACGTCGTGTCGAAGGGCACGGCCGACGGATCGGGTGACGGCGCCCCCGCCGAGCCCGTGTCCATCACCTCCGTCTCCGTCCAGTAGCCGCACCCGCGGCGTCGTCACGGTCCGCCCGCGCGGGGAGTGCAATAGGCTTGTCGTCACTGCCCGTTCGCGGCCGAGCGCGGTCTTCGGCCCTCCGGCCGTCGAGCCCCACCGGCCGACGACGCGACGGGCACCGAGAAGCACGACATCGAACAGCAAGGTGAGGCTCCGAGCGATGAGTGACCAGCAGCCGTGGGGACGGGTCGGCGACGACGGGACGGTCTACGTCCGCGTCGGCGACGGGGAGCGAGAGGTCGGCCAGTACCCCGATGCGACTCCCGAGGAGGCGCTCGCCTACTACGAGCGCAAGTACACGGAGCTCGCCGGGCAGGTCTCCCTGCTCGAGCAGCGCGCCAAGCGGGGCGCACCCGCCGGAGACGTCGCCCGGACGGTGCAGTCGCTGTCCGCGGCCATCGCGCAGGCCAACGCGGTCGGCGACCTCGAGTCGCTGCAGACCCGGGTCGACGCGCTGAGCGGTTCCGTCGAGGATCTGACCGAGCAGCAGGCGGCCGAGTCGAAGGCCGCGCTGTCCGAGGCCCTCGCCTACCGCGAGGCGATCGTCGCCGAGGCCGAGGCCCTGGCGGCGGTCGACCCGGCGAAGACGCAGTGGAAGCAGGCCAGCGCCGCGATCGACGACCTCTTCGCCCGCTGGCAGAACCACCAGCAGCAGGGCCCGCGCCTGCCCAAGAACGACGCGAACGAGCTGTGGCGCCGGTTCCGCGGTGCGCGCACCACGATCGAGCAGAACCGCAAGGCGTTCTTCGCCGACCTCGACTCCGCGCACCGCGAGGCCAAGCAGGCCAAGCAGGCGCTCATCGATCAGGCCGAGGCGCTGGTGCCCCAGGGCGCCGACGCCATCCCGGACTACCGCGCGCTCCTCGAGCGCTGGCGGGTCGCCGGCCGTGCCGGCAAGCGGTTCGACGACGCGCTCTGGGCGCGCTTCAAGGCCGCCGGCGACGCGATCTACGGCGCCAAGGCCGAGATCGTCGCGCAGGAGAGCGTCGAGTACACCGAGAACCTCGACCTCAAGCTCGCCCTCCTCGAGGAGGCGGAGCCGCTCCTGCAGGAGCAGGACCGCGAGAAGGCCAAGCGGGTGCTGCTCTCGATCCAGGAGCGCTGGGACGCCGTCGGCCGCGTGCCGCGCGAGCAGGTGCGCACCGTCGAGGACCGTCTCCGCAAGGTCGAGGCGCACGTCCGCAAGCTCGACGAGGAGCACTGGAACCGCAGCAACCCGGAGCGCAAGGCCCGCTCCGAGGGTCTGGCCTCGCAGCTGACCGCCGCGATCCAGAAGCTCCAGGACGAGCTCGACGAGGCGAAGGCGCGCGGCGACCGCGACGCGATCGCCCAGGCTCAGGAGGCGCTCGACGCCCGCAAGGTCTGGCTCGACGCGATCGGCTAGACCCGCGCCGGCGGATCCATCCACAGATCCGCTCGCGACGCTCCGGAGGGGAGGCGCATCGGCCAGCATGGCCGGATGCGCCTCCCCTCCGTGCTCCTCCCCGGGCACCTCCCTCTCGCGGAGCTGTGCGCCGCCCGCCTCGACGGCGAGCTGGTCGCGCTCGACGAGGGCTTCCTCGTCGCGGACCTGCCCCTGGGGGCGTCCGAGCGGGCCGCCTCCCTGCGCTCGCTGCTCCCCCGCGGCGCCGTCGCCGATCGTCTCTCCGCCGCGTGGGTGCACGGAGCGATGCACCGTCCGCCGCGGGTGCACAGCGCCTCGATCGACCGGCGGAAGCGCCGGCAGGCGCCGTCGAACCCCCGCCTGCGCTGCCACGAGGTCCTGCTCGACGAGGACGACGTCGTCCTCCTCGGCGGCGCGCCGGTCACGTCGCCTGCTCGCACGCTGATCGACCTCGCCCGGACGGAGGACGCGGGCGCGATCCTCCGAGCGCTCTCTCGGAGCACCCGGACCGGCCTCGACGCCGTCCTCGCGAGGCTGGAGGAGGGCAGCGCCGTCGCGGGACGGAGGATCGTCGGACGACGGCTGCGGGCGGCGCTCGGCGAGGCGCCGCCCGGGGATCAGCCCCCGTTCACCCGGTAGACGTCGTAGACGGCGTCGATCCGGCGCACGGCGTTCAGCACGCGGTCCAGGTGGGTGGTGTCGCCCATCTCGAAGACGAACCGGCTGATCGCCAGCCGGTCGCTCGAGGTGGAGACCGTCGCCGAGAGGATGTTGACGTGGTGCTCCGAGAGCACGCGCGTCACGTCGCTCAGCAGGCCCGAGCGGTCCAGCGCCTCGACCTGGATCTGCACGAGGAAGATACTCTTGGAGGACGGCGCCCACTCGACGTCGACGATCCGCTCCGGCTCCTTCAGCAGCTCCTGCACGTTGTGGCAGTTCGCCTGGTGCACGGAGACGCCGGCTCCCCGCGTCACGAATCCGACGATCTGGTCGCCTGGAACCGGGGTGCAGCACTTCGCGAGCTTCACGAGGATGTCCGGCGCGCCCTTCACGAGGACGCCCGACTCGCTGCTCCGGCTCCGCGGCCGGGGCGAGCGCGGGAGGGTGACCTCGTTCTCGTCCGACTCCGGATCGCCCTGGATGGAGGATACGACCTTCTCGAGCACCGACTGGGTCGAGACGTGGCCCTCGCCGACGGCCGCGTAGAGCGCCTCGACGTCGTTGTAGCGCAGCTGGCTGGCCACCTCGGTGAAGGTGTCCTGGCTCATCAGCTTCTGCAGCGGCAGGTTCTGCTTCCGCATCGCCCGGGCGATGGAGTCCTTGCCCTGCTCGATCGCCTCGTCGCGCCGCTCCTTGGTGAACCACTGCCGGATCTTGTTGCGGGCCCGCGGGCTCTGCACGAAGTGGAGCCAGTCCTGGCTCGGTCCCGAGTCGGGGTTCTTCGAGGTGAAGACCTCGACCACGTCGCCCGTCGTCAGAGCCGACTCCAGCGGCACGAGGCGCCCGTTGACCTTGGCGCCCATCGTCCGGTGCCCGACCTCGGTGTGCACCGCGTAGGCGAAGTCGACCGGGGTCGCACCGGTCGGCAGGCCGATCACGCGTCCCTTCGGGGTGAAGACGTAGACCTCCTTGGCGCCGATCTCGAAGCGGAGGGAGTCGAGGAACTCGTTCGGGTCTGTGGTCTCCGACTGCCAGTCCGAGAGGTGCGCGAGCCAGGCGAGGTCGGTGTCGTTCGATCCGGAGGTGGGCACCTTGCCGGTGGCCATCTGCTCCTTGTACTTCCAGTGCGCCGCGATGCCGAACTCCGCGTGCTGGTGCATCTCGTTGGTGCGGATCTGGATCTCGACCGCACGCCCCTTCGGCCCGACGACCGTCGTGTGCAGCGACTGGTAGAGGTTGAACTTCGGAGTGGCGATGTAGTCCTTGAACCGGCCCGGCATCGGCGTCCAGCGGGCGTGGATCGAGCCGAGCACGGCGTAGCAGTCGCGCACCGAGTTCACGAGGACGCGGATGCCGACCAGGTCGTAGATCTCGTCGAACTCGCGACCGCGGACGACCATCTTCTGGTAGATCGAGTAGTACTGCTTCGGCCGGCCGACGACGCGACCGCGGATCCGCCCGGCCCGCAGGTCCTCGCTGATCAGGTCGATGACGTTCTGCACGAACTCCTCGCGCTGCGGCGTCCGCCGCTTCACCAGGCTCTCGATCTCGTTGTAGATCTTGGGGTAGAGCACCGCGAAGGACAGGTCCTCGAGCTCCCACTTGATGGCCTGGATGCCGAGGCGGTGCGCCAGCGGCGCGTAGATCTCGAGGGTCTCGGTGGCCTTGCGGGCCGCGGACTCGGCGGGGACGAAGCCCCAGGTCCGCGCGTTGTGAAGGCGGTCGGCGAGCTTGATGATCAGGACGCGGATGTCCTTCGACATCGCCACGATCATCTTGCGGACGGTCTCGGCCTGCGCGCTGTCGCCGTACTTGACCTTGTCGAGCTTGGTGACGCCGTCGACGAGCATCGCGACCTCGTCGCCGAAGTCCGCGCGGAGCTCGTCGAGCTGGTAGTCGGTGTCCTCGACGGTGTCGTGCAGCAGCGCGGCGGCGATCGTCTTCGAGCCGATGCCGAGGTCGGCGAGGATCTGCGCGACGGCCAGCGGATGCGTGATGTAGGGCTCGCCGCTGCGGCGCTTCTGGTTCGCGTGCGCCCGCTCCGCGACCGAGTACGCGCGCTCGATGAGCGCGATGTCGCTCTTGGGGTGGTGCATCCGGACGGTGCGGACGAGGGTGTCGACAGCACCGGAGGGCTGCGCGCGCGAGAAGATCCGCGGGACCAGTCTGCGCAGGGCAGCGGTCGAGGACGTCGTCGTCGTTTCCGTCACGCGAGGATCTCCATCGCCCCATTATCGCCCGTGCGGACGGCGCCGATGACCGTTCCGCCCGGGGCGGACGGCGCCGGCGTCAGCCGATGCGTCCCGGGCGCCCCTCGCCGTCGACCACGTCGCCGCCCGCCGCGGCCCAGGCGGTCATGCCGGCGTCGACGTTGGCGACCTCGTAGCCGGCGCCGTCGAGGGCCTGCGTCACCATCGCGGAGCGGACTCCGGAGTGGCAGACCACCAGGATCGCCGTGTCGGCCGGGAGCTCGTCCTGCCGGGCGCCGATCTCCCCCATCGGGATGTGGTGGGCGGCCGGAGCATGCCCCGCCGCCCACTCGTGCGGCTCCCGGACGTCGAGCAGCCAGACCTCGTCGCGCTCGACGAGTCCGACGGCGTCGGCCGCCGTGACCTGTGCGTAGTCGGCCACGGCTCAGCCCTGCACGGCCGGCGCGGCCGGAGCGGTCGCCTTCGCCCGGGCCGACTCCACGCGCTTGTCGTGCTTGGAGATCTCGGGCTCCCGGCTGCGCAGCTGGGCGTACAGCGGCGCCGCGACGAAGATCGTCGAGTACGTGCCGACGATGATGCCGATCAGCAGGGCGAGCGAGATGTCGCGGAGCGTGCCCGCGCCGAGGACGAACGCGCCGATCACGAGGATCGCGGCCACCGGGAGGGCGGCGACGATCGAGGTGTTGATGGAGCGCACGAGAGTCTGGTTCTCGGCCAGGTTCACCGTCTCGGAGAAGGTGCGGGTCGTGCTGCCGAGCGCCTCCACGGTGTTCTCGCGGATCTTGTCGAAGACCACGACCGTGTCGTAGAGCGAGTAGCCGAGGATCGTCAGCAGTCCGATCACCGCCGCCGGCGACACCTCGGTGCCGGTGATGCCGTAGACGCCCGCCACGATCACGAGGTCGTGCAGGAGCGCGACGATCGCCGCGAGCGACATCTTCCAGGTGCGGAAGTACGCCCACATGGCCAGGGCCGCGAGGACCACGAAGATCACCAGGCCGCGCAGGGCCTGCTGGGTCACGTCGTTGCCCCACGCCGCTCCGATGAAGGAGGAGGCGACCTGGTCGGTGGGCACGTCGTAGGCCTCCGACAGGGCGTTCCGCACCGCGGTCGACTCGTCGGTCGAGAGCTGGCCGGTCTGCACGCGGATGGAGTCGTCGCCGACGATGGACACGCGCGGCACGGTCTCCGGAGCGACCGAGGTCACCGCGTCCGTCGCCGTCGCCTGCTCGAGGCTCGACGGCGCGGACACCGTGAACTGCGAGCCGCCGGTGAACTCGATGCCGAAGTTGAAGCCGCCGCGGGCGACCGTCCCGAGCAGCGTGATCAGGATCAGGGCGAGCGAGACGAGGTACCACGTGCGGCGCCGGCCGACGAAGTCGATCGATCGCGCACCGGTGTAGAGGTCGTTTCCGAACTGCGAGAAGCTGGCCATCACGCGTCCTTCCCGTTCGAGTCGTTGGAGTCGCGCAGGCCGGCCGCCTCGGCGGCCTTCCGCTCGGCGATGGTCTGGCGCTTGGCCGCCTCACGAGACGCGGAGGCGCGCTTGCCGGCGACCACCTGGTCCTGCGGACGGAAGGCGGCACGGCCGCGGTAGACGGCCCCGAGCGCCCGGGGATCCAGGCCCGACGCCTTGTGCCCCTCGGCGAAGAACGGTCTCGTGGCCATCAGCTGCAGGATCGGGTGGGTGAACAGCGCCACCACGATCAGGTCGATGATCGTCGTGATCCCGAGGGTGAGCGCGAAGCCGCGGACACTGCCGACGGCGAGGAGGAAGAGGACCACCGCGGCGAGCAGGTTCACCATGTCGGACGCGAAGATCGTGCGCAGCGCGCGCCGCCAGCCGGACTCGACGGCGGACTCGAGGCCGCGTCCGTCGCGGAGCTCGTCGCGGATGCGCTCGAAGTACACGATGAACGAGTCGGCCGTGATGCCGATCGCGACGATGAGACCCGCGACTCCTGCGAGCGAGAGGCGCAGTCCCTCCCGCCAGGACAGCAGCGTGACGACGAGGTAGGTGACGATCGCCGCGACGAGCAGCGAGGCGATCGTGACGGCTCCGAGCACGCGGTACTGCGCGATGGAGTAGACGATGACGAGGATCAGGCCGATGAGGCCGGCGAGCAGGCCGCTGGCGAGCTGGGCGGAGCCGAGCGTCGCCGAGATGCTGTCCGAGCTCTGGACCTGGAAGCCGATCGGCAGCGCGCCGTACTTGAGCTGGTCGGCGAGCGTCTTCGACGACTCCTGGGTGAAGGAGCCCGAGATCTGCGCGTTGCCGTCGGTGATGGCGGCGTTCGTCGACGGGGCCGAGATGACCCGGCCGTCGAGGACGATCGCGAACTGGTTCTGCGCACCCTGCAGCGCCACGAGGCGCGAGGTCACGTCGCCGAAGGCCTGCGTGCCCTGGTCGTCGAACGAGAGGTTGACGGCCCAGGTGCCGGTGCTGGCGCCGGAGGAGGTCGTCATCAGGCCGTTCGAGGCGTCCGAGATGTCCTCGCCGGTGATCTCCACCGGGCCGAGGACGTACTTCACCGTCCCGCTGTCGTCGCAGGTGATGAGCGGCTGGTCGGCCGGGGCGAGGTTCGGGTCCTGGCCGTTGAGGTACGCGCAGTCGAACGAGGTGTACTGGGCCTCGAGCGCCGGCGTGAGGTAGGCGAGGTCGCTCGCGTTCGTCGGCGAGGCGGTCGGCTCCGTCGCGAGCGACGGGTCGACGGGCGTCGGCGTGGGCGAGGACGTCGCGTCGCCGCCGACCGAGCTGTTGGTGGCCTGGCTCGCGACGAGGACCGGGCGGAAGTCGAGCTTCGCCGAGGCCTCGATGCGCTGGAGCGTCTCGTCGTCGGGCGTGCCGGGGATCGAGACGACGATGTTGCTCGAGCCCTGGGTCGTGATCTCGGCCTCGGAGACGCCGGACGCGTCGATGCGCTGGCGGATGATCGAGACGGCCTGCGTCAGCTGCTCCGACGAGACGGTGTCGCCGTCGTTCAGCTGCGGCTGCAGGACGATCTGCGTGCCGCCCTCGAGGTCGAGGGCGAGCTTCGGCGTCCAGGAGCCGCCGCCCCAGAGGACGGCCGCCGTGTTGAGTCCGACGAGAGCGAGGATCAGGACACCGAGCCAGCTCAGGGAGCGGCGGGCCTTCCGGACGGGGGTTGATGCGGCCACCCAGGGCTCAGCTTTCTCTTCGGTCGACGGTGATCGGCCCGGGGTCGCCCGGGCGTGGAGAAGGGCGGGCGGGCGCCGATGCGCCCGGCCCGACCAGGAGACTACTGCGCGTCGGGGCGGCGGTCGCGCTCGACCGGGTCCACCAGCGGGTCGCGGTGCGCGGAGTCGCGCTCGCCGAACTCGGGCGAGCCGGTCGCGGTCAGCGGGTCGGCCTCGTCCTCGGTGTCGACGGCGACGGCGTTCTCGCTCGGGTCGATGAGGCGGGCGATCGCCTGACGGTGGATGGTCAGCAGCGTGCCGGGGGTCGACTCGATGACGATCTTGTTCGCCTCGTCGTCGATCGACACGACGGTGCCGAAGAGGCCGGAGCCGGTCATGAGCTCCACCCCCGGCTGGAGGTTGTTCTTCATGCTCTCCGCGTCGCGCTGGCGCTTCTTGTTGTTGCGGAACATGAAGATGATCATCACGGCGAGCAGCAGGACGAGCAGGATGATCGTCGGATCCATGGGTGGGCCTTCCGGAGTGGATGGGCGATCCGCCGCGCGGCCTCAGGTCGAGGCGGAGCGGATCGAGCGGCCCGTCGGGCCTAGAGAATCATAGATCATCGGGGAACAGGGGCGGCTGAGCCGCCGTCCCCCGGGGGTCGATGCCGAAGTGGCGGTAGGCGGCGGGGGTCGCCACGCGGCCGCGCGGCGTCCGGGTCAGCAATCCGATCCGCACGAGGAACGGCTCGACGACGGCCTCGACCGTCTCCGCCTCCTCCCCCACCGACACGGCGAGGGTGTTCAGGCCGACCGGCCCGCCGTCGAAGCGGGTCAGCACGATCTCCATCACCGCGCGGTCGAGCCGGTCGAGTCCGAGCGCGTCGACGTCGTAGAGCTCCAGCGCCGCGCGGACGGCGGTCACGTCGGCCCGTCCGCCGTGGACCAGGGCGAAGTCCCGCACCCGCCGGAGCAGGCGGTTGGCGATGCGCGGGGTGCCTCGGCAGCGGCCGGCGATCTCGGCGATCGCGTCCGCGTCGATGTCGAGCTCGAGCAGCCGTGCCGCCCGGGCGAGCACCTGCCGCAGCTCGTCCTCCGCGTAGAACTCGAGGTGCGCGGTGAAGCCGAAGCGGTCGCGGAGCGGATTGGGCAGCAGGCCGGAGCGGGTCGTGGCGCCGACGAGCGTGAACGGGGCGAGATCCAGCGGGACGGACGTCGCTCCCGCCCCCTTGCCGACCATGATGTCGATCCGGAAGTCCTCCATCGCGAGGTAGAGCATCTCCTCCGCGGAGCGCGCCATGCGGTGGATCTCGTCGATGAAGAGGATCTCGCCGGGCAGCAGCGAGGAGAGGACGGCGGCGAGGTCGCCCGCGTGCTGGATCGCGGGGCCGCTGGAGAGCCGCAGGGGCGAGGAGCTCTCCTCCGCCACGATCATCGCGAGGGTCGTCTTGCCGAGACCGGGCGGGCCCGCCAGGAGGATGTGGTCCGGGGTCCGGCCCTGCATGGCCGCGGCCTTGAGCAGCAGCTCGAGCTGGCCGCGCACCTTGCGCTGGCCGACGAACTCGCTGAGGTTCCTGGGCCGCAGAGCGCCCTCGAAGGCGACCTCGGCCTCCGATGCGACCTCGGCGCCCAGCACCTCGTCGCTCACGAGCGGGCCGCCGGACCGAGGCGGGCGAGGGCGAGCCGGAGCAGCGCCTGCACGTTCGCGGCGTCGGAGGCCTGCGCGTCGAGCAGGATCTCGTCGACCACATCGGCCGCGGTGCGCTCGGGCCAGCCCAGGCCGACGAGCGCCGCGAGCACGTTCTGCGCGGCGGTGGCGGCGGGACCGGAGCCGCGGGCGGCGCGCGGACGGACGGTCACCTTGCCGGCGAGCGACAGGATGATCAGCTTGGCCGTCTTCGGGCCGATGCCGCTGACCTTCCGGAACACCCCGTCGTCCTCGTCGGCGACCGCCTGCGCGATCCGGTCCGGCTCGACCGCGCCGAGCACGCCGAGGGCGGACTTCGGGCCGACGCCGGTCACGCCGATCAGCAGCTCGAAGATCTCGAGCTGCTCCTCGTCGGGGAAGCCGTAGAGGGTGAGCGAGTCCTCGCGGACGACGAGCACGGTGCTGACCGTGGTCTCGTCGCCGACGCGCATCTCGAGCGCGTGCTGCGGGGTCACGTTCACCGCGTAGCCGACGCCGTGGACGTCGAGGACGGCGAGGCTCCCGCGGGCGGAGAGGACGGTGCCGCGGAGGGAGGATATCACCGCGTCAGTCTAGATGCTCGAACAGGCGTTCGACTCGCGGCCTCGGCGGCGCGCCACGCCCGCTGCGCTGCTGTGCCGCCCGCCGCTCCGTCGGCACCGGCTCCCGCCGACCCGGAGGACGGCGTGAGAGGCGCCCGCCAGGCGTGGCAGACGGCCAGGGCGAGGGCGTCGGCCGCGTCGGCCGGCCGCGGCGGGGCGTCGAGCCGGAGGACGCGCTGGATCATCGCGGTGACCTGGCGCTTGTCCGCGGCTCCGTAGCCGGTGACGGCGGCCTTCACCTCGCTCGGCGTGTGCATCCCGACTGGGAGCCCGCGCCGGGCCGCCGCGACGAGGGCGACGCCGCTGATCTGCGCGATGCCCATCACGGTGCTGACGTTGTTCTGCGCGAAGACCCGCTCGATCGCGACGGCGTCGGGGCGGTGCTCGTCGAGCAGCGCCTCGAGCCCGTCGCCCAGGGCCAGCAGGCGGCGCTCCAGCGCGTCGTCGGGCGGTGTCCGGAGGACCGTCACGTGCACGAGGGTCGCGTGGCGGTCGCGCGAGACGTCGACGATGCCGACGCCGCAGCGGGTGAGCCCGGGGTCGATCCCGAGGACGCGCATCAGGCCGCCCTCCGGGATCGGGCCGGGCTCACCGCGTCACTCCTCGTTCTCGAGCTCGGCGCGCACCTCTGCCGTGATGTCGAGGTTGGTGTAGACGTTCTGCACGTCGTCCGAGTCCTCGAGCGCGTCGATCAGGCGGAAGACCTTGCGAGCTGTCTCGGCGTCGGCCTCGACCTGGAGGGAGGCGACGAACTCGATGTCGGCGGAGTCGTAGTCGATGCCCGCCTCCTGCAGGGCCGAGCGGGCCGGGACGAGCTCGCTCGGCTCGACGCGGACCTCGAAGCTTTCGCCGTGGTCGAGCACGTCGTCGACACCGAAGTCGAGGACCGCGCCGAGCACGTCGTCCTCGGTGACGCTCTCTCCGTGGGGCACGGAGATGACGCCCTTGCGCGCGAAGTTGTACGCGACGCTGCCCGGGTCGGCCATGGTGCCGCCGTTGCGGGTCATCGCGGTGCGGACGTCCGCCGCGGCGCGGTTCTTGTTGTCGGTGAGGCACTCGACGAGCAGGGCGATGCCGTTGGGGCCGTAGGCCTCGTACATGATCGTCGTGTAGTCGATGACCTCGCCGGTGAGGCCGGCACCCCGCTTGATCGCGCGGTCGATGTTGTCGTTCGGCACCGAGGTCTTCTTCGCCTTCTGCACGGCGTCGACGAGCGTCGGGTTGCCGGAGAGGTCGGCGCCGCCGATCTTGGCGGCCACCTCGATGTTCTTGATCAGCTTGGCGAAGGACTTCGCGCGGCGCGAGTCCTTGATCGCCTTCTGGTGCTTGGTCGTGGCCCACTTGGAATGCCCGGACACGGTTCTCCCTCGGAAATCTCGTTGCGTGCGGCCCCCGAGGGCGCCGCTGATGGCAGGGGCCAGTCTATTCGAGAGCCGGTCCGCGCCCGTCTCGGCCCGAGCACCGAGCCTTCCGCGCCCGTCTCGCCGGCGACGAGCCGCCCTCCCCACGCGCCCCCGCACCGCCGAACGCACGGTCCGCGTCCCAGCGGATCGCGCTAGGCGGACGAGACCCGCTCCACCCACC
>NZ_PSUV01000013.1:0-112549 GCF_002931985.1 Rathayibacter sp. AY1H2 | reverse complement strand
CGCCCGGACCCCGTCCCGCCCGACCCTCGCCCGGTCTCGATCCGCCGCTCCGCGGCTACTCGACCACCCGGAGGACACCGGCGGCCGCAGGCTCGCACTCCGATCCGCCACCCTCTCGCCGCACCCTCCGAGGCGAACCGGCGATCCGCGTGTCAGCGGATCGTCGTAGCCGGACGCACGACGCTCTCACCGACCCGGCCACCCTCCCCAGCCGACCGCGCCGAGCCGGGCAGGGACCGGCTCGGAATTCAATACAGACAGTTCGGCCCCAGCAGGCTCTTCAGCTCGCCGAAGAGGTCCGGGGTGATGCGCACGGGGAACGGCACCTCGAACACGCGGGCCGTGTCGCCCTTGATGAGCTTCAGCCGCACCTCGGTCTGGCCGGAGTGGCGGATGAGCACGTCGCTGAGCTGCGAGACCGTGTCGGTGGTCGCGCGCGACTCGGGCATCGAGACGGTGAGCGGTCCCGAGTCGCCGTCCTGGCTCATCTCGGGGGCGAACAGGCTGAACGCGTGCAGGTTCATCCCGTCGTCGCGCATGCTGACGCGGCCTCTGACGACGACGATGGAGTCGTTCGTGAGCGCCGGGGCGAACTCCTGGTACGCCTTCCCCATGAACATGCAGGTGATCTCGCCGCCGAAGTCCTCGACCTGGATCATCCCGTACTGGTTGCCGGAGGCCTTGGCCATGCGGTGCTGGACGCTCGTGACGAGGCCCGCGACGACCACTGTCTCGCCGTCGGCGATCGTCTCCGAGATCAGCAGGTCGGCGATCGTGGTGCTGTAGTGCTTGGCGAGCTCGGTCTCGAGTCCGGCGAGCGGATGGTCGGACACGTAGAGCCCGAGCATGTCGCGCTCGAAGGCGAGCTTGTCGCGCTTGGCCCATTCGGGCCGCTCGGGCACCTGGATCGCGGCCTGCGGCTCGTCCCAGAGGCTGTCGAAGTCGAAGCCGACCTGGCCGTTCGCCTCGTTGCGCTTCTCCCCCACCGCCGCCTCGACGGCGTCCTCGTGCACCTCGACCAGGGCGCGGCGGGTCGAGCCGAGCGAGTCGAAGGCGCCGGCCTTGATGAGCGACTCGATGGTGCGCTTGTTGGTCACCTGCAGCGGCACCTTGCGGAGGAAGTCGTGGAACGTCTCGAAGCGCCCCTTCTCCTCGCGGACGGCCCGGATGCCCTCGACGACGTTCATGCCGACGTTGCGGACGGCGCCGAGGCCGAAGCGGATGTCGGTGCCGACGGCGGTGAAGAAGCCGATCGACTCGTTGACGTCCGGCGGGAGCACCTTGATCCCCATCCGCCGGCACTCGTTGAGGTAGGCGGCCATCTTGTCCTTGGAGTCGCCGACGCTGGTGAGCAGCGCGGCCATGTACTCCGCGGGGTAGTGCGCCTTCAGGTACGCCGTCCAGTAGGAGACGACGCCGTACGCCGCCGAGTGCGCCTTGTTGAAGGCGTAGTCGGAGAAGGGCAGCAGGATGTCCCAGAGGGTCTTGACGGCCTCCATCGAGTAGCCGTTGGCGATCATGCCGCCCGAGAAGCCCTCGAACTGCTTGTCCAGCTCGGACTTCTTCTTCTTGCCCATCGCGCGCCGCAGCAGGTCGGCCTGCGCGAGCGTGAAGCCCGCGAGCTTCTGCGCGATCGACATGACCTGCTCCTGGTACACGATCAGGCCGTAGGTCCCTCCGAGCACCTCCGAGAGCGGCTCCTCGAGCTCCGGATGGATCGGGGTGATCTCCTGCACGCCGTTCTTCCGCAGCGCGTAGTTGGTGTGGGAGTCGGCGCCCATCGGGCCCGGCCGGTAGAGCGCGAGGACTGCGGAGATGTCCTCGAAGTTGTCGGGCTTCATCAGTCGGAGAAGGCCGCGCATCGGGCCGCCGTCGAGCTGGAACACGCCGAGCGTGTCGCCTCGGGCGAGGAGGTCGTAGGCGGCCTGGTCGTCGAGCTCGAGGTCCTCGAGCACGAGGTCCTGTCCGCGGTTGGCGCGGATGTTGTCGAGGGCGTCGTCGATGATCGTGAGGTTTCGCAGCCCCAGGAAGTCCATCTTGATCAGCCCGAGCGACTCGCACGCGGGGTAGTCGAACTGCGTGACGATCTGGCCGTCCTGCTCCCGCTTCATGATCGGGATGATGTCCAGCAGCGGATCGCTGGACATGATGACGCCGGCCGCGTGCACGCCCCACTGGCGCTTGAGGTTCTCGAGTCCGAGCGCGGTGTCGAAGACCAGCTTGGCCTGCGGGTCCTCGGCGATGACGTTGCGCACGTCGAGCGCTTCCTTGTAGCGCGCGTGGGCGGGGTCGTTGATGCCGCTGAGCGGGATGTCCTTGCCCATGATCGCGGGCGGCATGGCCTTCGTCAGCTTCTCGCCCATCCCGAACGGGAAGCCGAGGACGCGCGAGGCGTCCTTGAGAGCCTGCTTCGCCTTGATGGTGCCGTAGGTGACGATCTGCGCGACGCGCTCGTCGCCGTACTTCTCGGTGACGTAGCGGATGACCTCGCCGCGGCGACGGTCGTCGAAGTCGACGTCGAAGTCGGGCATGGAGACGCGGTCGGGGTTGAGGAAGCGCTCGAAGATCAGGCCGTGGCGCAGCGGATCGAGGTCGGTGATCTTCATCGCGTAGGCCGCCATCGAGCCGGCACCGGAGCCGCGGCCGGGACCGACGCGGATCCCGTTGCGCTTGGACCAGTTGATGAAGTCGGCGACGACGAGGAAGTAGCCGGGGAAGCCCATCTGCAGGATGACGCGGGTCTCGTAGTCCGCCCGGTCGCGCACCTCCTGGGAGATGCCGTCCGGGTAGCGCTCGCGCAGTCCGGCCTCGACCTCCTTCACGAACCAGGTGTCCTCCGTCTCGCCCTCCGGCACCGGGAAGCGGGGCATGTAGTTCGCCGAGGTGTCGAACTGGACGTCGCAGCGCTCCGCGATGAGGAGCGTGTTGTCGCAGGCCTCGGGGTGGTCGCGGAAGACCTGGCGCATCTCGCGCGGCGACTTGAGGTAGAACTCGTCCGCGTCGAACTTGAAGCGCTTGGGGTCGTCGAGGGTGGTTCCGGACTGCACGCAGAGCAGCGCCGCGTGCGAGGTCGCGTCGTGCGCGTGCGTGTAGTGCAGGTCGTTGGTGGCGACCAACGGGAGGTCGAGGTCCTTCGCGAGCCGGATGACGTCGCCGATCACCCGCCGCTCGATGTCGAGGCCGTGATCCATGATCTCGGCGAAGAAGTTCTCCTTGCCGAAGATGTCGCGGTAGTCGGCGGCCGCCTGGCGGGCCTCCTTGTACTGGCCGAGGCGCAGGCGCGTCTGGACCTCGCCGCTCGGGCAGCCCGTGGTGCCGATCAGGCCCTCGGAGTACTGCGAGAGGATCTCGCGGTCCATGCGCGGCTTGAAGTAGTAGCCCTCGATCGACGCGCGCGAGGAGAGGCGGAAGAGGTTGTGCATGCCCGTCGTGGTCGAGCTGAGCAGCGTCATGTGGGTGTAAGCGCCGGAGCCGGACACGTCGTCCCCTCCGCCGTCGCCCCAGCGGATGCGGGTCTTGTCGGAGCGGTGCGTCCCCGGGGTGAGGTAGGCCTCGGTGCCGATGATCGGCTTGATCCCCGCCGCCGTCGCGGTGCGCCAGAAGTCGAAGGCGCCGAACACGTTCCCGTGGTCGGTCACGGCGATGGCCGGCATGCCCTCCTCGACCGCCGCGTCGATCAGCGGCTTCACCCGCGCTGCACCGTCGAGCATCGAGTACTCGCTGTGCACGTGGAGGTGGACGAAGGAATCGTTACTCGGCAAGGATGCGCCTCCGGCGGACTGCGGGCAGGGGAGGGATGGCCGGCGACCCGGGAGGGCCCGTGGACACGGCGGGAAGAAGTCTAACCGCGCCGGACGCGGGTCCGGCCGGGAGAGCGCGGATCACTCCCCGCGCAGCACCTCGAGGGCGTGCACCAGGTCGTCGGGGTAGCACGCCTCGAACTGCACCCACTCCCCCGAGCCCGGGTGGGTGAAGCCGAGCCGGACCGCGTCGAGCCACTGGCGGGTGAGGCCGAGCCGCTTCGAGAGGGTCGGATCGGCGCCGTACATCGCGTCGCCGACGCACGGGTGGCGCTGGGCGGCCATGTGCACGCGGATCTGGTGGGTGCGGCCGGTCTCGAGGTGGATCTCGAGGAGGGAGGCGAACGGGAAGGCCTCGATCGTCTCGTAGTGGGTCACCGAGGGCTTGCCGTCGGCGCGGACCGCGAACTTCCAGTCCGAGGACGGGTGGCGGCCGAGCGGGGCGTCGATCGTCCCGGCGAGCGGGTCGGGGTGGCCCTGCACGACCGCGTGGTAGACCTTCTCGACCGTGCGGTCGTGGAACGCGCGCTTGAGGTGCGTGTAGGCGCGCTCGGACTTCGCGACGACCATGAGGCCGCTCGTGCCGGCGTCGAGCCGGTGCACGATGCCCGCGCGCTCGGCCGCACCGGAGGTCGACACGGTGAAGCCCGCGGCGGCGAGGGCGCCGAGCACCGTCGGTCCCTCCCAGCCCACGGCGGGGTGCGCGGCCACTCCGACGGGCTTGTCGATCACCACGATGTCGTCGTCGTCGTGCACGATGCCGAGGCCGGGGACCGCCATCGGCACGATCCGCGGCTCCTCGCGCGGGCTCCACTCGACGCTCAGCCAGGTGCCGGCGTGCACGCGGTCGCTCTTGTCGAGGACCCGTCCGTCGGCGCTCACTCCGCCCGCCTCGGCGACCTCGGCCGCGAAGGTGCGCGAGAAGCCGAGCAGCTTCGCGACGGCCGCGTCCACGCGGAGGCCGTCGAGCCCGTCCGGGACCGGCAGCTCTCGGGACTGCGCCATCAGCGTCCGCCGGGGCGGTCGGCGTCGCGGGCCGCCTCCTCGACGGAGGAGGCCGCTGCGGGGGCGCCCGCTCCGGGGGTGGCGGGAGCGCCGTCCTCGGACGCGACCGGCTCCTGCTCGTCGCGGCCCGCGCGCTCGCGGGTGCCGTCGAGGCCGACGCCCCGCACGCTCAGGAGGACGAACAGCGCCATCGCCGTGCAGATCGAGATGTCGGCGACGTTGTAGATCGCCGGGAGCAGCCACGGCGTGAAGAGGAAGTCGACGACGTGTCCGAGCCCGAAGGAGGGCTCTCGGAACAGCCGGTCGAAGAGGTTGCCGAGGGTGCCGCCGAGCAGCAGGCCGAAGAAGACGCCCCACGCGGTGGAGCGGATCCGGCGCGAGAACCAGATCACGGCGACGACGACGCACGCCGCGATGATCGAGAAGATCCAGGTCGACCCGCTCGCGAGGGAGAAGGCGGCACCCGGGTTCTTCACGTAGTGCAGGATCAGGACGTCGCCGAGGACATGGACGTCCTCGCCCAGGGGCAGGTTCGCCGTGACCAGGAACTTCGCGGTCTGATCGATCGCGAAGACCGCCAGCGCGACGAGGCCGAGGGTGACGAGCACCCTCGGCCTGACGTCCGCTGCGGCGGGACTACGCCCCAAAGCCCGACAGCGAGGACTCCGTCGACGCCGGCTGGGTGTCGAGGTCGCGGAGCTGGCCCTCGATGTAGCTCTTCAGCTTCTGGCGGTACTCGCGCTCGAAGGTGCGGAGCTCGTCGATGCGGTGCTCGACCGTCGCGCGCTCCTCCTCGAGCTTCGCGACCTGCTGGCGCTGCTTGGCCTCGGCCTCGGCGACGATGCGGGCGGCCGTGGCACGGCCCTCGGCGACGAGAGCGTCGCGCTTCTCGGCACCCTCGCGCACGTGCTCCTCGTGGAGGCGGCGGGCGAGCTGCAGGAGTCCGCTGGAGCTCTCGGCCTCGTCGACCGGAGCCGACTGCGAGGAGCTGACGGGAGCGACGACCGGTGCGGGAGCCGGGGTGGGCTCGGGCTCGGGCTGCGGCTCCGGCTCGGGTGCCTCGTCGACCACCGGGGCGGGAGCAGGAGTGCTCTCGCGCGGGGCGTCGGAGACTCGGGCGTCCGAGGGGCGGCTGTCGCCGGAGGAGAGGCGCTGACGAAGCTCCTCGTTCTCCTGGTTCAGGCGGCGGAGCTCCACGACGACCTCGTCGAGGAAGTCGTCGACCTCGTCCTGGTCGTATCCCTCACGGAACTTGGTCGGCTGGAACCGCTTGTTGACAACGTCTTCGGGAGTGAGCGCCATGGCTTTCCACCTTCGATTTCAAGTAGGTACACGTTTAACAACGCGCGACTAAAGCTAGCAACTTCAGGCGCACGGCGCAGTGCTGACACCGCGGGGAACGTCCGGACGTGCCAACGATACAGGGACGGTCAGGCGCGCTGGAGCCACGTGGCGATGTACATGCCCACGATGACGCAGAGCATGGTGAGGCTCCAGCCGAAATCGAGCGCGATCGGACCGATCGAGACCGGCTTGATCAGGCGTCGGAAGAAGCCGATCGGCGGGTCCGTGACGGTGTAGACGCCCTCCGCGGCGACGAGGCCGGCACCGCGGGGGCGCCAGTCGCGTCGGATCACGCGGACGAGGTCGAGCACGAACCGCGCCCACATCGCGAAGAAGTAGAGCAGCAGCACGAAGTACAGGACGCTCCCGAGGAGCGAGACGACGGAGGTCACCGGGGGCCAGGGCTCCCCGGGATCAGGACTTCGCGAAGAACGACGCGTCGGCGTCGCTCTCGGCGGAGGCGGAGTCGCCGGCGACGGTGATGTGCGACGGCGAGAGCAGGAAGACCTTGCTCGTCACGCGCTCGATGCGGCCGTAGAGGCCCTGCGAGAGTCCGCTCGCGAAGTCGATGAGGCGGCGGGCGTCCGCATCGCTCATCTGCGAGAGGTTGATGATCACGGGGATGCCGTCGCGGAAGTTCTCCGCGATGACCTGCGCGTCGCGGTACTGCTTCGGGTGGACGGTGAGGATCTCGTTCATCTCGGCGGGTGCCGTCGCCTTCGGGGTCTGGGGGGTGGGCTTGCGGAGCGGGGTGACCGTCGCGCGGGGCTGCTGCACCGGCTCGACGGGAGGGACGGGCTGCACCGGGGAGACCGGTGCGCGGTGGGCCGTCGCCGGGGCCGCCTCGACGGGCTCTGCGCGCTCGTACTCGACCTCTTCGTCGGCGAGTCCGAGGTAGACCATCGTCTTCTTCAGCGGGTTGGCCATGGGGTGTCCTCCGTGTCGTGTGTGCTCCCACAGGTGGGTCACCACGAGGTTAGGTGCGGGCGGGGCGTTCTCCGGTGATTGCCGATCCGATTCGCAGGTGTGTCGCACCCTCCGCGATCGCCTCGGCGAAGTCGTTCGACATGCCCGCCGAGATCGCCGTGGCGGAGGGCTCGACGGCGCGCACGCGGTCGGAGATCGACCGGAGCCGGGCGAAAGCCGGACGGGGCTCCTCGTCCAGCGGAGCGACCGCCATCACGCCGCGCAGCGTGAGGCCGGGCGCCCCGGCGAGAGCCTCGGCGAGGGGCTCGACGTCGGCGGGCGACGCTCCCCCGCGGTCAGGATCCTCGGTGAGGTTGACCTGCAGGAACACGTCGAGCGGCTCCTCCCCCGCCTCCAGCAGCGGGACGAGCGCGAGCCGGTCGACGGAGTGGACCGCGTCGGCGTAGCGGCGCACCTGGCGCGCCTTCTTGCTCTGGAGCTGCCCGATGAAGTGCCAGCGCGCAGCAGTCCCCGCCAGCTCGGCCGACTTCTCCTGCGCCTCCTGGTGCCGGTTCTCGCCGAAGTCGACGACGCCCAGCTCGAGGAGGTCGCGGAGCAGCGACACGGGGTGGAACTTGGTCACCACGATGGTCGTGACCGAGGACGCCTCGCGACCGGCCGAGCGGGTCGCGTCGGCGACCCGCTCGGAGACCTCGGCCCAGCGCGCGGCCAGCTCCGGATCCGGCACGACTACTTGAGGAAGTCGGGGATGTCCAGGTCGCTGTCGTCGTCGTCGAAGGACGGGTCGGCGACAGGGGCCGGGGCGGCGACGGGGGTGCTCGACCAGATCGAGCCGGCCGCAGGGGCGGCGGCGGGAGCCGGGACGGGCTCGGCGGCCGACTCGCTCGCCGAGCTCTGCTGCTGGCGCGGCTGGGCGATCGCGGCCTGAGCGGTCCCGCCCGGCTCTCCGCCGTCGAAGCCCGCGGCGATGACGGTGACGCGCACCTCGTCGCCGAGCGTGTCGTCGATCACGGCACCGAAGATGATGTTCGCCTCGGCGTGCACCGCCTCCTGGACGAGGCGCGCCGCGTCGTTGATCTCGAAGATGCCGAGGTTCGAGCCGCCCTGGATCGAGAGGAGCACGCCGTGCGCGCCGTCGATGCTGGCCTCGAGCAGCGGTGAGGCGACGGCCAGCTCGGCCGCCTTGATCGCGCGATCGGCGCCGCGCGACGAGCCGATGCCCATCAGCGCCGAGCCCGCGCCCTGCATGACCGACTTCACGTCGGCGAAGTCGAGGTTGATCAGGCCGGGCGTGGTGATCAGGTCGGTGATGCCCTGGACGCCGGCGAGGAGCACCTGGTCGGCGGTCGCGAAGGCCTCGAGCATCGAGATGCCGCGGTCGCTGATCTCGAGCAGGCGGTCGTTCGGGACGACGATGAGCGTGTCGACCTCGTTCTTCAGCGTCGCGACGCCGGCCTCGGCCTGCGTCTGCCGACGGCGTCCCTCGAACCCGAAGGGCTTGGTCACGACGCCGATGGTGAGGGCGCCGATCGACTTGGCGATCCGCGCGACGACGGGCGCGCCGCCTGTGCCGGTGCCGCCGCCCTCGCCCGCGGTGACGAAGACCATGTCGGCCCCCGCTAGGACCTCCTCGATCTCCTCGGCGTGGTCCTCGGCGGCGCGGCGGCCGACCTCGGGGTCGGCGCCGGCGCCGAGTCCGCGGGTCAGCTCGCGGCCCACGTCGAGCTTGACGTCGGCGTCGCTGAGCAGGAGCGCCTGGGCGTCCGTGTTGATCGCGATGAATTCGACACCGCGCAGGCCGAGCTCGATCATGCGGTTGACGGCGTTGACGCCGCCACCGCCGATGCCGACGACCTTGATCACGGCGAGGTAGTTCTGGTTTGAAGTCACGTCTCCGGCCTCCGGGCTGAACCTTAAACCTGTAGTTGAGGCTTAAAGTTATGCTGAGTATGCATTTGGGGTTCGGCTCCGACGGTAGGCGGAGTCCGGTCGCGCTCCCAGCAGACACGCCCGCAACGCTCGAAAGAACACGCGGATCCGCCGCCGGTCAGGGCCGGGGCGCCACGACGGCGGCCTGGGGCGAGGACACGTCGTAGGTGCCGACGACGGCGGGGTCGGTCGCGGCCATCAGCTTCTCGAGCACGACGGCTTTGAGCGCCGACTCGTCCGACCCGCCCCAGACGACTTCCGTGCCGTTCTGCAGGGTGAGCGAGACGTCGTCGCCGGTCGTGGCCGTGGCGGCCGTCACCTGCGGAGCGAGCGACGCGGGCAGGGAGCGCAGCACCCGTGCGGTCGCGCGGAAGCCGGCTCCCGAGGCGTCGCCGGACGCGGTGGTGAGGACCGGGTAGCCGGGCTGCGCCGAGTCCGCCGTCTCGATGACGACTCCGGCCGCGTCCACGAGCTCGAAGCGGCCCCCCGCCGCGATCACGCCGAGGGGCTTGCGCTCGACGATCGACACCACGAGGGTGCTCGGCGGCCGGGTCTGCACCGAGTAGCTCTGGATGAGCGGGGACGCGCCCAGCACGCGGCCGACCTCGTCCCGGTCCACCAGGGTGAGCGGGACGCCGAGCTGGTCGTCGAGCTCGCTCTGCAGGGCGGCGGCGTCGACGCGCTGGGTGCCCGAGATCTCGATCGTGCGCACGGCCATGAGCGGCGAGAAGGCCGCGACCCCGACGATCAGGGCGAGGGCGACGAGCGACCCGGCCACGACCAGGGCGATCAGGCGGCGCCGACGCGCGCGCTTCGTGAAGCGGCGGACCTCCCCCCGCTCGTAGCGCCTCCGCTCGCGAGCGGCCCGGGAGACGGCCCGGTTCTCGGCTCCGGGCAGGCGCAGGCCCGAGAGGGTGCGGCGGACCGCGCCCGCGCGCCACGGAGTGCGCTCGGCCGACTCCGGGTCCACGCGGATCGCGGTGACGATCCGGATCGGCTCGGTGTCCGGCTCCGGCTCGCCGCCGCGCGCGGTGACGCTCCGACCGGGCGCCGGAGGGCGTCCGCCGTCGGGCCGCTTCACGGCCGCTCCCCCGCTTCGGGCGCGAGGACCGCGGTCATCGTGCGACCGGCGCGGCCTCGCTCGCGCCGAGCGACTCGAGCACCTGCGGGATGATCCGGTAGACGTCGCCGCAGCCGAGGGTGATGACGAAGTCGCCCTCGCGCGCGATGCCGGCCGTGAGGCGGGCCGCCTCCGCCCAGTCCGGGACGAACGAGACGTGCGACGGGTCGGCGAACTTCTCGCTGACCAGCGCTCCGGTCACTCCGGGCTCCGGATCCTCGCGCGCCCCGTAGACGTCGAGGACGATCGTCTCGTCGGCGTAGCGCTCGAGCGTCTCGGCGAACTCGCGGGCGAAGAGGCGGGTGCGGCTGTAGAGGTGCGGCTGGTGCACGGCGATGATGCGGCCCTCGCCGACCACGGTGCGCGCGGCGGAGAGGGCGGCGGCCACCTCGGTGGGGTGGTGGGCGTAGTCGTCGTAGACGCTGACTCCGCGGACCGCTCCGTGCAGCTCGAAGCGGCGCTCCGTGCCTCCGAACGCCGACACGGCCTCGAGCGAGACGGCCGGATCGAAGCCCAGGCCCACCAGCACTGCGAACGCGCCGGCCGCGTTGATCGCGTTGTGCCGGCCGGGGATGCGGAGGCGGGCCGAGTAGCGCCTGCCCTCGTACTCGACCGAGAAGCCGACGGGGCCGACGAGGTCGAGGTCGACGACGCGGACGTCCGCCCCCTCGGCCTCGCCGAAGGTCAGCACCCGTCCGCCGTCCAGCCGCTCGGCGACGCGGACGGCGCCGGGGTCGTCGGAGGAGATGACGACGAGCTCGCTCGCGGACGAGGCGAAGGTGACGAAGGCCTCCTCGAACGCCTCCAGCGATCCGTAGTGGTCGAGGTGGTCCGGGTCGACGTTCGTGATGAGGGCGACCGCGGTGTCGTAGAGGAGGAAGCTGCCGTCCGACTCGTCGGCCTCGACGACGAAGACCTCGCCGGAGCCGGCGGCGGAGGAGGTGCCGAGGCTGTCGATGATGCCGCCGTTGACGAAGCTGGGGTCGGCGTCGACGCCGAGGAGGCCGGTGACGATCATGCCGGTCGACGTGGTCTTGCCGTGCGCTCCGGCGACCGCGACCAGGCGCTTGCCGCGCACCAGCCAGGCGAGGGCCTGCGAGCGGTGCAGCACGGGCAGGCCGCGCTCCTTCGCGAGCAGGTACTCCGGATTGTCGGGCCACAGGGCGGAGGTGACGACGACCGCCTCGGCGTCCCCGAGGTTCGCCGCGTCGTGGCCGATGGCGACCGGGACGCCGAGCTCCCGCAGCTGCTCGATGGGGTGGGACTCGCGGACGTCGGACCCGGTGACCCGGTGCCCGGCGTGGTGGAACAGCCGGGCGATCCCGCTCATCCCGGAGCCGCCGATGCCGATGAAGTGGACCGAGCCGAGCTCGTCGGGGACGGTGATGCCGAGGTCGGGCTTGATCACGGGGCTCTCGCTTTCGGGTGGGTCGCGGCGGGCGGGAGGGGTCTCCCGCGGTGCGCCGGATCAGTGTAGACGGTGGGCGGGAGTGCTCTCCCGAGCCGCGCGGAGCGGGCTCAGCGCGGCTCGGAGAGGGTCGACTCGATCAGGTCGACGAGCCGCCCGGAGCCGTCGCGGACTCCCACGCGGGCGGCCCGGCGCGCCATCTCGTCGCGACGGGCGGTGTCGCCCAGGAGCGGTACGAGCTCCCGCTGGACCCAGCCGGGGAGGAAGGCGGCGTCCTCGACGAGGACCGCTCCCCCGGCGTCGACGACGCCGCGCGCGTTGTAGCGCTGCTCGCCGTTGCCGACCGGGTACGGGACGTAGACCGCGGGCAGGCCGAGGGCTGTCAGCTCGCTGACCGTCGCTGCCCCCGCGCGGGAGACGGCCACGTCCGCGGCGGACAGCGCGAGGTCCATCCGGTCGCAGTAGGCGAGGAGGTGGTAGCCGGCCACCCCCGGGTCCGTGATCTCGGCGCGGTCGCCCGTGATGTGGAGGACCTGGAAGCCGGTGGCGACGAGATCCCGGGCGGCGGCGTGCACCGTCGCGTTGATCCGTCGAGCGCCGAGGGAGCCGCCGGTCACCAGGAGTGTCTGCCGGGACGGGTCGAGGCCCAGCGCCGCCATCGCCTCGTCGCGGCGCGCGGCCCGGTCGAGCTCGGCGATCTCGCGGCGCAGCGGCATGCCGACGACCCGCGCGTGCGGCAGGGGCGTGCCCTCGAAGGCCACGCCGACCGAGCGGGTCGCGCGCGCGCCGAGACGGTTGGCGAGCCCGGGGCGCGCGTTGGCCTCGTGGACGGTGAAGGGGACGCCGGCGCGGCGCGCCGCCAGGTAGGCGGGTGCTGCCGCGTACCCGCCGAAGCCGACCACCGCGTCGATCCGCCGGTCGCGGATCGTCCGGACGATGCCGGCGATGGTCGCACGGAAGGCTCCGGGGAACCGCAGCGCCGCCGCGTTCGGACGGCGCGGGAACGGCAGCCGCGGGATCACCGAGAGCTCGTAGCCGCGGAGGGGGACGAGGCGGGCCTCGAGCCCCTCGGCGGTGCCGAGCACGAGCACCTCGTCGTCCGGGTTCCGCCTGCGGATCTCATCGGCCGTCGCGAGCAGCGGATTGACGTGGCCGGCGGTGCCGCCGCCGGCGAGGAGGTAGCGGGTCACTCCGCCGCCGCCTTCCTGCGGCGCAGCACGCCCGCGCCGGGCAGGGGCGCGGTCTGGGTGCGGGCGAAGGAGAGGACGACGCCGATGGCGAGGAGCGAGCTGAGCAGGGCGGTGCCTCCGGAGGAGATCAGCGGCAGCGGGACTCCCAGCACCGGGAGCACCCCCAGGACCACGCCGATGTTGACGAACGCCTGGCCGATCAGCCAGACCATGATCGCGCCGGTGCTGATCCGCACGAACGGATCGGAGGACGCGTGGATGACGCGGAAGAAGGCGACCGCGAGGACCACGAACAGCGCCAGGACGACGATCGCTCCGATCAGCCCGAGCTCCTCGCCGATGATGGCGAAGATGTAGTCGTTGTCCGCGGCGGGCAGCCAGGACCACTTGGCCTTGGAGTTGCCGAGGCCCACGCCGAAGATCCCGCCGGAGGCCATCGCCCAGGTGCCGTGCACCGGCTGCCAGCACGAGTTCTGGTACTCCTCGACGTTGGAGCAGTCGCCGAGGAAGGACATGATCCGGGTGAGGCGGTTGTCGCTGGAGACGGCGAACAGCACCGCTCCGATCGCACCGACCACCACGATCGGCACGAGGACCTTCATCTGGACGTTCGCGTAGAAGAGCGCGGCGAGGACGATGCCCGCCATGATCACGACCGTGCCCAGGTCGCCTCCGATGAGGACCAGTCCGATCGCCGCGCCGCCGACGATCAGGACGGGGATGAGCGCGTCCTTCCAGTCCTTCGGCGACCGGTAGCGGCGGGCGAGCAGGAGCCCCAGCCAGAGGGCGAGCGCGAGCTTGATGATCTCGGAGGGCTGCATGCTGAAGGCGCCGAGGCGGATCCAGTTGCGGTTCCCGCCGACGGAGTCGCCGAGCGGTGTGAAGAGCACGAGGCACTGGAGGACGCAGCCGGCGATGAGCAGGATCGGCGTCACGCGCTTCCACACGCCGAGGGGCAGCCGCGAGACCACCAGCATCATCGGGATCCCGAGGAGGGCGAACCCGCCCTGGCGCAGGAAGCCCCCGAAGGAGTCGTCGCTCGACACGTAGGAGGTGACCGACGAGGAGGAGAGCACCATCGTCAGTCCGAACAGCACCAGGAAGAGCGTGGTTCCGAAGAGGAGGTAGAAGTTCGGCGAGTGGGAGGCGAAGACCTTCGAGAGGACGATCCGCGCGGAGCGCGCCCCGCTCCGGTCCTTCCCGCGCGGCTCAGTGCGCGAGCGGCCCGCGGGGCGGCTCGTCGTCGGAGCGGTCATCGGCTCCCCCTCCCAGGTGTGTCGCCACGGCGGCCGCGAAGGAGCGGCCCCGAGCCGCGTAGTCGAGGAACTGGTCCATCGAGGCCGCGGCGGGTGCGAGCAGGACGACGTCCCCCGAGCGGGCGAGCGTCGCGGCCGCCTCGACGGCCGCCTGCATCACCGCACCAGTGTCGTCCGGCACCGCCTCGCTCACGGGGAGGGCGGGCGCGTGTCGTCGGAATGCCGCGAGCAGCGCCGAGCGGTCGGCGCCGATCACCACGGCGCCCCGCAGGCGGCCGACGTGCGCGGCCACGAGGGCGTCCACGTCGACGCCCTTGAGCAGGCCGCCGACGACCCAGACGACCGACGGGTACGCGCGCAGCGAGGCGTCGGCGGCGTGCGGGTTCGTGGCCTTGGAGTCGTTCACCCAGGTCACCCCGTCGTGCTCGGCGACGACCTGGATGCGGTGGGCGTCGAGCTCGAAGGACGCCAGCGCGGTGCGGACGGCCGTGACCTCGATCCCGCACGCTCGGGAGAGCGCTGCCGCGGCGAGCACGTTCTGGACGATGTGCGGAGCGGCGAGGTTCCGTGCGGCGAGCTCGTCCACGGTGGTGATCTCGAGGGCACTGGTGCGGCGGTCCTCGAGGAAGGCGCGGTCGCAGAGGATGCCGTCGACGATCCCGAAGTCGCTCGGGCCGGGCACGCCGAGGCCGAACCCGATCGCCCGGGCGCCCTCCACCACCTCGGCGTCGAGCACCATCTGCTCGGTCGCCGCGTCGGCGCGGTTGTACACGCAGGCGACGCGGGTGCCGGCGTAGACCTTGCCCTTGGCCGCGCGGTAGGCGTCGAACGAACCGTGCCAGTCGAGGTGGTCGTCGGCGATGTTGAGGCACGCGCTCGCGATCGGCTCGATCGCGCCCAGGTAGTGCAGCTGGTAGCTCGAGAGCTCCACGACGAGGACGTCGAAGCCCTGCGGGTCGCGGACCGCGTCGAGCACGGGCACGCCGATGTTGCCGCAGGGGGCGGCGCGGAGGCCGCCGGCCACGAGCATCGTCGCCGTGAGCTGGACGGTCGTGGTCTTCCCGTTGGTGCCGGTGACGGCCACCCATTCCGCCGGAGTGCCGTCGGCGCGCACGACCTTGTCGCGGACGCGCCAGGCGAGCTCGACGTCGCCCCACACGGGGATCCCGGACTCCGCCGCCCACACGAGGATCGGGTGCGTCGGCCGGAAGCCGGGCGACACCACGACCAGCTCCGGTGCGAACGCGTGCAGCTCCTCCGGAGCGGAGTCGAGGCGGTCGGCCCGGTGCAGGCGGGCGCCGATCACCTCGAGCAGGCGCTCGCGCTCCTCGTCGGCGCGGTCGGCGAGGACCAGCACCTCGGAGCCGAGCTCGGTCAGGGTGTCGGCCACCGAGAACCCGGTGACGCCCAGGCCCAGCACGGCGACGCGCAGGCCGCGCCAGTCCGAGTGCCAGCTGCGGAGGGAGTCGGGACGGGCGGGATCGGTCATGCCAGCGACAGCCATTCCAGGTAGAAGAGCCCGACTCCGGCGGCGACGAAGATGCCGGCGATGATCCAGAACCGGACCACGACGGTGATCTCGGCCCAGCCCTTGAGCTCGAAGTGGTGGTGGAGCGGGCTCATCAGGAAGATGCGCTTGCCCCGGGTCAGCTTGAAGTAGATCCGCTGAAGGATGACCGAGCCGGTCACGATGACGAACAGGCCGCCGATGAGGATGACCAGCAGCTCGGTGCGGGTGAGGATCGCCAGGGCCGCGAGCGCGCCGCCGAGGCCGAGCGAGCCGGTGTCGCCCATGAAGATCTGCGCCGGCGAGGTGTTCCACCAGAGGAAGCCCACCAGGGCACCGGAGACGGCCGCCGCGATGATGGCCAGGTCGAACGGGTCGCTCACCTGGTAGCACTTGTCGACGACCTCGGGGTTGAGGTGCTGGTCGAAGCACCACTGGTTCGACTGCCAGAACCCGATGATGACGTAGGAGCCGATCGCGAGGATCGAGGACCCGGTGGCGAGTCCGTCGAGCCCGTCGGCGACGTTCACGCCGTTCGACGTGCTGGTGACGATTATGCAGATCCACAGCACGAACAGGCCGATGCCGATCCAGCCGAGGGAGGCGAAGTCGAACGGCAGGTCGCGGATGAACGAGATCGAGGTGGACGCGGGGGTGAGCCCGTTGGAGTCGCGGACCATGATCGCGATCACCGCGAAGGCCGCGGCGACGATGACCTGGCCGGCGATCTTCGCCCAGCCGCCGAGGCCGAGGCTGCGCTGGTTGCGGGTCTTCAGGAAGTCGTCGACGAAGCCGACGAGTCCGAGCCCGACCATCATGAAGAGCACCAGCAGGGCCGACGGCGCGATCGCCCGGTTGCCGAACAGCATCCCGAGGAAGTAGCCGACCACGGTGCCGATGATGATGACGATGCCGCCCATCGTCGCCGTGCCGTGCTTGACGTGGTGCGACTTCGGTCCGTCCTCGCGGATGAACTGGCCCCACTGCAGGCGGTGGAAGAGGCGGATGAACAGGGGCGTCATCAGGAGCGTGAAGGCTCCCGAGAACGCGCCGGACAGGAGGAGTGCCCTCATCGGTGACGCTCCCCGAGACGGTCGGCGAGGAAGCGCAGCCCCGCGGAGTTGGACGACTTGACCAGCACGGTGTCGCCGGGTCGCAGGTAGTCCTCGAGGAGGTCGAACGCCTCGTCGGAGGTCTCCGCGAAGACGGACTCGCCGCTCCACGATCCCTCGCGCTCGGCCGCGACGTGGATCCGGCGGGCGCCTCGGCCCACCACCACGATCTGGGAGATGTTGAGGCGGACGGCCAGCAGGCCCACGCGCTCGTGCTCCTCGTCGGCCCACTCGCCGAGCTCGCTCATCTCTCCCAGGACGGCGACTGTGCGCCCCCCGGGCTTCGCGATCTGGGCGAGGGTGCGCAGGGCGGCCGCGGTGGAGTCGGGACTCGCGTTGTACGCGTCGTTGATGACGCGGACGTCCTCGCCGCCCAGGACCTCCATGCGGCCGCGCTCGGCGAGGGTGACGGTCGCGAGAGCCTCGACGATCGCGGGCAGCGCCACTCCGACAGAGAGCGCGGCGGCGGTCGCCGCGAGGGCGTTCATCACGTGGTGCTCGCCGAGGACGCGCAGCAGGAGCTCGGCGCGAGCGGCCTCGCGGCCCTCCCCCGCCGAGACCTCGATGGCGAAGCGGGTGCCGTCGGCGGTCGCGTCGATGTCGACGGCGCGGACGTCCGCGCTCTCGCCGCGGCCGAACCAGAGGACCCGGGCGGCGGTGCGGCCCGCCATCGAGGCGACCCGGCCGTCGTCGGCGTTCAGCACGGCGACGTCGTCGGCGGTGAGGTCGGCGACCATCTCTGTCTTGGCCTCGAGCGTGCGCTCGATCCCGCCGAACTCGCCGGCGTGCGCGAGGCCCACGGCGAGGACGACGCCGACGTCGGGCCTGGCCATCCGGACGAGGCGGCGGATCTCGCCGACCGCGCTCGCGCCCATCTCGGCGACGAGGAAGCGCGTCGACTCGGACACCTGGAGCATCGTGATCGGCGCGCCGACCTCGTTGTTGAAGGATCCGCGCGGAGCGACCGTCTCTCCGACCCGCTCGAGGACGGTGCGGAGGAGGTTCTTGGTCGTCGTCTTGCCGTTCGAGCCGGTGACGCCGATGACGGTGAGCCCGCCCTTCGCGCGGACGCGCCGGACGACCTCGGTCGCCAGCGCTCCGAGCGCCTCGACGGAGTCGTCGACGAGGACCTGCGGCACGTCGAGGTCGAGCGGGCGCTCCACGATGAGGAGCGCGGCACCGCGCTCGAGAGCGGCGGGAGCGAAGAGGTGGCCGTCGGTGTGCTCGCCGCGCTTGGCGACGAAGATCCCGCCGGGCGCGATCTCGCGGGAGTCGGTCTCGGTCGCTCCGTCGATCACGGTGGCGGCCGTGGCGGACGAGCCGGCCAGGTGGAGGCGTCCGGAGACGGCCTCGGCGATCTCGGTGAGGGTGAGGGCGATCATCTACAGCCAGCCCGCCTCGCGCAGCGCGTGACGGACGTCGTCTCTGGCCGAATACGGCATGTGCACTCCTGCGATCTCCTGGTGGTCCTCGTGGCCGGGCCCGGCGTAGAGGATCGAGTCCCCTTCGCGCGCGAGGGCGACGGCGGCGCGCACGGCGGCGCGCGGGTCGGCGATCTCGTGGATCTCCCGGTCGGGCACGGCGGCCCGGGCGCCCTGGAGGAGCGCGGCGCGGATGGCGGCCGGATCCTCCCAGCGCGGGTGGAAGTCGGTGACGACCACGACGTCGGCGAGGCGGGCGGCGATGGCGCCCATGTCGCTCCGCTTGGTCGTGTCGCGGTCCCCGTCCGCCCCGAACACCATGAACAGGCGGCCGGGCGTGATGGACCGCAGCGCCTCGAGCGCGTTCTGGAACGCGTCGGGGGTGTGGCCGTAGTCGACGTAGACGCGCGGTCCGCGCTCCCCCGAGACGAGCTCTGCGCGGCCCGGGATGTAGACGTCGAGACGGCTGTCCTCGAGCGCGTGCGCGACGGCGTCCAGGTCGAAGCCCGACTCCACCAGCATCACGATCGCCAGCGCGGCGTTGGACGCCATGTACCAGCCGATCAGCGAGACGGTGACGACGACGGAGCGGTTCTCGGGCCCCTCCAGGCGGAAGGTGGTGCTGTCGGGCGTCGCGTCCAGCACCGTCATCGACCAGTCGGCGGGCGTCGTCGGGGCGACTCCGACGACCGGCGAGCCGGCGAGCGTCGCGACGGGGATGCGGCTGCGCTCGGCGAGCTCGCGCCCCCAGGCGCTGTCGACCGTGACGACGCCGCGGCGTGCGCGCTCCGGCTCGAAGAGGTCGGCCTTGGCCTCGAAGTACTCGCGCAGATCGGAGTAGTCGTCGAGGTGGTCGTGGCTGAGGTTCGTGAAGCCGACGACGTCGAAGACGAGGCCGTCGATCCGGTGCCGCGTGAGCGCCTGCGCCGAGACCTCGATCGAGACCGCGCGGACGGCGGACTCGCGCATCCGCGCGAGCAGGCCGTGCAGCTCGCTCGCCTCGGGAGTGGTCAGCGAGCTGACCACGGCGACGTCGCCGATCCGGCGCTCGGCGGTGGAGCTGAGGCCGGAGACGACTCCGAGCCGGCGCAGCAGCGCGTCGAGGATGTAGACGACGCTCGTCTTGCCGTTGGTCCCCGTCACGCCGAAGAGCGTCGGGACGTCCTCGCGGGTGCGGTGGATCCACGCGGCGACGTCGCCGAGTGCGGCCCGCGGGTCGGGGGTCACCAGCACGGGCAGGCCGCTGTCGGCGGCGAGCTCCGCTCCGGCCGGGTCGGTCAGCACGGCGACGGCTCCGGACGCCGCGGCGGCCGACGCGAAGGCCGCGCCATGGGCACGGCGTCCTGCGACACCGACGTAGAGGTCCCCGGACTCGACCTGGTTCGAGTCCAGCGTGACTCCGCTCACCTCGACGCCCTCGAGGCCGCGGACCGGGCCGAGGGAGAACTCGGCCACGAGCTGCGAGAGGCTCCGCGGCACGGGGTGCTCGGGGCGGAGGGAGGACTGCGGGCGAGGGTCGTGCACTGCCCGCTCTTTCTCTCGTTCTGGTGCGTGGATCGTGGTCCCGGCGGGGCTCACCACGTCGTCGGGTACTCGACGGGCGGCACCGTGGACGGCTCCACCCGGTTGGTCTTGAGCACCTGGGTCATGACCTGCTGGAAGACGGGAGCCGTCGCCTGGGACGTGTTCATCTTAACCGGATCGGCGATGGTGACCGTCACGACGTACTCCGGGTCCTCCGCCGGCGCGAGCCCGGCGAGCGAGACGGTGTAGCTCTTCGAGTAGCCGCCCTTCCCGTCGGGCTGCTGCGCGGTACCGGTCTTGGTGGCGATGTTGTAGCCGTCGACGTGGATGTCGCTCGCCAGCCAGCCCTCGTTGTAATGGGTCTGCAGCATGTCGACGACCTGCTTCGCGGCCGAGCTCGACACCACCTGGGTGCCCGTCGCATCGGGGACGTCCACGACGGAGCCGTCGGCCGTGGTGCAGCCGTCGATCAGCTGCGACGGGAGCCGCACTCCGCCGTTGCCGAGCGTCTGGTAGATGCTCGCGACCTGCACCGCGGTCGCCGAGACGCCCTGGCCGAACATCGTCGTGTAGTTCGTCTGGTTGTCCCAGTCCTGGTAGTCGGCGAGCAGGCCGCCCTCCTCGCCGGGGAAGCCGCTCGTGGTGGGCGTGCCGAGACCGAACTTCTGCAGGTAGTCGTAGCGGGTCTGGGCCGACAGGCGGGAGCCGAGCATCGAGATGCCGACGTTCGACGAGTCCTTGAGGATGCCGGTCAGCGTGTAGTTCGTCGGGGTGTGCGCGAAGTCGTCGCTGAACGAGGCGCCGTCCTTCTCGAAGGAGTCCGGGACGACGACCTGGGTCGTCGGGCCCGCCTGGCCCTGGTCGATCAGCATCGCGGCCGTCATCGGCTTGAAGGTCGAGCCCGGCTCGAACGGCGCCCGGAAGGCGCGCGAGCTGCGGTCGGCGGAGGCGCTCGCCTCGACGTTGTTGGGGTCGACGGTCGGCGTCTCGGCCACGGCGAGCAGCTTGCCGGTCTTGACCTCCTGCACCACGACGATCCCGTAGCTGCCGCCGACCTCGGCGACGCGCTGCGAGAGGACCTGCTGGGAGTAGTACTGGAGGTCGGAGTCGATGGTGAGCTTCAGCGTCCCGCCGTCGACGGCCGGGGTCTCCGAGACGGTGCTGCCCGGGATCCGGACGTAGTCGGCGCTGCGCTCGTAGCTCTCGGACCCGTTCTGCCCCGCGAGGCAGGTGTTCTCCGCGTACTCCATGCCCTCCTGGGCCGCTCCGTCCGCACCGACGTAGCCGACGAGGTTGCCGGCCACCGCGCCGTTGGGGTAGCTGCGTCCCTGCTGGGTCTCGAAGTAGGTCCACGGGATGTCGAGCGCGACGAGCTTCTGGTAGGCCTCGAGGTCGAGCCCCTCCGAGAGGATCAGGTAGTTGGCCTTGGCGTCCTTCGCGAGCGCGGCGTCCACCGCTCCGGTGATCTGCTCGACCGACTGCCCGGTGATCGCGCCGATCTCGGAGGCGGCCTGCTGCACGCTGACCATGACCTTCTGGTCCTCGCCCAGCTCGCGCGGGAACTCGGCCACGTTCTTCGGCGAGGTCGTCAGCCGGTAGCGCGTGGTGGTGTCCGCGAGCACCGTCCCGGAGCGGTCCACGATGGGGCCGCGCTGGCCGTAGGTGACGACGCTGTTCGACTGGTTCTGGGCGGCCGCATCGGTGAGCTCGTTCGCCCGCACGATCTGGATGTCAACCAGCTTGCCGATGAAGAGTCCGACGACGGCGACGATGATGACGAACGTGACGGCCGTGCGGCGTCTGCTCGAGCGGTGGTGTCTCACTGCGGCGGTGTCCTTCTTGCTCCGGGCGGGCGGGCCGCCGTTCGTCGGGTCCGGATGGTCGTCGTGCGCCCCGCGGGGCGGGTGCCCGCGCGGAGGCGGACCGCGACGCCGTGCGTCAGTGCGTGATGGGCGCGGGCAGCTCGCCCTGCAACGGTACGGCCGCACCGTCGACAGCCGGGGAGGACGCGCTCGCGCCGGGCTGGAGAGCCGGGACGAGGGCGTTGGGCACGAGCGGCGCGGAGGCGGTGCCCGCGACTTCGCTCGACGCGGCGGAGGAGGGGTCGCCCAGCACGGCGCCGTCCGAGAGGCGGAGGTAGACCGGCGCGGTGTTGGCGACCATGCCCAGGCCCTGTGCGGCGGTGGCGAGGTTCTGCGGCGAGCTCAGCGTGTCGACGGCGTCCTGCTTCTCCGCGTTGCTGCGGGTGAGCGACTTCTGCTCGGTCTGCAGCGCCGAGATCTGGTAGGCCCCCTGCGAGAGGCCGACGCTCACCAGGAGCTGGACGACGATGATCGCGAAGAGGCCGGCGACGGCGACGATCCCGTAGACGAGCTTCGGGCGCGACTGCGCCTGACCGGCCGGGACGGCCTCGATGCGGGGGCGGGGCGCCTCCTCCTCGGGGCGTGCTCGGCGGGCGGTGTCGATGACGGCGGGGTCGATGACGGCGGTGGCGCTCATGCGGTGCTCCTGATCCTCTCGGCCGCGCGCAGACGCACGGGTGTCGCTCGGGGGTTGCGGGCCTTCTCGTCGTCGGAGGCGAGCTCGGCTCCGCGGATGACGAGTCGGAACTCGGGTCGGTGCTCCGGCAGCTCCATCGGGAGGCCGGCCGGGGCGGTGGAGGAGGACGCGGCCTGGAGCGCGCGCTTGACGATCCGGTCCTCGAGCGACTGGTACGCCTCGACGACGATCCGCCCGCCCTCGTTGATCCGGCCCAGCGCGGCGGGGATCGCCCGCTCGAGGACGGACAGCTCCTGGTTGACCTCGATCCGCAGCGCCTGGAAGACGCGCTTGGCGGGGTGGCCGTTCCGCTGGATCGCGACCGGGGTCGCCGCCTGGATGATCTCGACGAGACGGCCGGAGCGCTCCAGCGGAGCCTCGCGACGGGCCTCCACGATCTTCTTGGCGTAGCGCGCGGCGAGGCGCTCCTCGCCGTACTCGTGGAAGATGCGGCGCAGGGCGGTCTCGTCGTAGTCGGCGAGGATGCTCGCCGCCGTGAGCGGGGCGGTCGAGTCCATCCGCATGTCGAGCGGCGCGTCCTTGGAGTAGGAGAACCCGCGCTCGGTCTCGTCGAGCTGGAGCGAGGAGACGCCGAGGTCGAAGAGCGCACCGTCGATCGTGTCGATGCCCAGCTCGTCGAGCACGTCGGGCAGCTCGTCGTAGACGGCGTGCACGAGGTCGATCCTGGAGGCGTGGGCGGAGAGCCGCTCCCCCGCGAGCTGCAGCGCCTCGGGGTCGCGGTCCAGGCCCACGAGGTGCAGGCCGGGGAAGCGCTCGAGCAGCGCGAGCGAGTGCCCGCCCATGCCGAGCGTCGCGTCGACGACGACCGCCCCGTCGCGCTCCAGCGCCGGAGCCAGGAGCTCGACGCAGCGCTCGAGCAGCACCGGGAGGTGCCGCTCCTCGGTCGGGCGCGGAGCGTCCTTCGAAGTGTTCTCTGCCATGGCGGTCCCGCCGTTCCCGTTCCTGTCGTCCGATCCCCATCCACCTCGCGTCCGGACACCGGGGAAGGTGCGTCCGGGCGCCGAGTGGCTGGGAGTCGCGCGACAGGACCTAGAACAGGCCGGGGATCACCTCCTCCTGGGTGTCGGAGAACACGGACTCCTGCTCCTGCAGGTAGGTCTCCCAGGCGCCCTGCGCCCAGATCTCGGCGCGGTTGCCCGCTCCGATGACGGTGAGGTCGCGGTCGAGGCCGGCGTAGGCGCGCAGCGGAGCCGGGAGGGTCACGCGGTTCTGCTTGTCCGGCGTCTCGGCGCTCGCGCCCGAGAGGAACACCCGGAGGAAGTCCCGCGCCTGCTTGCTGGTCACCGGCGCCTGCCGGATCTTCTCGTGCATCACCTCGAACTCGGCCTGGCTGAACACGTACAGGCACCGCTCCTGGCCGCGCGTGACGACGACTCCGGAGGAGAGCTCGTCGCGGAACTTGGCGGGGAGGATCACGCGGCCCTTCTCGTCGAGCTTGGGGGAATAGGTGCCGAGGAACACGGACTGCCCCCCACTTCTTCCGGCCAAGGATGGTGTGTCCTCCACAGTACTCCACTTCCCCCCACTCACAACCCCGGCGCGGCGCGGGGCGCGCCGGAGAGGCCCCGGTCATCCGCGTGTTTCCGCGGAATCGCGACAGTGGGGCGAAGTGGAGGGGGAATGCCGCGGGAGGGAGGCCGCGGGCACGAAAAAAGGGCCGATCCGTGAGGATCGACCCTGCGGTGGAGCGGAGGGGAGGCTAGCCGCGCCCGTCTCCGCGGTTGTCCCACCTGTCGTTCAGACGGTCCATGAAGCCGGACCCCTGGCGGTTGCCCGAGCGGGGCTTCGACGGACGGCCGACGTCGGGCAGGCCGGGCTCGGCGGAGCCGCCGGCGGCCGGGCGCATGGCCACGATCACGCCGCCGAGCATGAAGGCGAACCCGAGGATGCCGACGAGGGGCTGGCGCACGACCACGCCCGCGACGAGCACGGCGAGACCGAGGATGCCGAGCAGGATGCCGAGCACGAGGGCCCGGTAGTTGGTGCCGCCGCGCCCCTTGCCGACCGCCGCCACGAAATCGGCGTCGTTCTGGTAGAGGTTCCGCTCCATCTCATCGAGGAGCCGTTGCTCGTGTTCCGAAAGCGGCATCGTGACCCCTTCAGGGTGCGGCGTCGACCCTTTCGGGGATCGGCACCGGAATAGGCGGCGTCTGGGCTCGACCGGTCGGGCGGCGCTTCAGTGTAGACCGAGCCCGACGCAGGCACCAGGCACCTTCGGTGCATAGGCTGGTCGGGTGAACCACAGCTCTCGACTGGTCGATCGCGTCCAGCTCCGAATCGATGAATTCCTCACCGGGCGCACGCCAATTCTGCGCTCCATAGGAGAGGACGTCTCCGCCCTCGGCGACCTTTCGCGGGACTTTCTCAGCGGGGGCAAGCGGTTCCGCGCGCGCTTCTGCGAGGCGGGCTGGAACGCGGTGTCGAGCACCTCGAGCGAGGCCCATCCGAGCGGCTCCGATCCGATCGCGAGGGTGGGCGCCGGGCTGGAGCTGTTCCACGCCGCCGCCCTCGTCCACGACGACGTGATCGACAACTCCGACACCCGCCGCGGCGCTCCCGCGGCCCACCGGCGCTTCTCCTCCTTCCACGCCGACGGCGGCTGGACCGGCGACCGCGACGAGTTCGGCCGCTCCTCCGCGATCCTCCTCGGCGACCTCCTCCTGGTCTGGTCGGACGAGATCTTCGCCGCGGCGGAGTGGTCGCTCGGGGATCGAGTCGCAGCCGAGCGCGCGCGCGCGGAGTTCAACCTGATGCGCACCGAGGTCACGCTGGGCCAGTACCTCGACATCCTCGAGGAGAGCGCGTGGGTGCAGCACCCCGAGCACGAGCACCTGCAGCGGGCGGAGCGGGTGGTGGTCTACAAGAGCGCGAAGTACAGCATCGAGGCGCCTCTGGTGATCGGCGGCTCCCTCGCCGGCGGCGACGACGCTCAGCTGGACGCCCTGCGCCGCTTCGGGCTCCCGGTCGGGATCGCCTTCCAGCTGCGCGACGACGTCCTCGGAGTCTTCGGCGACCCGGCAGTGACGGGCAAGCCGGCCGGCGACGATCTGCGGGAGGGCAAGCGCACCGTGCTGCTCGGCCTCGCCCGCGGCGCGTGCTCGCCGGGCGAGCGGGCCGAGCTCGACGCGGTCGTGGGCCGGAGCGACGCCGACGCGGCGTCCATCGCGCGGGCGCAGGAGATCATCGCGGGCAGCGGCGCCCTCGAGCGGCTCGAGGAGCGCATCGACCAGGAGGTGGCCGCGGCGATCGCGGTCCTCCCCGACGCGCCGCTCCGCACGGAGGGCGTGGCGGAGCTGCGCGAGCTGGCAGCCCAGGTCACGGTCCGCACCTCCTAGGAGCGGACCGGCGGGATCAGGCCAGGGCCTGGGCGACCCGCCGGACCTCGGCCTTGCGGCCGGCGCGGAGGGCGACGATCGGGCTCGTGCCCAGGCTCTCCTCGACCGTCAGCATCCAGTCGACCGCCTCGTCGTCGGTGAAGCCGGAGTCGGCGAGCAGGATCGCGGTGCCGCGGATCTCGCTCATCGGCTCCCCGTCGCGGAGGAAGAGGGCGGGGACCTTCAGCACGCCGTCGCGGCGGGTGCCGAGCAGGTGGCGCTCCTCGAGGAGGCGGCGGACCCGGCCGGCGCCGAGCCCGGTCAGCTCCACGAGGTCGGGGACGGTCAGCCACTCGAGCTCGGAATCGGTCGAGGTGGCGGGGGAAGCGGACGAGTCGGTCACGCGTCAAGACTGCCACGAGCCCGGAGGGCCGCCAACTGCGGGCGCCCCGGAGAAGGAGTCGGGCCCGTCCTGCGCCGCCCGGGCGTCGCTCACCGGTTCCCCCGGGGGTCTTGCCTAGACTCGTCGCGTGACCACCAGCCAGCTCGACCCTCTCCTCGGCCGTCTCGTCGACGGCCGGTACGAGGTGCGCTCGAGGATCGCCCGCGGCGGCATGGCGACGGTCTACCTCGCGCACGATCAGCGCCTCGAGCGCCGCGTGGCGATGAAGGTCATGCACGGCCACCTCTCCGACGACGCGACGTTCAAGAACCGCTTCGTCCAGGAGGCGCGCTCCGCCGCCCGTCTCGCCCACCCGAACGTGGTCAGCGTCTTCGACCAGGGCCAGGACTCGGACATGGCCTACCTGGTGATGGAGTACCTCCCCGGGATCACCCTGCGCGACCTGCTCAAGGAGCGCGGCCGGCTGACCGCCCAGCAGGTCGTCGACATCATGCACTCCGTGCTCTCGGGTCTCGCCGCCGCGCACCGCGCCGGGATCCTCCACCGCGACCTCAAGCCCGAGAACGTGCTCCTCGCCGACGACGGCCGGATCAAGATCGGCGACTTCGGCCTCGCGCGCGCCGCCTCCGCCAACACCGCCTCCGGTCAGGCCCTCCTCGGCACGATCGCCTACCTCTCCCCCGAGCTGGTCACGCGGGGCACCGCCGACACCCGCAGCGACATCTACGCCATCGGGATCATGATCTACGAGATGCTCACCGGAGAGCAGCCCTTCACGGGCGAGCAGCCGATGCAGATCGCGTACCAGCACGCGAACGACTCCGTCCCGTACCCCAGCGCGACGGTCGCCTCCGTCCCCACCTCGCTCGACGAGCTCGTCCTCTGGGCGACCGAGCGCGACCCGGACATGCGGCCCCGCGACGCCGGTGTCATGCTCGCGCAGCTGCTCGAGGCCGAGCGGCTCATGGGCATCACACCGAGCGACCGCCGCGGCGACACGCAGGCGGTCACCCCGCTCCCGGCGCCCGTCGCCGATCCGGCGCCCGCGACGGCCGTCTTCGATACGGCGGAGCCCGGGCAGACCTCGGTCTTCGACCCGGCGCCGGCCCCCGGAGCGGTGCTCGTGGTCGACGAGGACGACGACACCGTCGCCCGGCTCGCGAGCAGGCGCCGCGTCCGACGGCGCCGCGGCGTCCTGCTCACGGTGGTCGTCCTCCTCCTGGCGCTCATCGGCGGCGGGACGGCCTGGTGGTTCGGCGAGGGACCCGGCGCGATCGTGTCGATCCCGGACGTCGTCAGCCAGTCGCAGCAGGACGCGACGGCCCAGCTGCAGGCGCAGGGCTTCGAGGTGCAGCCGCAGGAGACGCCCGACCTCACCGTGCCCGCGGGGACGGTGGTGAGCTCCGATCCGCCCGGCGGGCAGGGGGTGCACAAGGGCTCCGTCATCACGCTGACCGTCTCGAGCGGGCCGCGCCAGCTGCCGGTCCCGTCGCTCGCCGGCCTCTCGGAGGCCGACGCTGCCGCCGCGGTGACGGGCGGCTCCTTCACCGTCGGCGACGTCTCGAAGATCTTCGACGCCGACGTCGACGCGGGTGTGGTCGTCTCCGCCTCACTGCCTGACGGATCGGCGCTGCCCGAGACGATGTCCGAGACCAGCACCATCGCGATGGTGGTGAGCCTCGGACCGATCCCGAACGTCGTCGGCCTCTCGATCGACGACGCGACGGCGAAGGCGGAGGCGGCCGGTCTCGCCCTCGACCGCAGCGGCGAGGACTGGAGCGACACCGTGGCCGCGGGCGTCGTCCTCACGCAGGCGAACCCCGAGGCGCCCGCCGTGACCGGCGACACCGTCTCGGTCGTCGTGTCGAAGGGGCCCGAGCCCGTCGCCGTGCCGAACGTCGTGGGGATGAACCGCGACGAGGCGAAGGCGGCCCTCGAGGCGGCGGACCTGTCGTGGAGCTACTCCCTGACGACGCTCGGCCCGCTGATCGACGCGGCGCCGAACGAGCTGACCAAGGTCACGAACCAGTCCAACAAGGCCGGCGATCTCGTGCAGCGCGGCACGACGATCCAGCTGTCGATCACCATCACGACCTGACGCCGCCGGTCGAGCCCCTCGGCGGGGACTCGACCGGCGGTCGGGGTCGGGATCAGATCGCGCGGCCCCGGAGCTCCTCCGCCACGAGGAACGCGAGCTCGAGCGACTGCATGTGGTTGAGGCGCGGGTCGCAGACCGACTCGTACCGGGTGGCGAGCGTCGCCTCGTCGATGTGCTCCGAGCCGCCGAGGCACTCGGTGACGTCGTCGCCCGTGAGCTCGACGTGGATGCCGCCCGGGTGCGTCCCCGCGGCGCGGTGCGCCTCGAAGAAGCCCTTGACCTCGTCGACCACGTCGTCGAAGCGACGGGTCTTGTAGCCGGTCGGCGTCGTCAGCCCGTTGCCGTGCATCGGATCGGTCACCCACAGCGGCAGGGCGTCGCTCCGCTTGACGGCCTCGAGCAGCGGCGGGAGGGCGTCGCGGATCCTCCCGGCACCCATGCGGGTGATGAAGGTGAGGCGACCGGGCTCCCGCTCGGGGTCGAGCTTGTCGATCAGCTCGAGCATCGTCTCGGGCGTGGTCGACGGGCCGAGCTTCACGCCGATCGGGTTGCGCACCCGCGACAGGAAGTCGACGTGCGCGCCGTCGAGCTCGCGGGTGCGCTCGCCGATCCAGATGAAGTGGCTGGAGGTGTTGTACGGCGTGCCGGTCCGCGAGTCGATGCGCGTCATGGGGCGCTCGTAGTCCATCAGCAGGCCCTCGTGGCCGGTGTAGAACTCGGTGCGCTTCATGCCCTCGAAGTCGGCCCCGCACGCCACCATGAACTTGACCGCGCGGTCGATCTCGCGGGCCAGCTGCTCGTAGCGCTGGTTCTGCGGGTTCTCGGTGAAGCCCTTGTTCCAGTAGTGGACGAGGCGCAGGTCGGCGAATCCGCCCTGCGTGAAGGCGCGGATGAGGTTCAGCGTCGAGGCGGCGGTGTGGTAGCCCTGCACGATGCGGCGCGGGTCCGCGGCGCGCGACTCCGGGGTGAAGTCGTAGCCGTTGACGATGTCGCCGCGGTAGGCGGGCAGGGTCACGTCGCCGCGGGTCTCGAGGTCGCTCGAGCGCGGCTTCGCGAACTGGCCGGCCATCCGGCCCATCTTGATGACGGGCATGCTCGCGCCGTAGGTCAGGACGACGGCCATCTGCAGCACGGTCTTGACGCGGTTGCGGATCTGCTCGGCGGTCGCTCCGGCGAAGGTCTCGGCGCAGTCGCCGCCCTGCAGGAGGAACGCCTCGCCGCGGGCCGCGGCTCCGAGACGCTCGCGCAGCTGGTCCACCTCGCCGGCGAACACCAGCGGAGGGAGCGCGGCCACCTCGGCGGACGCCGCTCGCACGGCCTCCGCATCGGGCCACTGCGGCTGCTGCTTGATCTCGAGCTCGCGCCAATAGTCCAGGCCGGCGACCACGGAGGGGGCGGCGAGGACGTACGGTTCGTTCGGATCGATGACCACGAGGGTGTTCCCGGTTCTGACGGGCGCCAGCGGCGCGCGGAGGGCCGCCGTCCGGACGGACGGCAGCGGTTGACGAGCTTATCGCCTGGCAGAGCGCTCGGCCGGGAGGTGGCCCCGGCGTCGAGCGGGCGCTCAGCGGGTGAGGGCCGCGCGCTTCTCCTTGACCGAGGTCGCGTAGACGTCGAGGTACTCCTGGCCGCTCAGGGCGAGGAGCTCGTACATGATCTCGTCGGTGATCGAGCGGAGGATGAACCGGTCGCCCTCCATGCCCTCGAAGCGGCTGAAGTCGAGCGGCTCCCCGAAGACGATGCCGATGCGGCCCAGCTTCGGCAGGCGCTTGCCGATGGGCATGATGCGCGCGGTGTCGATCATGGCGACCGGGATGACGGGCACGCGGGCCTCGAGGACCATGCGCGCGACACCGGTGCGGCCGCGGTACATGCGGCCGTCGGGGCTGCGCGTGCCCTCGGGATAGATGCCCAGGGCGTGGCCGCCCGCGAGGACGCGGAGGCCCGTGTTGAGCGAGGCCTCCGACGCCTTGCCACCGGAGCGGTCGATGGGCAGCATCCCCGTGGCGGTGAAGAACGTCCGCGTCGCCCAGCCCTTGAGGCCCTTGCCGGTGAAGTAGTCGCTCTTGGCGAGGAAGACCATGTTCCGCTCGATCACCAGCGGGAGGATCACGGAGTCGATGAAGGAGAGGTGGTTGCTCGCGAGGATCACGCCGCCGTTCTGCGGCACCTTGTCGGCGCCGACCACCCACGGCCGGAAGATCGTCTTCAGGAGCGGGCCCGCGACGATGTGCTTCATGAACCAGTAGAACATCGGGCTCCTCGGCGGTGCGGCGGATCGGGTGCGGCGGGTGCCGCTAGAGGGAGCTCGCGTGCAGGCGCGCCAGGTCGGCGGCCCCCACGACTCCGGCGTCGTTGACGAGCTCCGCGATGCGGAACTCGGGCTCGGGGTGGTAGCCCCGGGCGGGGAGGTTGTCGAGGTAGGCCTGGCGGATGGGGTCCAGCAGGAGGTCGCCCGCCTGCGCCACTCCGCCGCCGATGACGAACATCTGCGGGTCGAGGACGGCGCTCAGGCTGGCCGCCGCCTCGCCCAGCCAGTGGCCGAGCTGTCGCAGCGCCGCGAGGGCGCCGAGGTCGCCGGCGGTGATCAGCTCGGAGATGAGGTGGCCGTTCAGCTCGCCGCCGTTGCGGGCGCGGGCGTCGGCGATGCCCTGGCCGATCCCGCCCGCGTCGGCCAGCTCGCCGGCGAAGCGCTGGAGCGCGCGGCCCGAGCCGTACTGCTCGATGCAGCCGCGGGCGCCGCAGCCGCAGGGCAGGCCTCCGGGGACGACGCGCATGTGCCCGATCTCGGCCGCTGCGCCGAAGCCGCCGCGCAGGAGCCGGTCGTTGATGACGATCGCGCCACCCACTCCGGTTCCGATGGTGAGCATCAGCATGTCGCTGACGAGGCGGCCCGAGCCGTAGCGGAACTCGGCCCAGCCGGCGGCGTTCGCATCGTTCTCGATGATGATCGGCAGGTCGATGCGGGCCGAGAGCTTCTCGCGGAAGGGCTCGTTGCGCCAGTTGATGTTCGGGGCGTAGTAGACGATCGACTGCGAGGCGTCGATGAAGCCGGCGGCGGCGACTCCGACCGCGGAGACGTCTCCCGGGAGCAGGCCGGAGCGCAGATGCTCGACCATCTCGACCACGACGTCGACGATCAGCTCGGGGTGCCCGGCGGGAGTGGGCCGACGGTCCTCGCGGAGGATCCCCCCGAACTCGTCGACCAGGGCTCCGGCGATCTTCGTGCCGCCGATGTCGATCCCGATCGCGTGCACGCGAACCGCCTTCCCGTCGCCACCGGCGCGGCAGCGTCGGCGGGCCGCCCTGAGCGGCGGCCAGGACGAGTGTAGTGACCGCGAGCGCTCCGATGCGGCTCAGCGGCGAGACCCGGCGACGCGTGTCGGCCCTCCTCGCGGAGCCACCCCTGGATCGTTACCCTGAACGGATCCACAGCTTGCGCCGCGCCGGTAGGGTGGAGACGACGTTCATTCAGGTACCGAAGGAGTTGCCGTGGACCAGTTCGATTCCCCCCTGGTGGTTCCGGCCGATCCCCAGGCCAACACGACCGCCCTCCTGCTGGACCGCGTCCGCGAGACGCCCGATCGCCCGCTCTTCGCGCTGCTCGACGGCGACGGCTGGCGCGATGTGACGGCGCAGGAGTTCCTCGACCAGGTCACGGCCCTCGCGAAGGGCTTCGTCGCCGCCGGCCTCGAGCCGGGCGAGAAGGTCGGGCTGATCTGCAAGACGCGATACGAGTGGACGCTGATCGACTTCGCCGTCTGGTTCGCCGGCGGGATCCTCGTCCCGGTGTACGAGACCTCCTCCCCCGCGCAGGTGCAGTGGAACCTCGCCGACTCCGGCGCGCACGCCGTGATCGTCGAGACTCCCGAGCACTTCGCCCGCTTCGACGAGATCCGCGCCGACCTTCCCGAGGTCCGACTCGCCTGGCAGATCGGGCTGGGCGATCTGGACAAGCTCGTCGCGCGCGGCGTCGACGTGCCGGACGCCGAGATCGAGCGCCGCCGCTCGCTGGCGACCGGCACCGACATCGCGACGATCATCTACACCTCGGGCTCCACCGGCCGCCCCAAGGGCTGCATCATCCGGCACTCGAACTTCGTCGAGCTCAGCCGCAACTCGGCGGTCGCCCTGACGGAGCTGATCCACCAGCCCGGCGCGTCGACGCTGCTGTTCATCACCACGGCGCACGTGTTCGCCCGCTTCATCGCGATCCTCTGCGTGCACGGCGGGGTGAAGGTGGGGCACCAGGCCGACACCAGGCAGCTGCTCCCCTCGCTCGCGTCCTTCAAGCCGACGTTCCTCCTGGCCGTGCCGCGCGTGTTCGAGAAGGTCTACAACTCCGCCGAGCAGAAGGCCGAAGCCGGGGGAAAGGGGAAGATCTTCCGCCGCGCGGCCGACGTCGCCGTCGCCCACTCGATGGCGCTCGAGGCGGGCTCGGTGCCGCTCGCTCTGAAGCTGCAGTTCCTCCTCTTCGACCGGCTCGTCTACTCGAAGCTGCGCACCGCCATGGGCGGGAACGTCCGCTTCGCCGTGTCCGGCTCGGCGCCGCTGGGAGACCGGCTCGGGCACTTCTTCCACAGTCTCGGCATCAAGATCCTCGAGGGCTACGGCCTCACGGAGACGACGGCGCCTGCCACGGTCAACCGCACCGAGCGGTTCAAGATCGGCTCGGTGGGCCCGGCGATGCCCGGGGTCTCGATCCGGATCGCGGGTGACGGCGAGATCCAGGTGCGCGGCATCGACGTCTTCGGCGGCTACTGGAACAACGAGGCGGCGACGGCCGAGTCGTTCGACGGCGAGTGGTTCCGCACGGGCGACCTCGGAACCCTGGACGAGGACGGGTACCTGCGCGTCACCGGGCGGAAGAAGGAGATCATCGTCACCGCCGGCGGCAAGAACGTCGCTCCGGCGGCGCTGGAGGATCCGATCCGCGCGAACCCGCTGGTCGGCCAGGTCGTCGTCGTCGGCGATCAGCGCCCGTTCATCGCTGCTCTGGTCACGCTCGACTCCGAGATGCTGCCGACGTGGCTCGCGAACAACGGGCAGGACAAGGGCCTCTCACTCGAGGACGCGGCCGTGAACCCGGTCGTTCTGGCCGAGGTGCAGCGGGCCGTCGATGCGGCGAACGAGCGCGTGTCCCGCGCCGAGTCGATCCGGAAGTTCGTGATCCTCCCGACCGAGTTCACGGAGGCGAGCGGTCACCTGACTCCGAAGATGAGCATCAAGCGCAACGTCATCCTCGCCGACTTCGCCGACACCATCGCCGCCGTCTACTCCGCCGCCCCCGCCACCGAGGGCATCTCCCTCCGCTGACCCCGCGCTCTCCCCGCGTCACCAGCAGGCCGTCCCGATCGCAGCCGCCTCCGGGACAGCGCGCCCAGCTCTATCCCGTCGGCGGAACGCACGACGCTCCTCGGAACGCGCCCACCTCGAAAGGCCGACCGCGCGGAGCCGGGCAAGGACGGGCTCCCCTCGACACAGCCGTATCCGGAAAGGCGCGTCCCAGCGCTTTCCCGTCGGCGGAACGCACGACGCTCCACAGAACGCGCCCACCCCGAGAAGCCGACCGCGCGGAGCCGGGCAAGGACCGGCCCCCCCTCGACACAGCCGTATCCGGGAAAGCGCGTCCCAGCGCTTTCCCGTCGGCGGAACGCCCGACGCTTCACGGAACGCGCCCACCTCGAAAAGCCGACCGCGCGGAGCCGGGCAAGGACCGGCTCCCCCTCAACACAGCCGTATCCGGGAAAGCGCGTCCCAGCGCTTTCCCGTCGGCGAAACGCACGACGCTCTACGGAACGCCCCCACCTCGCTGAGCCGACCGCGCCGGGCCGGGCAGGGACCGGCTCCCCCCTCAACACAGCCGTATCCGGGAAAGCGCGTCCCAGCGCTTTCCCGTCGGCGGAACGCCCGACGCTCCACGGAACGCCCCCACCTCGCTGAGCCGACCGCGCCGGGCCGGGCAGGGACCGCCCCCCCTCGACACAGCCGTATCCGGGAAAGCGCGTCCCAGCGCTTTCCCGTCGGCGGAACGCACGACGCTCCACCGAACGCGCCCACCTCGAAAAGCCGACCGCGCCGAGCCGGGCAAGGACCGGCTCGGAATCCAACTCAGAACCAGTCGGATTCCCGGACGGCCTTCATGGCGGCGCGGCGGTCGTCCTGGGAGAGGCGGTCGAGGTAGAGGCGTCCGTCGAGGTGGTCGCATTCGTGCTGGAGGGCCTGGGCCATGAGGCCGTCGCCTTCGAGGACGATCTCGTTGCCGTCGAGGTCGGTGCCGCGGACCTTCGCGTGCGGGTAGCGGATCGCGGGGTACCAGAGGTTCGGGACGGAGAGGCAGCCCTCGTCGACCGGTTGCGGGTCTCCGCTGAGCTCGATGATCTCGGGGTTGAGGATGTACCCGATGACGCCGTCGACGTTGTAGCTGAAGGCGCGGAGGTTGACGCCGATCTGGGGGGCTGCGACGCCGGCGCGTCCGGGCGGTCGGACGCTGTCGACGAGGTCCTCGACGAGGCCGCGGACGCCGGCGTCGACCGTCTCGATGGTCGTGGACGGGGTCTTCAGCACCGGGTCCCCGAAGATGCGGATCTGGCGTTCGGTCATGTGGTGCGCTCCCTCAGGGCCTCCTCCGCGCTCAGGAGGGCGTTCTCGACGACTTCGCTCGCTGCGGGGTGCGGCCAGTACTGGCTGCGGGCGAGTCCGCGGATGCCGGTGCCGGCGCTGGCGGCCTGGACGAGCGGCTGAATGAGGATACTGGCCTGCGGCCCGATGATGTGCGCGCCGAGGAGGGCGCCGTCGATGCCGACGACCAGGAGGCAGGCGCTGGAGTCGTCCTCGAGCGCCCAGCCGAAGGCGGTGGAGCCGTACTCCTGGGTGACGGTGACGACGTCCAGGCCCTGGTCCCGCGCTTCGGCCGCGGTGAGCCCGAAGTGGGCGATCTGCGGGTGGGCGAAGATCGCGCCGGGCACCGGCGAGAGGGTGTTGGAGAGCAGCTCGCCCGGGTGCAGGAGGTTGTGCGCCACGAGGCGCGCCTCGTGGTTGGCGACGTGCTTGAGCTGCCAGCGGGACGACACGTCGCCGAGGGCGAAGAGGCCGGGCACGGGGCGTCCGCCGGAGAGGACGCGCTGCTCGGGGTCGACGCTGATCCGGCCGTCCTCGTGCAGATCGATCCCGACGGAGGCGGCGGCGACCGTGTCGCTGTTGGGGTCGCGGCCGAGGGCGACGAGGAGCAGGTCGGTCTCGACCGTCGTGCCGTCGCTGAGGGCGACGCGGAGCCCGTCAGGGCGGGCGTCGACGCTCTCGGCGCTCACTCCGGTGAGCACCGTGTACCGCTCGGCGGCGATCCCGGTGAACCGGCGCGAGACGTCCTCGTCGAGGGCGCGGAGGAGGCGGTCGCCGCGGACGGCGACGGTCACGGCCGTGCCGAAGGAGGAGAAGACGTGGGCGAACTCGACGGCTACCGCGCCGCCGCCGAGGATCAGCATCCGCTCGGGGAGCTCGTCGAGCCGCATGACGGAGGAGGAGTCCTGGATGCGGGGGTCCGGCTCGTACGCGGCGAGGAGCGGCCTGGGCCGCGAGCCGGCGGCCACGACCACCTGCGGCGCACTGATGCGGGCACCGCTGGCGCTGACGAGGACGTGCGGGCGGTCGCCGTCTCCGAGCGACTCGAAGCCGAAGCTCTCGCGGAGGACGGTCACGTTCGGGGAGCGCTGATCGCGGTACTCGAAACCGCCCTCGCTGATCGCGTCGATCCGGCCGAACACCCGGTCGCGCACCTCGGCCCACTCGGGGCGGCGGAGGCGGGAGTGGACGCCGATCGGGCCGCCCTGGTCGACGTCGGTGATCACGTCGGCGACATGGACGAACATCTTGGTCGGGATGCAGCCGGCGTTGAGGCAGGTGCCGCCGAACCACTCCCCGTCGTCGAGGATCGCGACCCGCAGGCCGTCGAACTCCGGACCGACGATCGAGTTGCCGGAGCCGGCCCCGATGACGATCAAGTCGAAGGAGTCGGTGGTCGCGTCGGGTCCGTCGGTGCGGTCCTGGAACGCGGCGGACGCCGCCTCGGAGCCCCGGGGCTCAGACACGTCGGACCGGCATGCCCTCGACCACGAGCGCGGCGAGCAGGCGTGCGGCGTCCTTCGTGCCCTCGCGCAGCTGCTCCCACTTCACCACGGATCCGGCGGCGAGCACCGGGTCGTAGGGGATGCGGACGATGTCGCGGACGCGGGAGCGGAAGTGCGACTCGATCTCCTCCAGCTTCACCAGGCTCGTGCCCTGCGTCGCCGTGTTGAGCGCGACGACCGCGTTGCGCACCAGGGCGCCGTAGCCGTTCGCGTCCAGCCAGGTGAGGGTCTCGGAGGCCAGGCGGGCCTCGTCGACGCTGCCGCCCGAGACGATCACCACCGTGTCGGCGCGCTGCAGCGTGGGCCGCATCACCGAGTGCACGATGCCCGTGCCGCAGTCGGTGAGCATGATCGAGTAGAAGCGCTCGACCAGGTCGGCGACCACGTTGTAGTCGTCCTCGTCGAAGGCCTCGGAGAGCTGCGGGTCGGTGTCGGAGGCGAGGACGTCGAGGCGGGTCTCGTCGCGGGAGACCATCGTCGAGAACTCGGTGAACCCCGTCACGCCGGCCGCGCGGTTCACGACGTCGCGGACGGTCGCCCGCGTCTGCTTGGGGACGCGCTCGGCCAGGGTGCCGCGGTCGGGGTTCGCGTCGACCGCGATGATGCGGTCCTCGCGCGCGTCGGCGAGGGCCACGCCCAGGAGCGTCGTGACCGTGGTCTTGCCGACGCCGCCCTTGCGGGTCATGACCGGGACGAAGCGGGTGCCGCCCTCGAACTGCCGGCCGATCCGCTCGTCCATCGCTTTCCACGCCTTCACCTTCGCGGAGTCGCCGAGGTTGACCGTGTGGAAGGTCAGGCCGTAGAGGAAGCGGTGCCAGCCGCCCGTGGGAGCGGGACGGGTCTTGCGGTTGACCTCCAGGAGCCTGTCCGGGGTGAGCATCGACGCCGACTCGGGGACGGCGGCGCTCGGCGCGGACGGGGCGGGAGCGGCGCTCGAGGACTCGGCGCGGAGGCGGTCGCGGCGCGTGGGGACGGCGGCGGGCTCCCCCGCGGACTCGGACGCCGCGGGCTTCTCGGCGGACTCCGCTCGGGCGGGGATCCCCGCCGAGACCGGTCCGTTCGCGCCGGACGGGTGAGCGGGAGCCGGTGAGGGGGTCGGAGCAGGACTCAGCTCCGGGGGCACGAGAGCGCGCGAGCGCGAGGGCGGCAGGCCGAGGCGGCCGACGTCGATCGCGTCCTCGTCCTCGACCGGAGCGGGGGCGGTGGAGCGGCGCCGCGGGCCGGGCGGGGTGATCCGCACGCCGTCGGGCAGGAGGGTCGGAGCGGTGTCGCTCGCTCGCGGGGAGTACTGACCCGATTCCCGAGCCGCGTCCATGGCGGTCCGCGGCGTGGGACCGGTGCCGGTGTCGGTGTCGGGCTGTTCGTCGTTGCGCTCATCCATGCGAACGAGCCTCCTTCCGCTCAGGACGAGTGTACCGGCGGGCCCGGATCGCGCCGGGCGGCTTGGTCGGAGCGCGCTCCGACTGCTAGTGCGGCCCGCTTCCGGAGGCGGCGCGGACGGCGCGTGCAGCGAACGGTTAGGTTCTGCCGCCCGGAGGAACGTAAAGTAGTCAGCCATGCATGTACTCAGCGTGAGCTCCCTCAAGGGCGGCGTCGGCAAGACCACGGTGACGCTCGGCCTTGCATCCGCGGCGTTCTCGAAGGGCCTGCGAACGCTGGTCGTCGACCTCGATCCCCAGTCCGACGTGTCGACCGGAATGGACATCAACGTCGCCGGCCACCTCAACATCGCCGACGTCCTGACGTCGCCGAAGGAGAAGATCGTCCGCTCGGCGATCGCCCCCTCCGGCTGGACCAAGGAGCACCACGGCACGATCGACGTGCTGATCGGCAGCCCCTCCGCGATCAACTTCGACGGGCCGCACCCCAGCATCCGCGACATCTGGAAGCTCGAGGAGGCCCTCGCGAGCGTCGAGGCCGACTACGACCTCGTGCTGATCGACTGCGCCCCCTCGCTCAACGCCCTGACCCGCACGGCCTGGGCCGCGAGCGACCGCGTCGCCGTCGTCACGGAGCCGGGCCTGTTCTCGGTGGCCGCCGCCGACCGGGCGCTCCGGGCGATCGAGGAGATCCGCCGCGGACTCAGCCCGCGCCTCCAGCCGCTGGGCATCATCGTCAACCGCGCCCGCGTCCAGTCGCTGGAGCACCAGTTCCGGATCAAGGAGCTGCGCGACATGTTCGGACCGCTCGTGCTCAGCCCGCAGCTCCCGGAGCGCACCTCCCTCCAGCAGGCGCAGGGCGCGGCGAAGCCCGTGCACGTCTGGCCCGGGGAGAGCGCTCAGGAGATGGCGCACAACTTCGACCTGCTGCTCGACCGCGTGATCCGCACCGGTCGCATCGGCGAGCAGGTCCCCGCCGCGACCTAGGGCCGGCGGGTCCGCCGGACTCCTCCGGCTCGAGGTCTCGGGACGCGGGCGATGCTCGGTGCCCGAGGAGTGCCAGGGACGGCGCCGGCGGACGCTCGGCGTCGGAGTTCAGCGCGGGCTCTCGATGCGCGGGCGGAGCCCATCGTCGGATCCGCAGGGCGGGACACGGACGGAGCCCGTCATCGGACCCGCATGCTAGCGGGCGTGATCGGCGGGGAGCTCGCGTCCGGCGGACGGATCACGCGGGCGGGGCCCGCTATTCGACCAGCTCGGTGAGACTCGGGTGCCGCCCGTTGCCCGCTCAGCACGGCTGCAGGCAGGTCCGCTCCTGATCAGCTGAGCGCGCGGAGGAGACCCCGGAGTCCCCGGGGCCGCGGCCGACCCGCGAGGGGTGGGCGGTCAGCCGACGCGGCGGGAGGCGCGGCGCTGGGCGAGCTCGTCGCCCGGGTCGACCGACTGATGGTCGAGCTCGACGAGGCTCGACTCGACTTCGCGGAGGACCTTGCCGACGGCGATGCCGAAGACGCCCTGGCCGCGGCTGAGCAGGTCGATGACCTCGTCGTTCGAGGTGCAGAGGTAGACGCTCGCGCCGTCGCTCATCAGGGTCGTCTGCGCGAGGTCGTCGACCCCGGACTCGCGGAGCTGGTTGACCGCCGTGCGGATCTGCTGGAGCGAGATCCCGGTGTCGAGCAGGCGCTTGACCAGCTTCAGCACGAGGATGTCGCGGAAGCCGTAGAGGCGCTGCGTTCCGGAGCCGGACGCGCCGCGCACGGTGGGCTCGACGAGCTCGGTCCGCGCCCAGTAGTCGAGCTGCCGGTAGGTGATCCCCGCGGCGCGCGCCGCGACGGCCCCGCGGTAGCCCGCGTCGGCGTCGAGCTCGGGCAGTCCGTCGGTGAACAGGACGAGGTCGCGCTGGCCGCTGACGTCGCGGCTGACTTCTCTCATCCCTGTGCCTCTCGGATCCGGACGCCGGATCCTCCGAACGCGCTCCCTACCGTACCGACCGGCGCAGGCCGAGTAAACGACATCGGCCTCGGCGCCGCGGCGTGTCGCACGGGCCGCCCGACGGCCGGCGGCGCGGCCCTCACGAGCGGGCGATCCGCGAGAGGGCGCTGCGCACCATCGCCCCGCGGATCGTGCCCAGCTGGGTCGCGAGCCCCACCGCGTTCTCGGCAGCGCCGGCGGAGCCGGACGCCTCTCCGCGGCGGGCGCTGGAGGCGACGACGCTCTCGATGAGCGACATCTCGCGCTCGACGGCGACGCGGAGCGGTCGGAGATGGCGGGGCTCGATACCGGATCGGCCGAGGTCGACGAGCGCCTTGAGCGTCGTCACGGCCTCGTCCCCGAACACGTCGCCGCCCCGCACGAGCCCGGCGGCGATGGCCTCCTGGACGAGAGCGGGCGTGGCACCGGACTCGGCCGCGAGGCCCTCGCGGGTCAACCGCGTGGCGGGGCCGAGGAGCGAGGCGCTCGGACCCCCGACACCGGCCGGCAGGGCGGGCTCGCGTCCGGCGTCGATGTCGTCGAGGTATCCGCGGATGACCTTGAGGGGGAGGTAGTGGTCGCGCTGCAGAGCGAGGATCATCCGGAGCCGCTCGACGTCGGAGCCCGAGAACTTGCGGTAGCCGGAGTCGGTGCGGGCCGGCGAGACGAGCCCCTGCTCCTCGAGGAAGCGCAGCTTGGACGGGGTGACGTCCGGGAACTCACTGGTCAGCCTGGCCAGCACCTGCCCGATGCTCAGCAGAGCGGCGGAGCCGGTGGGGAGGGCGCGCGCGGAGGAGCGGCCCACGGCTCACGCGTCCGGAGCGGCGACGAGGTCGGCGCGGGACGCGTAGAAGGTGAGTCGGAACTTGCCGACCTGCACCTCGGAGCCGTCGGTGAGGATCGCGGACTCGATCCGGACCCCGTCGAAGTAGGTGCCGTTCAGGGAGCCGAGGTCGTGGACCTCGAACGCCGTGCCGCGGCGGACGAACTCGGCGTGCCGGCGCGAGACCGTGACGTCGTCGAGGAAGATGCCCGCGTCGGGGTGACGGCCGACCGTCGTGGAGTCGGTGTCGAGGAGGAAGCGGGCGCCGGTGTTCGGTCCGCGGCGCACGACCAGCAGCGCGGATCCCGAGGGCAGAGCCCCGACGGCCTCGGCCTCCTCGCGGGACGCGCGGTTGTCGAGAGCGGCGAGCTGGGCACCGATGTCGTCGGTGAACGTCAGAGTCGTCTCCGTCGACGGCTCACCGGGAACGGAATTGTGCTGGGCGGATGATGCTCCACCGACGGGCTCGACCAAGACGTACCTCCTATCAGGTCAGCGTATCCGAATCGTGACCCTCGTCGGACCCCTGAGCACCTGTGCGGACCCCCAGGACGAGGTCCCGTGTCTGGACGGCGTAGACGATCCCGGCCCACCAGTAGAGGAACGCGCCCCACAGCGCGAAGGCCCAGGCGATGGGGAGCGAGGCGGGCGCGAGGGCCGGGAACGCCTGCCCCAGCATGATCAGCGGGAGCGCGTAGAAGAGGCAGAAGGTCGCGAATTTCCCCAGGTGGTGCACGGGAAGCGGTCCGTAGCCGTTGTTCGCCAGGACGACCGCCAGGACCACGAGCATCAGGTCGCGGGCGAGCAGCACGGCGACCAGCCACCAGGGCACCAGTCCGCGGGCCGCGAGGCCCAGGACGGTGGCGAAGATGTAGAGGCGGTCGGCGGCCGGATCGAGGACGCGGCCGAGGCGCGTCATCTGGTCGAAGCGGCGCGCGATCCAGCCGTCGAGGTAGTCGGTGAGGCTCGAGACCACGAGGGTCAGGAGCGCGAGCGCGTCCTCACCGAGGACCACGAGCACGAGGAACACCGGCACCAGGGCGAGGCGCACCATGCTGAGGACGTTCGGGACCGTCCAGATCCGGTCCTCACCGGTGCGCGCCATGCGCCCAGCCTAGGCGGGGCGCACGGCGGCGTGGTCAGCGCTTGTCGCGCCAGACCCGCTCGAACGGCAGGCGCCAGGCGTGCGGCGCGATCAGCTGGTGGATGGCGTTCGGCCCCCAGGAGCCGGGCGCGTAGAGACGGACGGGCGGCGGATCCTGCAGGAGGGGCGCGGAGACCTCCCAGAGCCGCTCGATGCCCTCCGCGGTGGTGAACAGCGTGTGGTCTCCGCGCATCGCGTCGAGGATCAGGCGCTCGTAGGCCTCGAGAGCGTCGCCCGCGCGGTCGGTCTCCTGGAGCGCGAACTGCATGCTCAGCTTGTCGAGCCGCATGCCGGGACCGGGGCGCTTCCCGTAGAACGAGAGCGAGACCTTCGAGGCGTCCGCCAGGTCGAAGGTGAGGTGGTCCGGGCCGTGGGCACCGACTCCGGAGCCCTGCGGGAACATGCTCTTCGGGGGCTCGCGGAACGCGATCGAGATGATGCGCTGGCCCTCGGCCATCCGCTTGCCGGTGCGGAGGTAGAACGGCACTCCCGCCCAGCGCCAGTTGTCGATCTCGCACTTCAGCGCGACGAAGGTGTCGGTCTCGGAGTCGGCGGCGACGCCCGGCTCGTCGCGGTAGCCGATGTACTGGCCGCGCACCACGTTCTCGGGGTTCAGCGGACGCATCGAGCGGAAGACCTTGTTCTTCTCCTCGCTGATGGCCTGGGGCTCCAGCGCGGTCGGCGGCTCCATAGCCATGAACGCCAGCACCTGGAAGAGGTGGGTGACGACCATGTCCTTGTACGCGCCGGTGGACTCGTAGAACTCGGCGCGACGGTCGAGCGTGAGGCGCTCGGGGATGTCGATCTGGACGTGATCGATGAAGTTGCGGTTCCAGATGGGCTCGAAGAGGCCGTTGGCGAAGCGGAAGGCGAGGATGTTCTGCGCCGGCTCCTTGCCGAGGAAGTGGTCGATCCGGAAGATCTGCTCCTCGCTGAAGGTCTCGTGGAGCTCCGCGTTGAGGACGACCGCGCTCTCGAGGTCGACGCCGAACGGCTTCTCCATGATGATCCGCGAGCGCTCGACCAGCCCGGCCTCGGCGAGCATCCGCACGACGGAGAGAGCTGCCCTGGGCGGGACGCTGAGGTAGTGCAGCCGGCTCACGTCCGGGCCGAGGACCGCCTCGGCGTCGGTCACGGCGGCGGCCAGCGCGGCCGGGCCGGCGGACTGCGGGACGTAGCGGAGCTTGGACGCGAACTCGTCCCACTGCGTCGGCGTCAGGGAGCGGCTCCCGAACTCGTCGTAGGCCAGCTTCGCGAAGGCGCGGAACGAGGCGTCGTCGTGCTCCTCGAGCGAGGTGCCGACGATCTGCAGGTCCGGTGCGAGGGAGGAGAGCGCGAGGTGTGCCATCCCCGGGATGAGCTTGCGCCGGGCCAGGTCGCCGACGGCGCCGAACAGCACGACGACATGGGGTGCCGCCTGCTCGGTCTGGACGGCGGGAGCGGGGGGTGCGGTTGTCACGGTCACCCCTCGATCATTCCAGTTCGGATCGTGACGCAGGCGTCATGTGCTCGATACGCACCGCCGCTAAGGTCTCTCCCGTGCATCCGTTCTCCGACGCGTCCGCCGCGACCGCAGCACCCGCCTCCGCCACCGCCCCCTCCTCCGCCGACGGGACGACCGCGCCTCCGCTCGACGAGAGGATCCGCGCCGACGTCCACCTGCTGGGCGAGCTGCTCGGCCAGGTGCTCCGCGAGTCGGGCGAGCCCTCCCTCTACGAGGACGTGGAGCGCCTGCGCGCGCTCACGATCAGCGCCTACGACAGCGGCGACGCCGCCGGGACCGCGGAGGCGGAGGAGTTCGTCGCCTCGCTCACGCTCGAGCGCGCCGAGGAGGTCGCCCGGGCGTTCACCTGCTACTTCCACCTCGTCAACGTGGCGGAGGAGTTCCACCGCGTCCGCGTGCTGCGCCGGCGCGAGGCCGACGCCGGCGCGCAGTCGCCCGAGGACTCGATCCTCGCCTCGATGCGCCGGCTGACCGGGGAGCTCGGGGAGGACGAGGCGTTCGCGCGCCTGTCCCGACTGGAGTTCCGCCCGGTCCTCACGGCGCACCCGACCGAGGCGCGCCGCCGCGCAGTGGCCTCGACCATCCGCCGCATCAGCGACCTGCTCGAGCAGCGCGACGACCCGCGCATGGGCGGCGTCGTGCTGGTGGAGATCCGCCGCAAGCTGCTGGCCGAGGTCGACACGCTGTGGCGCACCGCTCCGCTGCGCGAGTCCAAGCCCACTCCCCTCGACGAGGTGCGCACCGCGATGAGCGTCTTCGACGAGTCGCTGTTCTCGGTGCTCCCCCGCGTCTACCGCCGCCTCGACGACGCTCTGCTCGGCGAGGGCTCGGGCACCCGGGCTCCGGTCGCACCGGCCTTCGTCCGCCTGGGCACCTGGATCGGCGGCGACCGCGACGGCAATCCCTTCGTCACCGCCGAGACGACCCTCGCTGCGGTGGACATCGCCTCCGAGCACGTCCTCATGGGCCTCGAGCGGGTCGCCCGCCGCGTGGGCCGCGCGCTGACCCTCGACGCGTCGACCACTCCCCCGTCGGCCGCCGTCGAGGCGCTCTGGGCCTCCTGCGTCGAGCGGGCTCCCGAGCTCGCCGCCGACATCGCCGAGCGCTCGCCCAACGAGGCGCACCGCCGCGTCCTGCTCTTCGCGGCCGAGCGCCTGGCCGCGACCCGGTCCGAGGGGCCGCTGGCCTACTCCGCCGCCGCCGAGCTGCTGGCCGAGCTGCGCACCCTCCAGGAGTCCCTGGTCGAGGCCGAGGACGTCCGCGCCGCCTACGGCGACCTCCAGGACTTCGTCTGGCAGCTCGAGACCTTCGGCTTCCACCTCGCCGAGATCGAGGTGCGCCAGCACTCGAAGGTGCACCGCGAGACGATCGCCGCGATCCGCGCCGGCGAGGAGCTCGACGAGCGCGGCCTCGAGGTCCTGTCGGTGTTCCGGGCGATCGCGAAGGTCCAGGAGCGCTTCGGCACCGACGCGGCGAGGCGGTACATCGTCTCCTTCACGCAGTCGGCCGACGACCTGCGGACGGTCTTCGAACTGGCCGAGGCGGCGACCGACGGCAAGCCGCCGATCATCGACGCGGTCCCGCTCTTCGAGACCTTCGCCGACCTCGACGCCTCGACCGACATCCTCGCCGAGATGATCCGCCTCCCCCAGGTGCAGGCGCGCCTCGCGGCCACCGGCAACCGGCTCGAGGTGATGCTCGGCTACTCCGACTCGTCGAAGGACGTCGGACCGGTCTCGGCGACGCTCGCGCTCTACGACGCGCAGGCGCGCATCGCGCAGTGGGCGGCCGACGAGGGCATCGTGCTCACGCTGTTCCACGGGCGCGGCGGAGCGCTCGGCCGCGGCGGCGGGCCGGCCAACCGGGCCGTCCTCGCGCAGCCGCCCGGATCGGTGGACGGCCGCTTCAAGCTGACGGAGCAGGGCGAGGTCATCTTCGCCCGCTACGGCAACCCGGACATCGCCACCCGGCACATCGAGCAGGTGGCGGGAGCGACGCTGCTCGCCTCCTCCCCCGCTGTCGGCGAGCGCAACGCGGGCGCCGCGGAGCGCTTCGCCGAGGTGGCGGCGACGATGGACCGCGAGTCGCGCCGCCGCTTCTTCGAGCTCGTGAAGGCCGACGGCTTCGCGCCGTGGTTCGCCCGGGTCACCCCGCAGGAGGAGGTGGGCCTGCTCGCCCTCGGCTCGCGTCCGGCCCGCCGCGGCCTCTCCGTCGAGTCGCTCGAGGACCTGCGAGCGATCCCGTGGGTCTTCGCCTGGACCCAGGCCCGCGTCAACCTGACCGGCTGGTTCGGGCTGGGCAGCGCGCTCGAGGCCGTCGGCGACCTCGACCTGCTCCGCGAGGCCTACGCCTCCTGGCCGCTGTTCACGACGATGGTCGACAACGTCGAGATGTCGCTTGCGAAGACCGACGAGGGCATCGCCCGCCGCTACCTCGCCCTCGACTCCCGCGACGACCTCGCCGGACTCGTGCTCGACGAGATGGCGCTCACCCGCCGGTGGGTGCTCTCGATCACCGGCGAGGAGAGCCTGCTCACGGGCCACCGCGTGCTCGGCCGTGCCGTGCGCCTGCGCACCCCGTACGTCAACGCGCTCTCGCTCCTGCAGCTGCGCGCACTGAAGGCGCTCCGCACCGACCCGGGCGGATCCGGGACGGAGCAGAACCAGCGGCTGCTCCTGCTCGCGGTCAACGGAGTCGCGGCGGGTCTGCAGAACACCGGCTGATCCCGGCTCGGAACGACGGAACCCCCGGCGGCCTCACGGCTGCCGGGGGTTCTCGTGCGTCTGCGGGCGCCTCCCGCCTGCGGAGCGGGTCGAGGCGCCGGGCGGATCAGGCCTGCGGGGCGACGCCGGCCTCCTGAGCGGCCTTCGCCTCCTCGTACTGGCGGCGCACCTCGACCATGTCGAGGCCGCGGACCTGCTCGATCAGGTTGTCGAGCGCGGGGGCGGGCAGGGCGCCGGGCTGAGCCATCAGCGGGATGCCGTCGCGGTACACCACGAGGGTGGGGATGGAGGAGATGCCGTAGCTCGCGGCGAGCTGCTGCTGGTCCTCCGTGTCGACCTTCGCGAACGTGATGTCGGCGTTCTTCTCGCTCGTGGCCTCGAAGACCGGAGCGAACTGCTTGCACGGGCCGCACCAGTCGGCCCAGAAGTCGATGAGGACGATGCCGTCGGCGATCGTCTGGTCGTGGGAGTCGAGGGTCATCGCAGTCGTAGCCATGGGGGATGCAACCGGGTGCCCCCGCGGCCTATTCCCGGGCGGGATCGAGGAGGTCGAGCAGCGAGCGCGGACCGACCACGGCGGCCCCGAGCGCCTCGACGCGGGCGGCCAGTCCCCGGTCGGCCGTCACGACGACCGCGGTCTCGAGCGCGCCGACCAGCTCGACGATCGCGTCGTCGCCCGAGCCGTCGGCCGAGTGGACCGTGAGCCGCTCCGTGAGAGCGCCCGGCTCAGGACGGGCGGCGCGCGCCACTCCCTCGAGCACCACGGCGATGCGCGGCCAGACCGTGTCGGCGTCGATCCCCAGGAGACGGCCGGGGACGCCGGCCTCCGCGAGGCGGGCCAGGGAGGCGAGGAGGCGCTCCGCGGCGCCGGCGCGGTCGCGCCACCAGCCGTCGGGGCGTGAGCCGACCACGTTGGCGGCGTCCACGACGAGCACCGGGATCGAGGAGCCGAGCGCGCGCAGGCCCGGCCAGGCCGCTCCGAAGCCCGGGTGCAGCGGCAGGGAGTCGACCTCGTCGGGGGCGACCCAGCGCAGCTCGGTGCTCTCGGCGTCGCTGATACGGGGAGTGAAGTGCTCGCGGGACTCGGCCAGGACTGTGGAGTAGCTCCACGGTCCGATCACGACGACGCTGGAGAGCACGGGCCGGATCAGGTCGGCGGGGACGCCCGCCTCCTCCTCCGACTCCCGGAGGGCCGCCTCGAAGGCCGTCTCCTCGGGGTGACGGGCGCCGCCGGGCAGCCCCCAGGTGTCCCCGAAGTGGCTCCAGCTGACGCGGTGCTGGAGCAGGACGCGTCCCGACGGATCGCGCAGGAGGAGGCCGGCGGCGCCGAAGCGCCCCCAGAAGCGGCGTCCGTCGCCGATCTCGACCCAGCCGTCGCCGAGCGACGCGTCGAAGGGGTGGCGCGGGAGCACGGCGTCCGCGCCGGGGTCCTCGCTGGTCATGCCCTCCAGCCTCCCACACCGCGCCCGCCGCACCCGACCCCGACGGGCTGGCAGAATCGGACGATGCGCCGCTCGAGACCCCTCCGCCTCGCGACGCTCGCCTGGCTCGCGCTGATCGCCCTGATCACGCTGACGCCCGCGCCCTACCCGGCCGGGGAGCCCAACGCGCTGATCCGCGGGATCATCGCCTTCCTCGCTTCCACGCCGCTCACCGGCTGGTTCGACTTCGACGTGGCGGAGTTCACCGCGAACGTGCTGCTCTTCGTGCCGCTCGGTGCGCTGATCGCCGCGCAGTTGCCGGCGGGTCGCCGCCTGTGGGCCGCCGTCATCGGGCTCGCCGTGTCGGCGGCCGTCGAGACAGCGCAGCTGCTGTGGCTGCCGACCCGCGTCTCCGACGTGCAGGACCTCGTCTCGAACGGCAGCGGCTCCCTGATCGGCGCCCTGCTGACGATCGCGCTGCTCCGCTTCTCCCCCCGCCGCCGCTCCCGGAAGGACCGCACCGCCCATGCCCGCTGAGACCCTCGTCGTCCTCGACCGACCCTCCCTCGACGCCGAGGCGCACTCGCCGGGAGGACCCGCGCACCGCATCGATCCGAGCGGGCGCGGCGATCTGGACGTCACCGACCTCGGCTTCACCCGCGGCGACGGCGTGTTCGAGACGATCAACCTGGTCGACGGACGGCTCCAGGCGCTCGACGCGCACCTGGACCGCTTCGAGCGCTCGGCCCGGATGCTCGACCTGCCCCGGCCGGACCGGCCCGCCTGGCTCGAGGCGATCGGAGCGGCGGTGGCCGCGCACCCGCCCGTCGCCGAGGCGATGGTGAAGACGATCCTGACCCGCGGCGTCGAGGGCGGCGGGCGGCCCACCGGCGTCGTCTTCGTCCAGACCAGCCCGGACTTCGGCCCGGCCCGCCGCGACGGCGTGCGCGTGGTGCTCCTGGACCGCGGGCTGCGCTCGGACGTGCAGTCGACGTCCCCCTGGCTGCTCGCCGGCGCGAAGACGCTCTCGTACGCGGTGAACCGTGCGGCCGCGCGGGAGGCCGCCCGGCGCGGCGCCGACGACGCCCTGTTCGTGTCGAGCGACGGCTACCTGCTCGAGGGGCCGACCTCGAACCTCGTGCTGCTGACGGGCGGGGAGCTCGTGACTCCTCCGCCGAGCCTCGGGCTGCTGCCCGGCACCACGCAGGCCGACCTGTTCGCGCTCGCGCTGGGCCTCGGCCTCGAGACGGCGGTGCGTCCGCTGCGCTCGGGCGATCTGGAGGCGGCGGACGCGGCGTGGCTGGTCTCGAGCGCGCGCAACGCCGCTCCCGTCCGCGCCGTCGACGGGACCGACCGCCGCGTCGACGCCGACCTCTCGGCCCGGATCAACGCCGCGCTGCTCGCCCGCTGAGACTCCGATCCTCCCCCGTGGGACGCCCCGCGCCGAGCGCGGACGGCGTCCCGGAGGAGAGAGGGCTCAGGAGAGGCCGTCGACGTCCGCAGGGCCGCGGCTGATCAGTCCGCCGCGGACGTGCTCGACGGTGGGGTCGAGCTGCACCGGATCGCGCTCGTCCGCCGCCTCGTCGTTGATCACGGCCGAGACGATGCCGCGCCAGTCGGTGCCCTCGGCCACGGCGTCCTCGGAGCCGACGCGGCGCGTGACGAACACGGCCTCCGACTCCTCGCCCGCGTGCGAGATGACGGCGAGGACGCCGACGGTGCGACCGCCCGGGTGCTCGATCCGCCACTCCTCGTGCCCGGACGGGACGAGCGAGAACTCCAAGCCCGCGTGCGGGAAGCCGGTGGGGCGCAGCTCGGACGGGGATCCGCTCTGCGGAGGCGCGCCGCGGGTGGGGACCCCGATGCCCTCGCCGCTCGTCGTGCTCATGCCGACGTCGCCGCGGGTTCCGCCGGCTCCGGAGCTGTCGTTCGCCGCGACCATGCGGTCGTCGCCGCTCCGCAGCGCGTCGTCCGCTCCGGTGTAGATGCTGTCGTCTCGGTTCATGGGAACCTCCTTGTCGGCGGCCAGTGTAGGACCGCGGGGTGGGTGGCGAGCGGGCGCCGTTCGTAGACTGGGTGGATGCAGATCCCGGTGACCGGTGCCGTGCGGGTGGACGCGTGGCTCTGGGCGGTGCGCATCTACAAGACGCGCTCCGCCGCGACGACCGCGGCCCGGGCCGGCCACATCCGCGTCAACGGCGAGCGGGCCAAGGCGGCGCAGACCGTGCGGGTGGGCGATGAGGTCCGCGCCCGGATCGGCGGCTTCGACCGGGAGCTGATCGTCCGCGGACTCGTGGTCAAGCGGGTCGGTGCGCCGGTGGCCGCCGAGTGCATGGAGGACCGGACGCCCCCGCCGCCACCCCGGGAGTCCGCGCCGGGCGTGATCGTCCGTGACCGCGGAGCGGGCCGCCCGACGAAGCGCGACCGGCGCGACATCGAGCGCCTCCGCGGATTCTGACCGCGCGACCCGCCGGCGGCCTCAGGGGGCGAGTGCGCGCAGGCGCTCCAGGAGCCCCTCCGCCGCCTCGTCGAGGAACCGCTGCTGCAGCTCGTCGCCGACCTGGACGAGGGCGATGTCGGTGAAGCCCGCCTCGATGTAGGGCACGAAGCTCTGGGCGAGCTCGTCGAGGTCGGGGCCGCAGGCGATCTGCTCGGCGACGTCCTCCGGGCGCACGAACTGGCTCGCTCCGGCGAAGCCGGCGGGGGTCGGCAGATCGGAGTTGACCGCCCAGCCGCCGGCGAACCAGCGGAACTGCTCGTGGGCCAGCGCCACTCCCTGCTCCTTGTCCGGCGCCCAGCAGATCGGGATCTGGCCGATCGTGCGCGAGGGGGCGGCGTCCGCACCGCGGACCGCGGTCCACTGCGAGATCAGCTCCGCGTCGGGCTCGGTCGTGATGAGGTGGTCGCCGATCGGCGCGAAGCGGGCGATCGACTTCTCCCCCGAGACCGCCAGGCCGATCTCGACCGGCGTGTCCGGCAGGTCCCAGATGCGGGCGGAGTCGACGCGGAAGTACTCGCCCTCCCAGGTCACCAGCTCGCCGGTGTGCAGCTCGCGGATGAGGTGGACGGCCTCCTCGAGCATGTCCTGGCGCACGGCGACCGAGGGCCAGCCCTCGCCGACGACGTGCTCGTTGAGGTTCTCGCCCGAGCCGAGGCCGAGCGTGAAGCGGTCGTCGGAGAGGATCGCGAGCGTCGCGGCCTTCTGCGCGACCACGGCCGGGTGGTAGCGGATGGTCGGCGCGGTGACGTAGGTCGTGAGGTCGATGGTCGACGTGGCCTGCGCGACCGCTCCGAGCAGCGTCCAGGCGTAGGAGGCGTGCCCCTGCTCGGTCAGCCACGGCGAGTAGTGGTCGCTCGAGACCGCGAACTCGAAGCCGAGCCTCTCGGCGTCGACCGCGTAGCCCACCAGCTGCTTGGGTCCGCTCTGCTCGGTCATCAGGGTGTATCCGAATCGCACCATCGTCCGTCCTCGTTCCGCTCGTCGTGGATGCCCGGGGGCACGTCCCATGGTGGGCGGGGCGCCGGATGCGCGCTAACCCCTTGCCCCGGTCGCGAGCGGCGGCTAGCGCGGCGTCAGACGAAGCGGATGCGGTTCTGCACCCGGGTGCGGACCTCGAACGACTCGCCGTACCCGCCGAGCCGCGGGTCGTCCGTGCCGGAGCGCAGCAGCTGCGGCAGCAGCGAGCGGCGGATGACGACGGCGCCCTGGTGCCTGCCGCGCTCGACCTGCTCGAACGGCTGCTCCAGCGCGTCGTCCGGCACGACCACGACGCTCGTCGAGAACCGGACGCCCAGCTCGCGGCCGAGACGGCGCGCGGCCTTCGCGAGCGAGGCGATCGGCTTCTCGTCCTCGGCGATCCCGGGGCCCTCGAGCTCGCCCTTCCTCAGGCGGACCGGGTCGCCCCAGTCGGCGGAGGTCAGCGCGAGCAGGCCGGCCGGCCCGAGCACGAGGTGGTCGATCTTGAGCCCGCCGTCGCCGACCGCGACGTCGTTCCAGATCGTGTAGGCGATGCCGAGCGCGCCGACGAGCGCGGCCGTCGCCTCCTCGGCCTGAGCCTTCGCGAGCCAGGAGCGGACCTCGCGAGGAGCGGAGCGGACGATCGCCGGGTCGAAGGGGTCCTCGGTCTCGACGCCGCGGCCGAGCCACTCGCGCACCAGGCGCAGGTAGTACTCGCGCGCTGCGCCTCCCGGGTGACCGTAGGAGCGGGCGCGCACGGCCGAGGCGGTCTGCGGGCGCGGTGAGCCGGTGTACGGCGACTGCGGGGAGGACCTCCCGGGGGCGGGAGCGCCTCGGTCGTAGTCGCCGCGGGCGGAGGCGCTGCCGATCCGCTCCCAGGCGAGCTGCACCGCGTGGAACGATGCGGCGTCGCCTCCCGTGTCCGGATGGGTCTCGCGGAGGCGGAGCCGGTACGCCCGGCGGAGCTCGTCGTCGGACGCGGTGGCGGCGACGCCCAGCACCTCGTAGGGGGTGCGGGCGGCGTGGCTGTCGGGCATGTGCTTCCGGGAGGGTCGGGGCGGGGGGTTCCGAGTGTATCGACGCGGGCCGGGCGCCCGGTGGGAGCGCGCACCGCGTCGGCTCGGAACGCGCCGAGCGCCCAGCGGGGGAACGGGCGCCCGGCGGGGGTCAGTGCGCGAGCAGCTCGCGCACCCGCGGGATGACCTGCGTGCCGTAGAGCTCGATGTTGCGCATGATCGCCGCGTGCGGCAACGTCCCGGCGCTGTACTTGAGGTCGAAGCGGTCGATGCCCAGGGCCTCGACCGTTCGCGCGATCTTCCGGGCGACCGTCTCGGGCGAGCCGAGGTGGATGGCGCCGTCGGGGCCGGCCTCCTCCTCGAAGCGCTCGCGGGTCATCGGGGACCAGCCGCGCTCGCGGCCGATGGCGTCCATCATCGCCTTGTGGTGCGGGAAGTACAGCTCGCGCGCCTCCTCGTCGGTGTCGGCGACGAAGCCGGGCGAGTGCACGGCGACCGGGAGGCGGGGCTGCTCGAGCTGGTCGAGCGCGCGGCCGAAGAGGTCGACGTAGGGGCGGAAGCGGGCCGGCGAGCCGCCGATGATCGCCAGGACGAGCGGGAAGCCGTACCGGGCGGCGCGGACGACCGACTCGGGGCTGCCGCCGACGCCGATCCAGGTGCGGAGGGTGCCGTTGTCGAGGGTCGGGTAGACGCTCTGCTCGGTGAGCGCGGGGCGGGTCGTGCCCTGCCAGGTGACCGGGCCGCCCTGGATCAGGGCGTGGAAGAGGTCGAGCTTCTCCTCGAAGAGGACCTCGTACTGCGCGAGGTCGTAGCCGAAGAGCGGGAAGGACTCGGTGAAGGAGCCGCGGCCGAGGATGACCTCGGCCCGGCCGCCGGAGAGTCCGTCGAGGGTGGCGAAGCGCTGGTAGACGCGCACCGGGTCGTCCGAGGAGAGGACCGTCACGGCGGAGCCGAGGTGGATGCGCTCGGTGCGGGCCGCGATGGCGGCGAGCACGACGTCCGGTGCGCTCACGGCGAAGTCGGCGCGGTGGTGCTCGCCGATCCCGAAGAAGTCGATGCCGACGCGGTCGGCCAGGACTCCCTCCTCGACCACGTCGCGGAGGACCTGGCCGTGCGGCAGCGGGGCGCCGTCCGGGCCGGCGGTGACGTCGCCGAACGTGTCGACGCCGAACTTGACTTCATGCATACTCATGGACTTCTGCAACCTCCGGAGGTCGACGGCTATTCCTGCGGGCGGGGTCCGACGTCCCCGGGCAGGAGCGCGTCGGAAGAGACGATCCCCGCCTCGAGCGCCGGCTCGCGGTAGGCGCGCCCGAGCGAGGCGACGGTGTCGTGCGCGTTCAGGCCGCTCGGGTTCGGCAGCACCCAGAGCGGCGCGCCCGCCACGTCCTCCTCCTGCCTGCCCTGCACCGCCCTGCGGCGTCCGAACGCGATCCGGTAGGCGGTGATGCCGACGACCGCGACGGCCCGGGGCCGCACCCGCTCCACGGTGGCGACCAGCCGCTGAGCGCCCTCGCGCAGCTCCTCCGCGGTCAGCTCGTCGGCACGGGCGGTCGCCCGGGAGGCGAGATTGGTGATGCCGACGCCGCGGGAGACGAGCTCCGCGCGGTCCGCGGCGCTCATCCCCTCGGACACGCGCGGCGCGCGCTCGAGGATCCCGGCCGCGACGAGCGCCGGGTAGAAGCGGTTGCCGGGGTGGGCGAAGTGCGCGCCGGTGGCGGCGGTCCACAGCCCCGGGTTGATGCCGACGAAGAGGAGCCGGACGTCGTCGCCCAGCAGGTCCTCGACGGTGCGGTCCTGGAACGCTGCGAGCTCGGCGCGGGTGAACGGCATGCGACCATCCTGCCGCGGCGCAAGTCCTCTCGGCTCGGGGTCGCCGGTGCCAGCATGGAGGCATGACGAACGCATCCCAGGACCACCCGATCCAGCACGGCAGCGACGACGCGCAGCTCGACGAGAAGCTGCGCGGCGTGCTGCTGCAGGTCGCCGGCGACGCCGAGCTGCGACCGGAGGAGGACGTCGAGACCCTGCTGCGCCAGCGCCTGCGCGACACGCGGATCTCGATCTCGGACGAGGCGATCCCGGGGCTCGCCAAGCGCATCCCCGGACTCATGCAGCGCGGGGGCGGCGACGTGAACCCCGGGGCGCACTAGCCCCGAGGGACGGGCGCGGGTCGAGCGGCCGCTCGGGCCGCGCCGGCTCGCGCTACTCGGGGACCGCCGGGCCCTTGCGGTGGTGGTCGAACACCAGGCTCGTGCGCGTCGAGGCCACCGCCGGGTTCGCCGAGAGGTTCGAGACCACGAAGTCCCGCACGTCGCTGGAGTCGCGGACCGCGACGTGGATGATGAAGTCCTCCGAGCCGCCGAGGAAGAACACCTGCACCACCTCGGGCAGCGCGCGGATCTCCTCCGCGAAGCGCGTGATCGCCTGGCGCTGGCCGACGCGGATGCTGACGCTGATCAGCGCCTGCAGGGTCAGGCCGAGCGCCGCCGGGTCGAGCTCGGCGGTGAAGCCGGTGATGACGCCGCGCTCGACGAGGCCCCGGACGCGTGCGACGCAGGTCGACGGGGCGATGCCGGCGCGCTCGGCGAGCCGGCTGTTGGGCGTCCGCGCGTCTGCGCGGAGGAGGCGCACCAGGGTCCGGTCGACCGGATCCAGGTCGTCGAGGTCGTGCAGATCCTTCGGTGGCATGCGCCCGCTCCCCCACTCCGTCGACGAACCTTCGGCCCGTGCGGTGACTTCCGACCGATTATGCAGAATTCCTCCGCCCCGGGCACGATCTTCGCACGATGGGGGCAGAGCCGGTGCAGGATCGGCGCCCACCGCCCGCCCCGCGGGCCGCAGCGAAGGAGCCGCCGTGCGCGTCGGGATCCCCACCGAGATCAAGAACAACGAGAACCGGGTCGCCGCCACTCCGGCCGGCGTCCACGAGCTGGTGCGCCGCGGACACGAGGTCCTGGTCGAGGCCGGCGCGGGCCTGGGCTCCCGCGTGTCGGACGACGACTTCCGCCGCGCCGGCGCCCGCGTCGTCGACGGGCCCGACGAGGTCTGGGGCGAATCCGAGCTGGTCCTCAAGGTCAAGGAGCCGATCGAGGCCGAGTACCCGCGGATGCGCCGCGACCAGGTGCTCTTCACCTACCTCCACCTCGCCGCCTCCCGCCCGTGCACCGATGCGCTGCTCGCCGCTGGGACGACCTCCATCGCCTACGAGACGGTCCAGCTGGACGACCGGCGGCTGCCGCTGCTCTCGCCGATGAGCGAGGTCGCCGGGCGCCTGTCGATCACGGTCGGCGCGTACCACCTCATGAGCGCCGTCGGCGGACGGGGCACGCTGCTCGGCGGGGTCCCCGGCACTCCGAAGGCGAAGGTCGTCGTGATCGGCGGCGGCACGGCCGGCGAGCACGCCGCGGCCAACGCCCTCGGCATGGGGGCCGACGTCACGATCGTCGACCTCTCGCTCCCCCGCCTCGCGCAGCTCGAGAACCGCTTCCAGGGCGCGATCCAGACCCGCGCCTCCTCGGCCTACGAGATCGCCGCGCAGCTGGCCGACGCCGACCTCGTGATCGGATCCGTCCTCATCCCGGGCGCCAAGGCGCCCAAGCTGGTGACCGACGAGATGGTCGCCACGATGAAGCCGGGCTCGGTGCTGGTCGACATCGCGATCGACCAGGGCGGCTGCTTCGAGGGCTCGCGTCCGACCACGCACGACGACCCGGTGTTCCCCGTGCACCGGAGCGTCTACTACTGCGTCGCGAACATGCCCGGCGCCGTTCCCGAGACCTCGACCCGCGCGCTCACCAACGCGACGCTCCCCTACGCGCTCGCGCTGGCCGACCGCGGGTGGCGGGCCGCCCTGGCCGCCGACCCGGCGCTCGCCCGCAGCCTGAGCACCCACGACGGCCGGGTGACGAACACCGCCGTCGCCGCGGCCTTCGACCTCCCGGCCGTGCCGGTGGAGTCGCTGCTGCTCTAGGCGCCCGCGGACGCGAGGCCGAGCCCCCCGAGGATCTCGGCGATCTCCTCCTCCGGAGCGCCGCCCACGTCGACCGTGACGTGGAGCTCGTCGTCGCCGAGGGGCTCGAGCGCCTCGAACTGCGAGTCGAGCAGCGTGGTCGGCATGAAGTGGCCGACCCGCGAGGCGAGCCGCCCGGCGATACGGTCCCTCGATCCCGCGAGGTGCGCGAAGACGAGGTCGTCGCGGCGCAGGACGTCGCGGTAGCGGCGGCGCAGGGCCGAGCAGGTCACGACGACCGAGCCGCCCGCGGCGATCCGCTGGTCCACCACGCGGGCGATCTCGGCCAGCCAGGGCGCCCGGTCCTCGTCGGTCAGCGGGATGCCGGCGTGCATCTTGTCGACGTTCGCCTGCGGGTGCAGGTCGTCCCCCTCGAGGAACTCCCAGCCGAGTCGGCGCGCCAGGAGCGACGCGACGGTCGACTTGCCGCTGCCGGAGACGCCCATGACGACGACGGCGCGGACGGGGACGGTGGGAAGAGCGGTCATCAGATACCTCCTACGAAGAGACCGATCAGGAGGACCCCGGCGAGCCCGGTCACCGAGACCAGGCACTCCATCACGGTCCAGGTCTTGAGCGTCTGGCCGATGCTGAGCCCGAGGTACTCCTTCACCAGCCAGAACCCGGCGTCGTTGACGTGCGACAGGAACACCGAGCCGGCGCCGATCGCGAGCACCATGAGGGCGACCATCGGCCCGTCCATGGTCTCGGTCAGCGGCTGGAGGATCCCTGCGGCGGTCACGGTGGCGACGGTCGCGGAGCCGGTGGCGACGCGGATCACGACGGCCACGAGCCAGGCGAGCAGCAGCGCCGAGGCGCCGCTCCCCTCCGCGAGCTGGGCGACCACCCCGCCGATCCCGGTGTCGACGAGGACCTGCTTGAAACCGCCGCCCGCGCCGACGATGAGCAGGATGCCCGCGATCGGCGGCAGCGAGCTCGAGAGCGAGGCCTGCAGCTCGGTGCGGTTCATCCGGCCGCCGCGTCCGAGCAGGACCAGACCGGCCAGAAGCGCGATCCCCAGCGCGATGGTCGGTGTGCCGAGGAAGTCGAGGGCGCCCTTCCAGGCGTCCGTGGATCCGGGGGCCGCGATGTCGGCGATCGCCTTGCCCAGCATCAGCACGACCGGCAGCAGGATGCTCGCGACGGCGGCGGCGAAGCCCGGGCGGTGCTCGCGCGTCTCGCCCGCGCCCTCGCCGAAGAGCGGCGGCGTCTCCACCGGCGCCCAGCGGGCGGCGACCCGGCCGAAGAGCGGGCCGGCGACGACGACGGTGGGGATCGCAACCAGGACGCCGAACGCGAGGGTCACGCCGAGGTTCGCGCCGAGCGCGTCGATCGCGACCAGCGGTCCGGGGTGGGGCGGGACGAGGCCGTGCATCACCGAGAGGCCGGCGAGCGTCGGGATCGCCACCTTCATCAGCGGCAGACCGCTCCGGCGGGCGACCAGGATCACGACCGGGATCAGCAGCACGAGCCCGACCTCGAAGAACATCGGCAGCCCGATCAGCGCGCCGACGAAGCCCATCATCCAGGGCAGCGCGCGAGTGCTCGAGCGGGCGATGAGGGTGTCCACGATGCGGTCCGCGCCGCCCGAGTCGGCGAGGAGCTTGCCGTACATCGCGCCGAGGCCGATGAGGATGCCGACGCCGCCCATGGTGTTGCCGAACCCCAGCGCGAAGCTGGCGACCGCGTCCGCCGCCGCCAGCCCCGCGATCAGGCCCGTCGTCAGCGCTCCGATCAGCAGGGAGACGAAGGGGTGCAGCTTCAGCCAGGTGATCAGCACGACGATCACGGCGATGCCGACGACGGCGGCGAGGATCAACTGCCCCTGCCCGGCGGTGGTGGCGGGGGCGTCCCCGGCGGCGGCGCGGAGGGCGGGGAGGAGGGTCGGTGTCATGAGCGTCCTTGGTCGAGCCGACGGCCAGCGGCCGGCTTTTGTCCGACATAACCTGCGTGTGTCCCGATCATGCCTGAAGATCGGCCGGGGCGCGACTCCGGCGATGGCAGGATGACCGCATGCCCGCGCCGACGCCCTCGCTGCACCACTCGGTGCTGGACGAGCTCGGCTCGCAGATCGTGCGCGGCGAGCTCGCGCCGGGCACCACCTTCAGCGCCGACGAGCGTGCGGAGCGGCGCGGGGTCTCCCGCTCGGTGATGCGGGAGGCGGTGCGCGTCCTCGAGACGCTCGGGCTCGTGACGTCCCGCCGCCGCGCGGGGACGCGGGTACAGCCTCCGGAGTGCTGGAACGCCCTGGACACGCGGGTCGTCGCATGGGGACTGGACGGCCCGGACCGGCGGCGCCAGCTGCACCAGCTCAGCGAGCTCCGCCTCGGGGTGGAGCCGCTCGCGGCCCGGCTCGCCGCGGCGAACGCGACCGAGGAGCAGCGGCGGACGCTCACGGAGGCGGGCGACGCCCTCTCCACCCACTCCCGCGCAGCCGACCAGTCCGCCTACCTCGCCGCCGACACCGCCTTCCACCGCTCCCTCCTGGCCGCGTCCGGCAACCGGATGCTCGCGCATCTGGGCGATCTGGTCGCCGAGGTCCTCGCCGGCCGCACCCGCAATGCGCTCATGCCGCGCGAGGCCGACTCCACCGCGGTGCGGCTGCACCGGGCGGTGGCCGCCGCCGTCGCCTCGGGCGACGCGGACGCTGCGGAGGCCGCGATGCGGGCGATCGTCGAGGAGTCGGACCGGGCGGTGCAGGAGAGCTGACGGGGTTGCACGCCCGCAGCGCCGCGCGCACAGTGGAGCGCATGGTCGAGGGATACACGTCCGCGCAGGTGCGGGCCGCCGAGGCTCCGCACCTGGCCCGGCGGGAGCCGCTGATGCAGCGCGCCGCCGACGGCCTCGCCCGCGAGCTGCGTCTCGTGCTCGCCGGGCGCTCCGACCGCTCCCGTCCGGCCTCGGTGCTCGTCCTGGTCGGTCCGGGCGACAACGGCGGTGACGCGCTCTACGCGGCCGCCGAGCTCTCCTCCTCCGGAACCGACGTCGTCCTCGTCCTCACGGCCGAGCGGGTGCACCGCCGGGGCCTCGCCGTGGCGCTCGACGAGGGCTGCGGGCAGGTGCCGGCCGACGACGCGCCCGGCCTCGCGGCGGCGGTGGCGCGGGCGGACGTCCTGGTCGACGGGATCCTCGGCATCGGAGCGACGGAGCCCGCGCTGCGGGGGCGGCCGCGCGTCGTCGTCGAGGCGGTGCTCGACGCGCTGGAGCGGCGGGCCGAGCGCCCGGTGGTCGTCGCGGTCGACCTGCCGAGCGGCGTCCATCCCGACGACGGGTCGGTCCCCGATCCCACCGTGCTGCGCGCCGATGTGACGGTCGCCTTCGGCGCGATCAAGGCCGGTCTGCTGCTGCCTCCGGGCGACTCCTACGCGGGCCGTCTGCGCCTGGTCGACATCGGCCTCGGCCCGGACCTGGCCGGAGTGGAGCCCGCGGTCCGCGAGTGAGTGAGCGGCTCAGGAGGGAGCGAGGAGGTGCGCCTTCTCGGGGTGCTGCTCGAACCACTGCCCGACGTACCAGCACATCGGTACGACGCTCCGCCCGCCGGCGGCCTCGATGTCGTCGACGGCGAAGGAGACCAGCTCCCCTGCGAGCCCGCGGCCTCGGAAGGGCGGGGTCGTGAAGGAGCGGACGAGGGAGACGCTGCCGGGCGCCTCGCGGTAGTCGAGGACGCCCACCAGGGCGCCGTCGAGGTGGAGCTCGTAGCGCGACGCGTCGTCCGCCCGGCGGAAGTCCTTGGCCATGCCTCCAGAGTAGGACGGCCCGGACGGATCAGGCCTCGTCGCCGAGCATCTCGCCGTCGACGTAGAGCCAGCGACCGTCCTCGCGCAGGAAGCGGCTGCGCTCGTGCACGAGGCCGGGGCCGGCGGGCGAGCGGTAGGAGGCGCGGAACTCGACCAGGCCCTCCTCGTCGCCCTCCCCGCCGAACGAGGTGTCGACGATCTGGAGCCGGCGCCACTGGACGTCGGGATCGAGGTCGATGCGGCGCGGCCGGGTCGAGGGGTGCCAGCTCGCGAGCAGGTAGGGAGCGCTGCCGAGGACGTTCGCGCTGTAGCGGCTGCGCATCAGGCGCTCCGCCGTCGGCGAGGGCTCCTCGCCGAGGTGGGCGGGGCGGCAGCAGTCGGCGTAGTGGCGGCGGCTTCCGCAGGGGCAGGAGTCGGCGGGGTGCATCCGGCCAGTGTGGCAGGCGATGCGACGCCCCCGGCCCGCCGAGGCTCCGGCGAGCGCCGCGACTCCCCGGACCGTCCAGGTGTGCATCCCCTCCACATCCGCTCCGCCGCCTTGAGGGTGCCGCCGGATCCCGGCAACGTGGCCCCCTCATCGACCACGGACGGAAGGAACGACCCGATGCTCACGCTCACCGACAACGCCAGCACCGTCGTCAAGACCATCACCGGGCAGACCGAGACCCCCGTCGAGGGAGGCCTGCGCATCAGCGGCACCGATCTCGACGCCCGCAACTTCGCGGTCGCGGTCGCCGCGGCCCCCGAGACGACGGACGCCGTCGTGGAGCAGGACGGAGCGCGCGTGTTCCTCGACGTCGCCGCCTCCGTCGCTCTCGGCGACAAGGTCCTCGACGCGCAGGTGGACGAGGGCGGCTCCGTCAGCTTCGGGATCGCTCCCCAGGACTGACCCCGTCGACATCGGAGGCCGCCCCCACCGCAGTGCGGGAGGGCGGCCTCCGTCGTCCCAGGATCAGGAGAGGACGTCGCGAGTGGTGAAGCGGCCGATCGCGAGCGACCCGAACACGGCGACGTAGGCGAGCTGGAGCAGCGCGTTCTCGCCGAAGGAGCTCCACGCGATCGGGTCGCGCAGGAGATCGGCGAAGTCGAACCACCGGTCCGTCAGCAGGAACGGGTGGAGGGCGTCCAGCTGCGAGAGCGAGCCGACGATCTGCGCCGCGATGGAGACGACGACGGTGGCCGCCATGGCGCCGACCGGCACATCGGTCAGCGTCGAGATGAAGAGGCCGATCGCCGAGAGCCCGACGAGCGAGAGCGCCGCGTACACGGCGATCGCCAGGGCCCGGCCGATCGCGTCGCCGAGCGGGACGGTGCTGCCGGAGAGCAGCGTCACCGGTCCCGCCGGGAAGAGCGCCAGGCCGATCAGGATCCCGACCACCATGACGGTGAGCGCTGCGGCGAGGCAGAAGGCGAGGGAGGCGGCGAACTTCACCGCGAGCAGCCGCACCCGGCCGACGGGGCTGACCAGCAGGTAGCGCAGCGTCCCGAGCGAGGCCTCGCCCGCGATCGCGTCGCCGGCGACGACCCCGACCGTGAGCGGGAGGAACAGCGGGACGGCGACCGTGATGGCCGCGAAGCCGGTGAAGAGGCCGTTGCCGGCGATCGCGCCCACGAAGGAGGGCCCGCCTCCGTCGCCGCCCGAGAGCCGCACCGCGACGGCGAGCAGGATCGGGATGGCGGCCAGGGCCGCGAGCAGCGCCCAGGTGCGGCGCCGGCGGAAGAGCAGGGCGAGCTCGGAGGCGAGCAGGGACCCGATCCCCGCGCGGCGGACGGTCGCGTCAGCGCTCGACATCGAAGCCCTCCCCGGTCAGCTCGACGAAGCGCTCCTCGAGCGAGGGGCGGCGGACGGCGAACCCGCGGACGCGGACGTCGGCCCGCACGAGGTCGGCCACCAGCGTCTCGGCCGCGAGCAAGGGCGGCAGAGCGGCGACGACCAGCGGCGGATCGGCGGGGTGCGGGCCCGGCGCGGTGCGCGGCTCCAGACCCCGGGTGTGCAGAGCCACGATCGCGCGCTCGCGGTCGGGCGTCAGCAGCTCGACCGAGGCGGCGTCCCCGCGCAGCTCGTCGAGCCCGCCCTGGGCGACGAGGCGCCCGGTGCGCATGACGGCGGCGTGGGTGCAGAGCTGCTCGATCTCGGCGAGGAGGTGGCTGGAGACGAGGACGGTCGTGCCGTCCTGGTTCAGTCCGCGCACCAGAGCGCGGACCTCGCGGGTGCCCTGCGGGTCGAGGCCGTTCGTGGGCTCGTCCAGCACGATCAGGTCGCGCGGCGAGAGCAGGGCGACCGCGATGCCGAGCCGCTGCTTCATCCCCAGGGAGTAGGAGCCGACCTTCTTGCGCGCCGCGGCCGAGAGGCCGACGCGGGCGAGGGCCTCCTTCGCGCGGGTGTCGCGGGTGCGGGACGAGGTGCCCGCCTCCGCGGCGTCGAAGCGCCGGAGGTTGGCCGCTCCGGAGAGGAACGGGTAGAAGCCCGGCCCCTCGACCAGCGCCCCCACCCGGGGCAGGACCTCGGCCGCGCGCCGGGGCATCGCCTGCCCGAGGACGGTGATGCTGCCCACGGTCGGCGCGGCGAGGGCGAGCAGCATCCGGATCGTCGTTGTCTTGCCCGAGCCGTTCGGGCCGAGGAAGCCGAAGACGGCGCCGCGGGGAACGGCGAGGTCGAGACCGGAGACCGCCTCCTGGCGCCCGAAGCGCTTGGTGAGGCCTCGCGTCTCGACTGCGAGCTCGCCCGCCGTCACCGAGCGGAGGCCGCGTCGCGGAGCGCCTCGGCCGGGACCGCGCCGGCGAGGACGCGTCCGTCGTCGGTGACGAGGACGGTCAGCAGGGCGGAGGAGAGGATGCGGCCCCCGTCGACCGGCGTGGTGACCGCGTCGAGCGAGGAGAGCGCGTCGGCGTCACCGGCGGGCAGCTCGACGACGCTCGTCCAGCCGGAGCCCGTGGTGACGACGTCGGAGCGCTCGGCCGTGTCCGCGGCGGGCGCGTCGGAGGCGTCCGCCGCGTCGTCGACCGGAGCGGCCTGCTCCGTCACCTCGGCGCCGGCCGGGGGCGTGAAGGAGAAGAGGGACGCGTCGGGTGTCGAGAAGTCGATGCTCGTGTACGCGACGCTGAACGCGGGCGCGGTGCCCCCGCGGGCGGTCACGGCTACCCCGAGCGGGAGGCCCGTCTCGCCGTCGATCGAGACGGTCACGGAGCCCACGAGGGTGCCGCCGTCGCGGGGCGTGAGCACGAGCTCGTACGCATCGCGCCCGGCGACGCTGACGTCCGAGCCGACCGCGACCGTGGTCGTCGGGTCGATCGCGGCGAGCAGCTGCTCGGCGGCGGACGACGGCGTCACGACCTGATCGCCCGGCGAGGCCTCGGGCGCTCCGCCCGCGGGAGGCACGAGGTGGGTGGCGGTGTTCGCGCTCGAGTCGTAGATCCAGACTCCGTCGGTCGTCGAGGCGACGACGTCGCGCTCGGCCAGCCGGTCGAGCACCTGGAGGCGCGCGCCCTTCTCGGCGTCGACGTACACGCGCGCCTGGTGCGAGCCGGTGGCGAGCTCGACGAGGGAGTCGGCGGGGTCGGCGGACGCCGAGCCGGCGGAGCCGCCGAGCGCCGAGAGGTCGGGCAGGCCGAGGTCCGAGGTCTGCTGGATCTCGCCGGAGAACGCCGTGGCGTCGCTCTCGGCGACGAAGGCGAGGAGGTCGGCGGCGGACTTCTCGGGGAGGTCCCCCGCGGCGCTCGCCGAGAGGGGGAGGGCGACGGCCGCGGCGACGACGACCGCGGGGACGACGGCGACGGGCGTCCAGCGCTTCCAGTCAATGCTCATGCCGGGAACGCTACGCCTCGAACCTCCGCGGCGGGCCCGGAACGTGCCGGTCCACAGCCTTCCGGAAGGGGGTGCGGTCGGAGACCGCGGCCGGGATGATCAGGGCATGGACCTCCCGTTCGCGCTCCCCCTCGCCCCGATGCTCGCCAAGGCCGTTCCGGCGGTGCCGGAGCAGACCGCCGTCGCGGGCGGATACTCCTACGAGCCGAAGTGGGACGGGTTCCGCGCGATCGTCTCGGTCTCCGGCGGGGAGTGCGAGATCGGGAGCCGCGGCTCCAAGCCGCTGACCCGGTACTTCCCCGAGCTCGTCGAGGCCTTCCTCCGGCTGCTCCCCGACGGCTGCGTGGTCGACGGCGAGATCGTCCTGGCGACCGGCGAGCCGGGAGCGCAGCGGCTCGACTGGGACCTGCTCTCGCAGCGCATCCATCCGGCCGCGAGCCGCGTGAGGATGCTGGCGGAGACCACCCCGGCGATGCTCGTCGCCTTCGACCTGCTCGCCGTGGACGGGCGCAGCATGCTCGAGGAGCCGTACTCGGCGCGGCGGGAGGCGCTCGCCGCGGTGATGGCCGGCGTCCCGCATCCGCTGCACCTCGGCCGCGCCACCGACGACGAGGCCCTGGCGCGCGACTGGCTGGAGCGCTTCGAGGGCGCAGGACTGGACGGCGTCGTGGCGAAGCCCCTGGCCGCGCCCTACTCCCCCGGGAAGCGCGCCGTGCTCAAGGTCAAGCACCACCGCACGGCCGACGTGATCGCGATCGGGTACCGCGAGCACGCCTCCAAGCCGGGCGTGGGCTCGATCCTGCTCGGCCTGCACGGCGACGACGGAGAGGTCCGCCAGGTCGGCGGGGCCTCGGCCTTCAGCGACGAGCGTCGCGTGCAGCTGCTGGAGGAGCTCGCGCCCGCGGTCGAGCGCGACGCGGAGGGAGCACCGGTGCGCGGCGAGGGGGAGCGGAGCCGGTTCTCGAGCGGCCGCGACACCTCCTTCGTGCGCCTGCGTCCCGAGCTCGTGCTCGAGGTCCGCTACGACCAGCGCGAGGGCGACCGCTTCCGGCACACCGTGCAGTTCGAGCGCTGGCGCCCGGACCGCGACGCCGCCTCCTGCACCATGGAGCAGCTGGAGCAGCCGACCGCGTACGACCTCGGCGACGTCCTCGTCTAGGCCTTCTTCGCGCGGCTGGGCTGCACGCGGGGCGGCTCGCCCGGCATCTTGGGGAAGTCGGGCGGGAACGGCAGCTCGCCGAGGCCGGCGGCGACATCGCGCTCCCACCAGCCGAGCAGGGCGTCGAGGTGACCGGGGGCGTCGTGCATCCGGGCCCACGGATCACCGCGCTCGGCGAGGCGCGCCGGGACCGTGCGGATCGTGAAGGCCCGCGGGTCGACGCCGTCGAGCTCGTCCCAGTCCAGCGGAGTGGAGACGGGAGCGTGCGCGAGCGGCCGCGGGCTGTAGGCACCGGCGATCGTGCGGTCGCGGTTGGCCTGGTTGAAGTCGACGAAGATCCGCTCGCCGCGCTCCTCCTTCCACCACGCCGTCGTGACCTGCTCGGGCATCCGCCGCTCCAGCTCGCGCGCCGCGGCGATCACCGCGTGGCGGACGTCGAGGAACTCGTGCTCGGCGACGATCGGCGCGAAGACGTGCAGGCCGCGGTTGCCGGACGTCTTCACGAACGGGTCGAGGCCGGCCTCCCGCAGGACCTCCCGCAGCGCGTGCGCGGCGACGACCGCGTCGGCGACGTCGGTGCCGGGCTGCGGGTCGAGGTCGATCCGGAGCTGGTCGGGCAGGTCGGGCGCATCGGCGCGGGACGCCCACGGGTGGAAGACGACGGTGTTCATCTGCGCCGCCCAGACGGCGGCCGCGGGCTCGTCGATCACGAGCTGCGGATGCACCCGCCCGCTCGGGTACGTCACCGGGACGGACCGGACGTACTCGGGCGCGCCCTTGGGCGGGTTCTTCGAGAAGAACTGCTCGCCCTCGATCCCGGAGGAGAACCGCTGCAGCGAGACGGGGCGGCCGCCGTTCGCCGCGACGAACGGCTCGCCGACGGCGATCAGGTACTCCGCGACCTCGCGCTTGGTGATGCCCGGCTCCGGGAACAGCACGCGCTCGGGGCTCGAGATCCGCACCTCCCGGTCGCCGTGCGGTCCGGGGACGGTGAGGACGACGGCGTCGCTGCTGGGCATCTGCTGAGGCTAGCCCGCGGCGCCGCCCGGCGACAGGGGTCCTCCGGGGCGTCGCCGCAGCCGGATCGGGCCCTTCGCCCGCGAGGGGTCGACGACCTGTCCGCCCTGCACGATGTCGATCTCGCCCCGGTCGACCAGGCGGCGCGCGGCCCGGCGGACGGGCTCCATCAGCGGCCGCCACTCCTCGCCGCCGACCCGGCGCGCGACCTCGGACGGGCACGCCGTCGACGACGCCGCTCGCGCGAGCAGGACGGTGCGGATCTCCTCCTCGAGGCGCGCCTCCTCCGGTCCGACTCCGCGACGGCGGCAGGCGTCCGAGCAGTAGCGGACGTCGTTCCAGTCCCGTGCCCACTTCGCGCGCCACTCGATCTCGCGACCGCAGGAGGCGCAGGTCTTGCTCTCGGGATGCGCGGTGGACGTGCGCTGACGGTGGGCCATGCCCTCGAGTCTGCGCGCAGACCGCGGCCGCGGCGACGGGTTGCGCTGAGGGCGAGCGACGGGTGCGCGGGCTCCGGCGCCGAGGACGGGCACCCGATGCGGCGTGATCGGGAACAGGGAGCGGCGGATCGGCGTTCCCCGAGGTGGCGGCGTCATACTCCGCAATGGGGCGGCCCTCCCCCGGCCGGTGCGCCAGTCTGGAGGAGCCGTGCTGCGGCGCGACGGCGGGCCACCACCCCGTGCCGCATCCTCGATCGATCAGGAGTCTCCGATGAGCCGCGAGAACCTCGCCACCACCCCGGACCGCGAGCCGGAGCACCGCGCCTTCGCCGGACTCTCCCCGGAGGACTTCAAGCTCGCGTTCCGCAACCACGCCGCCGGAGTCGCGCTGATCACCGCCGACCCGGGCACCGGCCCGGTCGCCCTGACCGCGACCTCCGTCTTCTCGGTGAGCGCCGAGCCGCCGCTGTTCGTCTTCTCGCTCTCGTCCGCCTCGTCCAGCTCTCCGGCCATCCAGGCGTCCGAGACGCTGGTCGTGCACCTGCTCGGGGCGGAGCAGCTCGACCTGGCGCGCCTGGGCTCGACCAGCGGCATCGACCGCTTCGCCGACACGTCGCTCTGGTCGCGGCTGCCCACGGGCGAGCCGTTCTTCCCGGGCGCCGCCGCCTGGATCCGCGGCACGGTGATCAACCGCATGGAGGCGGGATCGTCCACGATCGTCGCCGTGCACGCCCTCGAGGCCCACGTGCCCGAGGACTCCGAGACCACGGCGCCGCTCGTCTACCACAACCGCACCTGGCACCACCTCGGCGAGCACTCCCGCCTCAGCTGAGCTCCGCGGGCGCTCCGGAGCAGGCGGTTCAGGCCTCCGACCCGGTCGCCACCGTCCGGCCCGGCGTGCTCGACCACTGCGACCAGGAGCCCGGGTAGAGCGCCGGCGCGAAGCCCGCGAGCGTGAGCGCGACGACGTCGACCGCGGCCGAGACGCCGCTGCCGCAGTACACGCCGACGGGGGCGTCCTCCCGCACGCCGAGCGCCTCGAATCCCGCGCGCAAGTCCGAGGCGGGCCGGAACCGCCCCTCGGAGTCGAGCGCCGCGGACGCCGGAGCGTTCCGAGCGCCGGGGATGCGGCCCGCCCGCGGGTCGATCGGCTCGACCTCGCCGCGGTACCGCTCAGGGGCGCGGGCGTCGAGCAGGACGCCCGCCGAGGGCAGCGCCGCCGCCTCGTCGATGTCCAGCACCGGGAGCCGACCGTAGGCCAGCTCGACGTCGCCCCGCTCGCGCGGGACGTCGCCCGTCTCGAGCTCCCGCCCCGAGCGGATCCAGCCGGCGAGCGACCCGTCGAGCAGGCGGACGTCCTCCACTCCCGTCGCCCGCAGCAGCCACCAGGCCCGCGCGGCCGGGACGCTACGCGCGTCGTCGTACACGACGACGGACCGGCCCCGGCGGAGCCCCCAGCCGCGCGCCGCCTCCTGCAGCACCTCGATCGGAGGCAGCGGGTGGCGCCCCTCCTCCGGCTCGCCGTGGGCGGCCAGCTCGTGATCGAGGTCGACGTGCACCGCGCCGGGCAGGTGACCCGCGAGGTACTCCGGGCGGCCGTCGGGCCGGTCGAGGCGCCAGCGCACGTCGAGGACGAGCGGCGGCTCGGTGGAGGCCATGAGCTCGGCGAGCTCGTCGGGGGTGACCAGCAGGCTCTCGCGGCTGGAGGGGGTCGTCGGGGTCATGGCGTCCTTCCGATCCGCGTCGTCGGCGGAGTCCTGCCCCAGCATGCCGGGTCGCCCGGCGGCGCGGGAGCTCGGGCGGCAGCGGAGCATCAGTGCGCGAGGCGCCTTGTCGATGGTCGTCTGCCGGAGAGCCTCTCGCGCAGGCGGGTCGTCTTCGCCACTCGATACCCGCGAGCGTGGCCCGGAGGCCTGCAGGGGACCGCTCGGGCCTGAGAGCGGAGGGCGGCGGCTCTCGTCGTCCGAGGACCGCCGAAGGCCCGCCCCTCCGGCAGGGGCGGACCTTCGCTGCCTTCAGTTGGACTCGCAGGCGAACCCGTCGTCGTCCCTGTCGAGCCCTGCGACATCGCCGTAGTACGGGTAGTACAGGTCGAAGTACCGCTGAGCTGAGGCCTGGTCCGGGAAGTCGTCGCAGTTCACAGCGTCGCCGGGATAAGCAGGTCGTCCCGGGCCGGGCGCCGGTGCCGGCGCCGGCGCCGCGGCCTGCGTGCTCGCCCAGAGTGCGCGGCCCTGCGGCGAGTAGATCACCAGGTTGCCGTCGTTCTGCATGACCATCCGGGAGCCCGGGCTGCCCGCCGTGCCGGACTGCCAGCGCGCTCCGCCGGAGCCCGCGTAGACCACGGCGTTGCCGTCGGACTGCATCTCGAGCCGGTTGCCGCCTCCGGACGTGCCGGCCGCCCAGCGGGCCGAGCCGCGCGAGTAGACGACGAGGTTGCCGTCGCCCTGCATGACCGCCTCGCTCCCTCCGTCGGAGGAGCGCAGCAGCTGACCGGACGTGAGCCGGTTCCCGGAGGAGAGGGTGTCCCGGACGGCGGGCGCGGGCGGCGCCGGAGGAGTGTCGCTCGCCCACAGCGCGCGGCCCGAGGCGGAGTAGACGACCAGGTTGCCGTCGTTCTGCATCTGCAGGCGGGATCCCGGGTTGCCCGCCGTACCCGAGGCCCAGAGGGGTCGGCCCGAGGCGGAGGTGACCACGGCGTTGCCGTCGGACTGCATCGAGAGCGTCTCGCCCTCGCCCTGGGTGCCGGCGCCCCAGCGGACGTCCCCCCGCGAGTAGACCGCGAGATTGCCGTCGCCCTGCAGGGAGGCGCGCGACCGGCCGTCCGGCGAGGTGAGCTGCTGTCCCCGGCTGAGCCGCGAGCCGGAGGAGAGGACGTCGCGGATCTCAGGCGCGCGCGAGGTCGAGCTCGCCCAGAGCGGCCGTCCGGAGGCGGCGGTGATCACCAGGTTGCCGTCGTTCTGCATCCGCATCCGCGCGCCCGGGTTCCCGGGCGTTCCCGCCTGCCAGCGCACGCCGGACCCGGCGGCCGAGACCACCGCGTTCCCGTCGGTCTGCATCGCGAGGCGGTTGCCCGCTCCGGAGGTGACGGAGCTCCAGCGCGGGGATCCGTCCACGGAGACGACGAGATTGCCGTCGCTCTGCATCGCGGCGCGCGAGCGGCCGTCGGAGGCGGTCAGCTGCTGTCCCGGAGAGAGCTCGCGCCCGCTGTCGAGGACGTCGGCGATCGGCTCCGGCTCGGGCTCCTGCTCGTCGGCCGAGGACCAGGCCGTGTCCCCGTTCGGGCGGACGAGCACGAGCTGCCCGTCGTCCTGGATGAGGGCGAGCGCGCCGGTCTCTCCCGCGGTCCCGGACGCCCAGACGGGCGTGCCGGAGCCGGTCACGACGACGAGGTTGCCGTCCTCCTGCATCCGCACCGTGGTCGCTCCGGTGCCCTGGGTCCTGGTGCTCCAGACGGGGCGGCGCCCGGCGTCGTAGATCACGGCGTTGCCGTCCGCCTGCATCTCGAAGCTCGCGGAGTCTCCGTTCGAGAAGATGCGCTCCCCCGCGTCGAGCGAGTCGCCGCCGAGGAGAGCGTTCGTGTAGGTCTGCGATCCGCGCGCCTCTGCGGGCGGAGTCTCCCCCGGGACGAAGGCGGTCGGAGTCTCGGCGACGGCCTGCGTCGCGAGGGCGGACGGCGCCAGAGCGGCGGAACCGCCCGCGGCGAGCAGGCAGGCGAGGGCCATCGCCGCGAGGCGATGAGGAGGTCGTGGCACGGAGAGCCCTTTCGGAGGCGGCGGCGGAAGCCGGGGTCGAGCGGAGCCTGGCACGCGCTCGCCACGGCCGTCCATCCGGGCCGCGCGGAACCACTCAGCCGGAGCGGGCGATCCGCGCCGGCTGCGCGGGCGCCGCCTCCGGACCACGGAGCCTCCGGCCGGCTCGCGCGCCCCGGTCGGGGGCGGCGGCGATCGACGCGGATCGACGGAGGACGTGCTCCCACGGCCGGAGCGCACCCCGCGCGGGCGCCCCGGGAGGCGGCTCGGACCTCCCGCGGCACGGAGGAGGTCCCCGTTCCTCCTAAAATCGGAGGCATGTCGAAAGTGTTGAGCAGTCTGCCCGTGGGCGAGCGTGTCGGAATCGCATTCTCGGGAGGCCTCGACACATCCGTCGCCGTCGCCTGGATGCGCGAGAAGGGCGCGGTGCCCTGCACGTACACGGCCGACATCGGCCAGTACGACGAGCCCGACATCGAGAGCGTCCCGTCCCGCGCGGCCCAGTACGGCGCCGAGATCTCGCGCCTCGTCGACGCGAAGAGCGCGCTGGTCGAGGAGGGGCTCGTCGCCCTGCAGTGCGGCGCTTTCCACATCCGCTCCGGCGGCAAGACCTACTTCAACACCACCCCCCTCGGCCGCGCCGTGACCGGCACCCTCCTCGTCCGCGCCATGCGCGAGGACGGCGTCGACATCTGGGGCGACGGCTCGACCTACAAGGGCAACGACATCGAGCGGTTCTACCGCTACGGCCTGCTCGCCAACCCCCGCCTGCGCATCTACAAGCCCTGGCTCGACGTGCAGTTCGTCAACGAGCTCGGCGGCCGCACCGAGATGTCGGAGTGGCTGGTCGCCCGCGGCTTCCCCTACCGCGACGCCACCGAGAAGGCCTACTCGACCGACGCCAACATCTGGGGCGCCACCCACGAGGCCAAGCGCCTCGAGGAGCTCTCCAGCGGCCTCGAACTCGTCGAGCCGATCATGGGGGTCGCGTCGTGGCGCGACGAGGTCGAGATCGCCTCCGAGGTCGTCTCGGTGCGCTTCGAGGCCGGCCGCCCCGTCGCGCTGAACGGCGTCGAGTTCTCGGACGCCGTCGCGCTCGTGCTCGAGGCGAACGCGATCGGCGGACGCCACGGGCTCGGCGTCTCGGACCAGATCGAGAACCGGATCATCGAGGCCAAGAGCCGCGGCATCTACGAGGCCCCCGGCATGGCGCTGCTGCACATCGCCTACGAGCGCCTGCTGAACGCGATCCACAACGAGGACACCGTCGCCCAGTACCACTCGGAGGGCCGTCGTCTCGGCCGCCTGATGTACGAGGGCCGCTGGCTCGACCCGCAGTCGCTGATGCTGCGCGAGTCCATCCAGCGCTGGGTCGGCTCGGCCGTCTCCGGGGAGGTCACCCTGCGTCTGCGCCGCGGCGACGACTACACGATCCTCGACACGACCGGCCCCGCGCTGAGCTACCACCCGGACAAGCTCTCGATGGAGCGGGTCGGCGACGCCGCCTTCGGCCCCGAGGACCGCATCGGGCAGCTCACGATGCGCAATCTCGACATCGCCGACTCCCGCTCGCGGCTCGAGCAGTACGCGGCCGCCGGCCTCGTCGGCGGTCCGACCGCCGAGCTCGTCGGCGAGCTCGAGATCGGCGAGGCCGACGCGATCACCGAGGGCGGCGGGTCCGCAGCGGCCGATGCGCTCGGACGCGCCACCGACCTGGCCTCGGAGGGTGCGGCGTTCGACGCCGGAACCGACTGACCCCGCCCGTCCGACGCCCCCGCGCGCATCCGTCCCACCGGGACGCGAGGCGCACGGGGGCGTCGTGCTGTGCGGGCCGACCCGGCGCGCCGGGTGCGAGGGCGGGCCCGGCGCGAGAGCAGTGTTCCGGCGTTCGTCGCGCCGGCCGTCAGGGCGCGGAGGATCGGACGAGCGCGAGCGCGGCGTCCACGGTGGCGAGCGACTGCGCCGGATCGACGCGGGCCAGCACGAGCGCGGCCACCAGGAGCGACACGAGGACGTCCGCCTGAGCCGACGCCCACGCCTGCGCGTCGGGCCAGCGGGCGAGCGCTCCGGCGCGCAGTGCGCCCAGCAGCTCGGCCCGGTAGTCGGCGATCACCTCGCGCACGGCGTCGTCGCGCGCGATCGGCGCGCCCGCGGCGTTGAGCAGCAGGCAGCCGCTCCTCGCGGAGAGCGTGCGGGAGTCGGCGAGCGCCGCCCGCAGCCCGGCGAAGTACTCCTCGAGCGCCGTCGGCGACGCCCCTCGCGGATCGACGAGCGGGGCGAGCCGGGGCCGCACCACCTCGTCGAGGTAGCTCTGCACGGCAGCGTCGAAGAGCCCGCGCTTGCTGCCGAAGGCGTGGTAGAGGCTGGAGCGGCGCAGTCCGGTCGCGGACTCCAGGTCCGGGAGGGACGCCTCCTCGAAGCCGCTCTCCCAGAAGACGGCGCGGGCGGCGCGGACGACCTGCTCGGTGTCGAAGCCCTGCGTGCGACCCACGGTGCTCCTCCTGAGGGGTGACAGCTGCGGCGCCGCACTGGCGCGGACCGCTCGCTCCAGTATATTGTGGACTGGTCGTTACACAATCGGTGCGGAGCCCTCCGCACCACGACCATCGCCTGGAGGCCCGCCGTGATCGTTCTCGGACTGGTGCTCGCCGCTCTCGCCGCGGCGCTGCACGTCTACATCTTCGTGCTCGAGTCGGTCCTCTGGACGACCTCGCGCGCCCGATCGACGTTCGGCACGACCGCCGGCGAGGCGGAGGCGACGAAGGAGATGGCCTACAACCAGGGCTTCTACAACCTCTTCCTCGCCGTCGTCACCGCGGCGGGCATCGTCGCCGTCGCGATCGGCGCCACCGCCGTCGGCGCGGCCCTCGTGTTCGCCGGCGCCGGATCGATGGTCGCCGCAGCACTCGTCCTGCTCCTCTCCGCTCCGACCAAGCGCCGCGCCGCGCTGACCCAGATGACCCCGGGTCTGCTCGCGGTGATCGCTCTCGCCGTCGGCACCGCACTCTGATCCCCTCCGCTCCACCACCACGAAAGGTCCTATGAGCACCGTCACCAGCACCCAGATCCAGCTCGTCCGCCGCCCCGACGGCTGGCCCGTCGCCGAGGACTTCCGGACCGCGACCGTCGAGTACGGCGATCCGGCCGCGGGCGAGATCCGCGTCGAGAACGCCTTCCTCTCGGTCGACCCCTACATGCGCGGCCGCATGAACGACGTGAAGAGCTACACCCCGCCCTTCGCCCTCGGCGAGACCATGACCGGCGGTGCCGTCGGCCGGGTGACCGTCTCCGACGACCCCGCGTTCCCCGTCGGCAGCGCGGTCCTGCACCAGCTCGGCTGGCGCGACGTCGTGCAGGCCGAGTCGTCGCAGTTCCGCGTCGTCCCCGAGATCCCCGGAGTGCCGCTCTCGCTCCGCCTCGGCATCCTCGGGATGACCGGACTCACCGCGTACGTCGGGCTCACCGCCATCGCGGGCATGAAGGAGGGCGACACCGTCTTCGTCTCGGGCGCCGCGGGAGCCGTCGGCTCGGCCGCCGGCCAGATCGCGCGCCTCCTCGGAGCCGAGCGGGTCGTCGGATCCGCGGGTTCGGCCGAGAAGGTCGCCCTGCTGACCGAGAAGTACGGCTACGACGCCGCCTTCGACTACCACTCCGGCCCGGTCCGCGAGCAGCTGGCCGAGGCCGCGCCCGACGGGATCGACGTGTACTTCGACAACGTCGGCGGCGACCACCTCGAGGCGGCCCTCGACGCCTTCCGCGACGGCGGCCGCGCGGCGCTCTGCGGAGCGATCGCCGGCTACAACAGCACCGAGAAGACGCCCGGCCCCGACAACATGGCGAACATCATCACCCGCGGTCTCACGCTGCGCGGATTCACGCTGTCCGGCTACCTCGACCACGCGCCGGAGTTCAACCGGCTGATGGCCGGCTGGTTCGCCGACGGAGAGATCGCCTACGACGAGACCGTCGTCGACGGCATCGACCACGCCGTGGACGCGTTCCTCTCGATGATGCGCGGCGGCAACACCGGGAAGATGGTCGTCCGCATCTAGCGCCGACACCGGTGCGGCGGGCGCGGGGAGGGGCACCTCCGGACGCCCGCCGCATCCGTCCTCCGCCTCCCTGACCGGGACCTCCGAGAATGCTCGCGGATCCGCGGGGCCGATCGGTCCGGGCGGTGGCAGACTGCGGACATGAGCACGTTCTCGCACCGGACCGGCGCCTCCGCGCTGGCAGCAGCAGCACTCGTCCTCGTCCTCTCCGGCTGCGCGGGCAGCGGCGGAGCCCCGTCCGCGCGGACGCCGCTCCCGACGCCGACCGCGACCGCGACCCCGACGTCTTCGCCGACTCCCGCTCCGACGCCGACTCCCACCGTGACCGTGACGGTCACGGCGACCCCCGAGCCCTCGTCGACCGGTTCTCCCGCCGCGGATCCGGCGGCGGCGCGCTGCACGGGCTCCGACCTGACGATGGAGTACCGCCCCGACCCCGACGCGTCGGGTGCCGGGAACAGCGCCTTCGACCTCGTGCTCACCAGCACCTCCTCCTCGGACTGCGCTCTCGCGGGCATCCCCGGCGTCTACGCGACCGACGCCGACGGGAACCGGATCAGCGCGGTCGCCGACGCGTCCGGCCCGAACCCCGATGCTCCCGTGATCCTCGTCCCGGGCGCCCGGGCGGACGTCCGGGTCGCCTGGCACTCCCCCGGCGCCTACAGCTGCACGGTCGGGACCTCCGCGTACCTCGTCGCCGAGGCCCTCGACGCCCCGGACGGCGCTGTCCGCGCCCCCGCCGAGCTCCAGGTGTGCACCGACGGCACCGTGATGATGGATGCCTCCGCCTACACGCTGCTCTGAGCCCTTTCCGAGCGCGCACGCCTCCCGCGCGGCCCGCTCACCGGGCGCGACCCCTTGACCGGGCGCGGCGCAGCCGGGACCCTCGCACTACACGTCCCCACCCCACCCCGGAGGTCACCATGAAGGTCGGCTCACTCGTTCTCCGTCTCGCCGTCGGCGGGCTCTTCGTCGGACACGGTCTGCAGAAGCTGCGGGGCTCGTTCGACGGCCCCGGCCTCGACGGCACCGAGCAGATGATGTCGAGCCTGGAGATGCACCCGGCCCGGCGCAACGCCGTCGCCGCAGCGGTGACCGAGACGGCCGGAGGCGCCGCTCTCGCCCTCGGCGCCGCGACTCCGCTCGCCGCCGCCGGACTCGTCGCCACGATGGTCACCGCCGTGCGCAAGGTGCACTGGAGCAACGGCCTGTGGAACGCGGGCGGCGGGTGGGAGTACAACGCCGTCCTCGTCGCGGCGACGGCCGCGATCGTCGCGGACGGCCCCGGCGCGCTCTCGTTCGACGCCCTGATCGGCAAGCGCAAGTGGGGAGCCGGCTGGGCGCTGTTCGCCCTGATCGGCGGAGCGGCTGCGTCGACCGCCCTGATCCAGGCCGGGCGACGCGCCGCGCCGGTCGGAGCGGGCACCTCCGGCTCCGACGACGGCGGGTCGGACGACGACGGCGCCGACTCGACCGCCTCGTAGCTCCGCTCCGCCGCACTGTGCGGGCGCGGTAGCGTCGGAGGCGTGACCGAGACACGCGCCTCCGACCCCGACCGCCCCGAGACCGACGCGCTCGCCCTCTGGCTCGCGGCGGTCGAGCGCCTCGACGCTCAGGACGACCCGGACGGCGTCGTCGAGCGGATGCGCGTCCTCGCAGCCCGCTACCCGGGACACGACGGAATCGCCGCTTTCGAGCTGGGCGGCGCCCTCGACAGCGCGGGACACGAGGCGGAGGCGGCGGTCGAGTACGAGCGCGCCCTCGCAGCCGGCCTGGATGACGAGCGGCGGGCGCGGTTGACGATCCAGTACGCCTCGACACTCCGGAACCTCGGCCGCACCGATGAGGCGATCGACCTCCTCGCCGGCGCCGCTGCGCACCCCGCGGTGGGCTCCGCGCGGGAGGTGTTCCTCGCACTCGCCCTGCACAGCGCCGGGCGCGTCGACGAGGCCCTGCGGATCGCGCTGGAGGCGCTGGCTCCGGGGCTCCCCCGGTACCAGCGCTCCGTCCGCGCCTACGCCGCCGCCCTCACCGACTCCGAGCAGTAGCGCGGGCGGCTCCTCCACACGGAGGCTCGGCGCGGCGAGCGCTGAGCCTCCATGGGCGCCGACTCAGTCCTCGAGCAGGATCGCGTCGATCTGCCCCATCGCCTGGCGGAGTCCCTCCTCCATGCCCATCTGGACCATCTGCTCGAGCTGCTCGACCGACTCGAAACGGCTGCTGAGGACCATCCGCGTGCGCCCCGGCTCGATCTCGTCGAGGGTGACCGTGGCCCGGGTGATCCCCAGCGCGTCGACCGGGTCGCCGCGCTCGTCGGCGAAGCCGTCCTCGAACTCGAACCGCGTCGGCTCCTCCACCCGGGTCACGCGCCACCAGCCGCGCGCCTGCTCGCCGTCCGGTCCCGTCATGACGTAGGCGCTCCGTCCGCCCTCGACCGGCTCGTGCCGCTCGAAGGTCGCCGGCCAGGTCGGCGGCCCCCACCAGCGCTCGAGGCGGCGCGGATCCGTCCAGAGGAGCCAGACGCGCTCGATCCCCGCGTCGAACTCGGCGGTCACGGTCAGGGTCAGTTCCTCGATGTCCTTCACGGACTGCAGCACGCTCATCGCGCCTCTCCCTCCAGCAGATCCCGCGCGCCGGTCGGCTCGCGGGTGTCACTCCTCGTCGAGGAGGTCCGACATGCGGTCGATCCTCCCCGCCCACAGCTGCTCGTAGGCGTCGAGCAGGCGCGACGCCCGCCGCACTGCGGCGACCTCGCCCTGCACCAGCTGCTCCCGCCCCCTCCTCCGCTTGCGGACGAGTGCCGCCCGCTCGAGGACGGCCACGTGCTTCTGCACCGCCGCGAACGACATCTCGTAGCGCGCCGCGAGTGCGGAGACGGACTGCTCGCCGACCAGCACCCGGGCGACGATGTCGCGGCGGGTGCTGTCGGCCAGCGCCCGGAAGAGCAGGTCGATGTCGGCGTCCATTCGTACAACCATGTGGTTGCACATTAGGGCCGTCCCCTCCCCCGCGCAAGAGCATCCGTCTCCGGGGCGAGCGCACCGACCGGCGCCCGACCTCAGGCGCTCGCGGCGTCGAGGGCCTCGGCAGCGGCCGCGAGCACCCAGTCCGGCAGGGGGCGGGCCGCGAACAGCGAGGCGTAGAGCCGGGCCATCGAGTCGTCGGGGTCGAGCCGCAGCGCCTCGTCGAGGTGGAGCCCCGCGAGGCTCGAGACTCCCCTCGCCCACCAGCACCACGCGAGAACGGTGAGCACGGAGGAGCGCGCCTCCTCCGGCGCCAGCGCGGCGGCGCGGGCGAGGAGCCCGGTCGCCCGCGCCAGACGGCCGCGCTCCGGAGCACGCCCGCTGCCGAGCAGCAGGGCCGACAGCTCGAGGTCGTGGTCGTCGTCCGTTCCGGCGCGGGCGTCGCCCACCGCGCCGGGCGGCACTCCCACTCCTGCCTGCGGGCTCCGCGCGATCTGCACGGTCACCCGGTCGCGGAGGGGCGGCGACTGCAGGGTCCGCACGATCAGTCCTTCGCGGCGGACGTCCCGCGGTCCGCTGAGCCAGCGCTCGACGAGCCGTTCCGTGTCGCCGACCAGGGGCGGCCGGCGGAGCACCTCCGCGACGAGCGCGCGATCCTCCTCGGCGACCGGCGGCAGCACGGAGAGCGCGTCGATGTCCAGTGGCTCGTCGGCCACCGCTCGGGCGAGGACGCCGGTCTCGCTCCGCTCGATCTCGAGGAGCGGACGTGGCCTGCGGCACTCCTCGGCGTCCGTGTAGCGCCCCCATCCGTCGGCGGCGATGCAGGCCACGGCGATGATGTCCAGGCGCGTGCGCTCCAGGCGCCGGAGCACCGCGTGGCCGAGGTCGAGATGCGGGATCCCCCGCTCCTCGGCGTAGCCCGCACGGGTGCAGACCACCACCAGCACACCGGTGGCCCGCGGCATCGTCTCCATCATGGCCGCGCAGCCGCCCGCCAGCGCCTCCGCCTCCATCCCGCGCAGCGTCTCCGGGAGCGGGATCCGGAAGCCGCCTCCGGCGCGCGTGCCGAGGAACGGCACCACCACGACGGACTCCTCCGGACGGATGCCGATGATGGAGGGGACGGCCGCCAGGAGGTCCTGGATCGCGCTCGCCCGCAGGACTTCGGGATCGCGGCGGCGGGACGGAGGAGCAGGGGTTCGCTGTGTGGATGTCATGTCCGACACCCTGCTCGCGTCGCCGGCGGCGCGAGATCCCGCCGGCCCGGACCGGGGAGAACCGGAGCGGATCGGCGCCTGTGGAGGAGCGCCCGGGGCCGGCGGCTCAGCCGGCCGCGGGAGCCCGCAGCACCTTCGCCATCGGCCGTCCCTTCGCGATCTCGTCGATCAGCTTGTCGAGGTACCGGATGCGCTGAATCAGCGGATCCTCGATCGTCTCGACCCGCACGCCGCAGATCACCCCCGTGATCGCCGAGGCCTGCGGAGGCAGGCGCGCCGCCGCGAAGAACTCCTCGAAGGTCGTCCTGCTCTCGAGGTGCCGGGCCGGCTCCTCGTCCGAGAAGCCGGTGAGCCAGCGGACCGCCTCGTCGACCTCCTCCCTCGTCCGGCCCTTGCGCTCCGCCTTCGCCACGTAGAGGGGGTGCACGTCGGCGAACGCCACGGAGAAGATCCTGCTCATGGCCGGGAAGCGTACTCGCGCGACGCCCGGCGCGGCAGAGGCGCCCGCCCCGCTATCCTCCCCAGTGGCCCTCGCGCCTCCACCCCGCAGCCCACAGAGAGAACCACCGTGAGCCTCCTCCGCACCAAGTCCGTCGAGCAGTCGATCGCCGACACCGATGAGCCCGAGTACAAGCTCAAGAAGTCGCTGACCGCGCTCGATCTCACGGTCTTCGGCGTCGGAGTCGTCATCGGCGCCGGCATCTTCACCCTCACCGGCCGCGCCGCCCATGACATCGCCGGACCGGCGATCGTCCTGAGCTTCGTCGTCGCCGCCTTCGCCTGCGCCCTCGCGGCCATGTGCTACGCCGAGTTCGCCTCCACGGTCCCGGTGTCGGGCTCCGCCTACACCTTCTCCTACGCCTCCCTCGGCGAGCTCTTCGCCTGGATCATCGGCTGGGACCTGATCCTCGAGCTGTTCCTCGGAGCGAGCGTGGTCGCGCAGGGGTGGAGCGCGTACCTCGGGTCGCTGCTGCAGCAGCTGGGAGTGACCCTCCCGCCGGCGCTCACCTACGGCGGCGTGGTCGACGTGCCGGCGATCCTGCTCGTCCTCGTGCTCGGCGCGCTGATGACCTTCGGGATCAAGGAATCGCTGCGCGTCAACCTGGTGCTCGTCGCGATCAAGCTGTTCATCGTCCTGTTCGTCATCATCGCGGGCCTGCAGTTCGTCAACACCGCCAATTACACGCCGTTCGTCCCCGCCGCCGAGCCCTCGCAGTCCGCGTCCGGTCTGACCCAGCCGCTGCTCCAGTTCCTCTCGGGCATCGAGCCGGCCACGTTCGGGGTCGGCGGCATCATCGCCGGCGCCTCCCTGGTGTTCTTCGCCTACATCGGGTTCGACGTCGTCGCGACGACCGCGGAGGAGACCCGCCGCCCCCAGCGCGACCTGCCCATCGGCATCATCGCCTCGCTGATCATCTGCACGGTCCTGTACTGCGCCGTCGCCCTCGTCGTGACCGGCATGGTCCCCTACCGCGAGCTCGACCCGTCGGCCGCGCTCGCCAACGCGTTCGCCTACCACGGGCAGACCTGGATGGCGACGGTCATCTCGGCCGGCGCCGTCGCCGGTCTGACCACCGTCGTGCTGACGCTGCTGATCGGAGCGACACGCATCATCTTCGCGATGGCGCGCGACGGACTCCTCCCCCGGCGCCTGGCCACCGTCCACCCGCGCCTGCGCACGCCGTGGTTCACCTCCGTGGTCGTGACCATCGTCGTCGCGCTGCTCGCCGGGCTCACTCCGATCGGCGTGCTCGAGGAGATGGTCAACATCGGCACGCTCTCGGCGTTCGTGCTGGTCTCGGTCGGCGTCGTGGTGCTGCGCCGCAAGCGGCCCGACCTGAAGCGCGGCTTCCGGGTCCCGCTGAACCCGTGGCTCCCGCTGCTCTCGGCCCTGATCTGCACCTACCTGATGCTCAACCTCTCGATCGAGACCTGGCTGCGCTTCCTGATCTGGCTAGCCGTGGGCTTCGCGATCTACTTCGCCTACTCGCGCAGCCACGCGAAGATCGGCGAGCAGCCCTAGGGGGCCAGGCCCACCTTCGGCCTGGCCCAGGAGCGTCCGCGCGTGTCCTTGAGGATGTCGTACTCCACCTCGACGTGCGGCTCGATCGCGCTGTACTTGTCGTTCGGGGCACCGATCACGAGCTGGAAGCCGAGACCGCGCCACGCACCGATCGCCCGCTTGGTGAAGTGGGCGTCGGCCTTGATCAGCGCCTCGTCCATGAAGACCGGGGCGTACCGGGGACGGTCGGCTCCCGCGTCGCCGAGCTGGTAGCGCAGCGCTGCTCCGACGATGAAGGCGATCAGCTCCTGCGACTCCCCGCCGGACTTCTCGCCGATGTGGTCGTACAGCGCCACGTGCGCTCGGGTGACGGCGTCCACGCGCTCGGCGCTGACCCGGACGTGGTTGCGGACGTCGACGAGGTCGCCGAAGTCGGGCGCGGTGCGCCGCAGCCGCTGGATGAGCCGGGACATCCGCCGGTAGACCTGCTCGCGCTCCTCCTCCGCGGACACGGCCTGGATCTGCGCGCGCACCTCGCGGAGCTCGCGGCGGAAGCGACGGCGCACCTCCGACTGGTTCTCGCGCGTCGTGATCTGCAGGCGGTGGCCGTCGTCGTAGAACGGCAGGTCCTGCATGATCACGTTGATCGGCTCGATCCGCTCGCGGATCTCGCGCAGCGAGCGGCCGAGCGTGGAGTCGAAGCTCGTGAGGTCGTTGCCGGAGAGCGTGAGCAGGCTGTCGCGCCACTCGGTCTCGAGCCGGTGCAGGCCGCTGGTCTCGAGGGCGTCGAGCAGCCGCTCGAAGTCGCCCGCGGACGCCTCGGGGTCCGCGAGCAGGTTGGGATTCGGCCAGCGGTCGAGGAAGCCGGCCATGATCCGGCCGGCGCTCTCGCGCTGCTGCTCGTGCGCCTCGGCCGCGGAGCGGCGGTCCTCCGCCAGTCGCTGCGCCGCCGTGGCGAGTGCTGCGTCGAAGCGGACCAGGACGTCCGAGGCGCTGCCGGACGCCGCGGCCTCGGTCAGCGTGAACCGGGCGTCCAGGAAGGCGCGCTGGTCGTCGTCGAGCTCGCGTCCGGCGCGCTCCGCCGCATCGAGAACCGCCTGGCTCGCGTCGACGTCGTCGACCACGACGGCCCACTCCGCCTCGATCCGCTCGCGCTCCACACCGGCGCGCGCGATTTCCTGGCGGAGGCGCTCGAGGCGGCCGCGCAGCCCGTCGATCTGCTCCTGCAGCCCGGCGAGCTCGGGGTTCGCCTCCGCCGCCTCGGCGCCGACCGCCTCCCAGCGCTCCTGCTCGGCGAGCAGCGACTCGACGTCGACCGTCTCCCAGCTCACCAGCGCGAGGCGGGCGTGGCGCGTCATCCGGTCGTCGAGCGCATCGAGGGCCTCCTCCGCCGCCGACGCCGCCGAGACGGCCGCCGCGCTGCGGGCCCGGGCCGCCTCGACCAGGGCGTGCAGCTCGCGGAGACGACCGGTGTTGGAGAAGCCGAGGACGTTCGCGGCGCCGTGGCCGCCGTGCGCACCGCGCTGCCCCTGCGAGAGCTGACCGGTGAGGGTCAGGGCGAGCCGGTGGCGCCCGAGCTCCGCAGCGCTGTCGACGCACACGTAGCCGAAGCGGTCCTCGAGCCGGTCCTGCAGCCAGCCGGTGAAGGCGGTGGCGCGGTAGTCGAGGCGCCCGGGCAGCGTCTGCGGGTCGAGGCCCCGCACCTCCTCGAGCCCGGTCTCCACGCCCTCGTAGCGGAGCCGGACCGGGAGCCGGAGGGAGTCGATGGCGCGGCGGAAGCGGTCAAGGTGGGCGGAGTCGATCATCAGCGTCGTCGCGAAGCCGCCGAGGGCGAGCGTGAACGCCTCGCGCCAGGGCTCGAACTCGGCACGCACCTCGACCAGCTCGCCGACGAAGGGCAGGTCGTCGGCGGTGAGGCCGGCTGCCTCCGCGATCCGCTCGCGCGCCTCGTGCAGAGGCCGGGGGATGCTGTCCCGACGGTCCGAGGCCGAGCGCTGCTCCGCCTCGAGCTCGGCGAGCTCGCGCGCCGCGGCCTTCCGCTCGGCGACCGCGTCCGACCAGGCCGCACGGGTGCTGCGCTTGGCGTCGGCCGCGCTCGCCGCCCGGGCGAGCACCGCCTCGAACCGCTCGCGGGTGGTCTCCGGCTCGCCGAGAGCGCGCAGGTCCTCCTCGAGCCGGGCGCGGTTCTCGCGCGCCGCTCCCAGCCGCCGCTCCACCTCGCGGAGCTCGCGCTGGGCCGTCTCGAGGCGGTCGCCGCCGGAGGCCCGCAGCACCTCAGCGAGCCCGTCCCGCTCCGACTCCGCCGCCTCGGCGAGCGCCCGCTTCTCGCGGAGCACGGCGTCGACGGCGCGGGTGCGCTCGCGCAGCTCGACCTCGACGTCGCGCAGCAGGCCGAGGCGCTGCTCAGCGCGCCACAGGGCCGCCGGCGACACCGGGGCATCGAACTCCCCGAGCGCGTCGATGAGGCGCACGCGCTCCGCGGACGCGGCGATGCGCAGGCGCAAACCCCGCAACGGCTCGAGTGCCGCGACCTGCTGGCGCGCGGTGAGCATCCGCTGCCGCGTGCTCTCGAGCTCGTCGAAGTGGGCGACGACCGCGTCGGCGGAGGCCAGGGTCTCGGGCTCCTCGAGCACGAGCCGCTTGTAGAGGTCGTCGACGGTCGTGATCTGCTGACCGGCCTGGATGCGGGCGAGCAGGCTCATCGCCTTCGATCCGGCTCCCGCCGCTCCGATGCCGAGCACCGCGTGCAGACGCGCCGAGAACTCGCGGTCGGTGCCGAGCGGATCCAGGCCCGCCGCGCGCAGCGACGCGTCGGAGAAGCGGTGCGCCGCCGCCCGGTCGAGCGCGGCGAGGTCGACCGGGCCCTCGGCGCTCGCGCGGATCCGCACGGTCTCCTCGAGCACCCGGGAGCCGGCCGGGACGTACCAGGCGCGGACCGCGCTGAAGCGCGAGCCGTCGTGGTCGACCCAGGTCATCGCGACGGCGGTCCAGGTGTCGACTCCGTCGCCGCGCAGGACGCGCATGGTCGTGCCCTCGTCCGTGCGCGACTCGTCGAGCTTGCCGCGCGCGTAGGAGAGGATGTTGCGCTGGTCCTCGCCGCGCGGACGGCCCGTCACTCCGCCGTTCGAGGCGCCGTTGAACGGCGTGGTGTGCGGCATCATCAGGGCGATGTAGGCGTCCATCAGCGTGGACTTGCCGGAGCCGGAGCCGCCGCAGAGCAGTGTGGCCCCCGGCGAGAAGCGGACCCGGTGCGCGCCGTCGTAGCCGCCCCAGTTGACCAGCTGCAGGTCCTCGGCGAGCCACTGCTGACCGCGGGAGGCGGCGGGGATCAGGCCGAAGAGGGTGTCGAGCATCGTCATCGGGGGTCGTCCTCCGGGTCGGGGGTGTCGTCGTCGGTCGGCTCGTCGTCCAGCGGCTCGTCGTCGGCCGGCTCGTCGTCCGCGACATCGGTCCCGGGCAGGACGCCGTCCGTGGGCGGGTCCGCGTCCTCGTCGAGGCCGTCGTCCTCGAGCGCGTCGTCGTCCGCCTGCTCCGGATCGTCCGAGCCGGGCTCCTCGGCGACCGCCGCTTCTGCGACCACCGAGGAAGCGTCTTCGCCCGCCCGCCCGCGCAGCCAGTCGCTCAGCTCCCGCAGCTTCGGCGCGCTCAGCACGATCTCCACGATCGGGCTGATCCTGTACCGCCCTGCGGACTCCTCGTCGACGATGCCGTCGCGCCCGAGCCGCTCCAGCGCCTTGCGGACCATGCGCTGCCGGCGGGCGGTGTCGCGCTCGGCGTCGGCGAAGTAGCTGAGCACCGTCTGCTCGACCTCCTCGACGTCCACGCGCGCCGACGCCTCGCCGGCCGCCGACTCCCGCTGATGGACCGTGCGCAGGTGCACCAGGACCAGCGTCTCGGCGCGGGTGTAGGGGAGGTCGCGCAGCAGCACCGGCATCTCCACCTCGTCGGAGCGCACCTGCTGCTTGTAGGCGACCCCGCGCTCGTGGTCGACGACGAGCCGCACGAACAGGTCGTTCAGCCGCGACTCGATCAGCTGCCGGTGCTCCTGGAGCACGGCCCACTGCTCGCGGTGGCGGTCGGCGAGGAGGAAGCGGCGCTGCAGCACGTGCACGAGCACCCGGCGCACCTCGGTGTCGAGGACGCCGCGGTCGCCGGGGAAGAGCTCGTCGGGGTCCTCCTCCATCGACACGGGCGCGATGAACGGATCGGCGGCGGGCCCGTCGGTCGCCAGGGTGTCACTCATCGTCGGTCTCCTCCTCGATGCGGGCGGTCACGGATCCGAAGGCGAAGCGGCGCACGGTCCCGTCGGGTCGGCGCGTGCTCACGACGGAGTAGCCCTCGCGGTCGACGAGGCCCGTCCGGTGCGCGATCTCGAGCAGCCCGAGCAGGTCGACGGGCCGTCGAGTGTCCTCCGGAGCCGCGCTGAACGCGTCCGCCAGATCGAACTCGTCGCCGAGCTCCGCCACGTAGGCCTCCAGCTCCGCGTAGCGGGGACCGCCCCAGGCCCGGCTGTCGTCGCCGACGAACTCGGCGTCGCCGTCGTCTCCGGCCAGGGGCGCCGGCCCGCCGGCCGGACGCACGTCTCCCAGGGTCTGGCGCAGGTGGCCGATCCCGGCGACGGGCAGGTGCCGCAGCGGCGCGACCGGCGCGTCCGGCGAGATCCCGCCCGTCCACTCCTGGAGCCCCGCCATCACGTCGCGCAGCAGCTCGTCCACCTGGCGGTCGCGAGCGGGGTCGTGGGTGCGGACTTGGCCCGTGATGACGTGGGACGCGCGACGCTGCGCGGTCAGGACCTCCTGCACGCCCAGCTCCACCCGGCGGCCGATCGCGGCCAGCTCCCCGCGCTGGGCCGGGTCCATCAGGCGGGAGAACGGCTGCACGAGCACGGTGTGCAGCTGATCGGCGAGCGCGTCGATCCGCTCGGGGTCGCCCAGGAGGCGGAGGGCTCCGGCGAACGCACGGCCCTCGCTGGTCGCCTGCATCACGTGCTGCCCGCGCTCGAGGTACTCCCGCAGCACCTCGCCGGTCGGGCGGACGTCGCGGCGCAGGTCCGCGACCACGTCGCGCTGCATCGCCTTGATCGACTCCGCCACCCGCGCGAAGTCGGCCGGCAGCTCGCGGGCGAGGTGCACCACGTTCTCGGCCTCCTCCAGGAGCTGCTCGTCGTCGGCCGGCTCGAGACCGGCGCCCTCCTCGAGGGCGGCGATCTCGGCGTCCAGGCGCGCCCGCTCCTCGCGGAGCCGCGAGAGCCGGGCCTCCGGGTCGGGCTCGACGTCCGCGGCCAGCCGCTCGACCGCCTCCAGCAGGGTGCGCACCCGCGAGTTCGAGACGCGCGTGCGTCCACCTCCGGTGCGCCCGGTGATCTCGAGGGCGCTCACGGCGTGGGCGCTCAGCCGGTAGACCTCGGCCTCGCCCTCGATCTGCGGCACGAGCCAGCCGACGCGGACCCAGTAGCGGCACACCTCGCGCGCCGTGCCGCTCGGCAGCGCGCGCTCGCCCTCGTCGTACCCGGCCGAGCGCAGCTCCTCGAGCAGCTCCCCCACCTCGGCGTGCGCGTCGGCGACCGCCACGGCCTGCCGGTCGACCGTGAACACGAGCGACAGGGCGGCGACGACGAACGGCGCGTAGCGGCCGTGGAGGAGATCGAGGGTCGGCGTCCGGAAGGCGCCGAGGGAGCGCAGGTAGGCGGCCTCGGCGCGGGAGTTGGACATCGCCCTCAAGGATAGGCGGCGGGCCGGGCGCCCGAGGACGGCCGCGCCTGGGCCGCAATCCGACCAGCGCCTTCAGGCGCCGTCGGGGCGGAAGCCTTTGTAGAGCGTGAGCGCGAGGGCGGTGCGGTCGCGGAGGCCGAGCTTGCGCAGCAGCGCCGAGACGTGGTTCTTCACGGTGCCCTCGGCGAGCACGAGGGCGGCCGCGATCTCCCTGTTGGTCCGCCCTTCGGCCACCAGCTCGGCGACCACCCGCTCGCTCCGCGTGAGCAGCGTCAGCGGGCTCTCGCCGGTGCGACCCGGCTGGACGGCCGGCCGGGCGACGCGCGGATCGATCACCATCCCGCCGGCGATCACCGCGTCGAGGGCCACGACGAGACCCTCCACCGAGGTGTCCTTCAGGAGGAATCCGGAAGCGCCGGCCGAGAGGGCCGCCTGCACGAGCGCGTCGTCGTCGAAGGTCGTCAGAAGGAGGACGGGCAGACGCGGATGGAGCTGCGCACACTCGGCGGCGAGCTCCACGCCGCCCATGACCGGCATCCGCGCGTCGGTGACGACGACGTCCACCTCCGTCGTGCGCAGAATGTGCAGAGCAGCCTGTCCGTTCTCGGCCTGGGCCGAGACCACGACACCCTCGACCGTCGAGAGGAGCATGACCAGCCCACGGCGGATCATCTGCTGGTCCTCCACCAGCAGCACTCGCCTCGGTGTCGTCTCCGTCACGAGGCGCGGCTCTCCCGTTCCCCGTCGGCGCCTCCGAGAGGGATCGAGAGGCGCAGGAGGAACCGGTCGCCGATGCGCCGCGCCGTCAACCGACCTCCGCGAGCCGTCGCGCGATCGTCGAGGCCGCGCAGCCCGAACCCCAGCACAGGCTCGCCGTCGCTGATCCCGTTGCTCCTTCCCGCGCCGATGTCGCTGAGCAGCGAGAGCTCGAGCCGGACGTCGTCCGTCTCGATATCGATGCGGACTCTGCGGGCAGCGCCGTGCCGCAGAGCGTTCGTCAGCCCTTCCTGCACGCCTCGGTAGACGACGAGCGCGGTCTCATCGTCGCTGGTGAGCACACGGTCCGACGCCTCGTCGCCGACCACATCCACGGTCACGCCCGTGCCGCGGAAGGACTCCGCGATCAACTCCAGCGCAGCCAGGCCGCGGGCGCCCGCGTCCCGGAAGGGACTGAGCGCTCGTACCCACATCCGCATGTCCGCGAGAGCCTCGCTCGACGTGGATCGGGCGGTGCGGACCTCGGCCCACGCCTGCTCGGCATCGGCGGAGCGCAGGCGATCAGCGAGCTCGAGACTCATCGAGACGAGGGTCAGCTTGTACCCGAGGCCGTCGTGGAGCTCGCGTGCGCTCCGGGCGCGCTCGTCCGACAGCAGCAGCTCCTTCTCCGTCTCGGAGGCGCGATGCAACCGCCTGATCACACGCTGGTCGGCGGATCGCTCGCTCTCGAAGCCGCGAAGAGAGAGTCCCAGGGCGATCCCGAAGCACATCAGCACGGCCACGGGCACCACGTTGAGCAGACCGTCGAGCACTCCGGAGAGCAGCGCCCTCCCCGAGCCGACGGCGCCCCCGACATGGAGGGCCAGTCCGACGGAGGCGATCCAGATCATCGCGTGCGCCCCTGCGCGGAGCGAGACGTCGACCACCGCGAACGCCACGACGAGGAGGAGGACCGGGATCGTGAAATCGAGCCGGCCGAAGACGACGACCGGCGTCGCCGCGACGATGGACACCGTCGTCACGGCGACCCCGTGTCCCGCTCGGATCAGTCGGGGCCGGACGGCCCAGAGCCCGGCGATCACAGGCACCAGCGCGAGCCATGTGACCGCGACCGCTGCACCCGTGCCTCTCTGCGCGGAGTCCACGACGCCCAGGATCCCTGCCAGGACGAGGCAGCACAGGGCGATCGCCTGAAGTGCGATGACGGTCCTGTCCACGGTGCTCGACGGGGACGGCGCGACCGCGACCCGCTCGTGTCCTGCCGCTGACGGCGCGGAGATCTCCGCCGCCATCTCCGGAGTTGAGCCCATGTCGACAACTGTAGCTCCGACTCCGGGATGCCGACCCGTGACCGCAGTCACGCCCTCACCGTGACTCCGGTCATCCTCATCCGTGACTTCGGCGGGAGGTGGTCGACTGCGGACCTTCCTAGCCTCGAAGTCAGCGCCGGGAGCCGCATCCCGCACCGCGAGACAAGTCGGACAGGAAAGGGAAGCGATGCCGCTCGACCTCGAATATCTCCGGTACTGCCGCCCGGGCAACCCGTTCTACGCGGTCGCCGAGGAGGGGGACGACATCGATGGCGACGCCTTCGACGTCGCGTCCTTCGCTCCGGAGGACTGGCAGGTGAGGGAGTCGCGGCCGTGGCGGAACTGGATGCCGGACGGTTGCCTCCTCCCTCGTCAGGGATGGAAGCTCCACCTCTCGTCGACACTCGATGACGCGGAGAAGGTCCTCGCCGCTGCTGCACGCTACTGCTTCGCCTCCCGACTGCCTTTCAAGCATCTCTCGACCACCTCTCACCTTCTGATGCAGAACGGCAAGTACGCCGATCGAGCGGGAGCTGGGAAGTTCATCACCGTGTATCCCGGTTCGGACGACGAGTTCGCCCGAGCGCTGGAGGACCTCGACGTCCGTCTTCGCGGGTTCAGAGGCCCGTACGTACTGTCCGACCGGCGGTGGAAGTCCGGGCCTGTGCACTTCCGTTACGGCGCCTTCGTCCCGTCCGAGACGGAGAGCGGCTTCGTCTCGACGGTGCTCGACCCGGACGGGAACGAGGTGGAGGACGTCCGGCGGCCGACGTTCACACCTCCCCCGTGGGCTTCACTACCGGAGTCCGTCACTGTCGGGGCGGAGAACGAGGAAGAGGTCGCCTTCGGCTTCACGATGCTCTCAGCGCTGCACTTCTCGAACGGTGGTGGTGTCTATCTCGCTGAAGCGACGACCGACGAATTCGTGCCGATCGGGACGATCGTGGTCCTCAAGGAGGCGCGCCCGCACGCCGGGTTGGACGCCGACGGAGTCGACGCCGTGACTCGCCTGGCTCATGAGGAGGAGGCGCTCGTCGATCTGCAGTCCCTGGACTGCGTACCCGTCTTCTACGGATCCTTCACGGCCTGGGAGCACCGATACCTGGTCATGGAGCACATCGAGGGGAACGATCTGAAGCGCGAATGGATGACGAGGACTCCGCTGCTCCGACCAGCACCGTGGCGCGTCGGTGACCCTGCATACACCTCCTGGCTGACCACGACCGTCGCTCGCCTCGACGCCGCTCTCGCCTCCGTGCACCGCGCAGGATGGCTGCTCGGCGACATCCACCCGAAGAACGTCATCATGCGGAACGGCACGCACCCGTGCTTCCTCGACTTCGAGTTCGCGCATCGAATGGATCCGGAGTGGCGTTGTCGCCAGGGAGCGCCCGGCTATGAGCCCCTGGAAGGCCTGAAGGGGACGGAAGCGGACGAGTGGTCGCTCGGCATCCTCGAACTCGATCTCCTCTTCCCCCAAGCGACGATCGCCGACCAGGGCAACGTCGCGAAGATCGAGCAGCTCCTCCGAGCAGCCGCAGACGATCTCGCGGTTCCGCCCGCCGTGCTGCGGTCGATCAGGACCTCCACCCTCGACGTACTCCCCGCCTCCGGTCAGAGGTCGATCGACGAAGACGTCGGTCGACTCGCCGCCCTCTCGGACGACCAGCTGCGCGGCCAGATCGCCCGCGGTGTCGCATCGGTGCTTCAGTGGACGGACGACTCGCCGGTCGTCTCCGGAGACATCCCTGTCCTCGCCCGCGACAGCGCGGACCACCGTGCCGGATTCCCCTACGGCGCGGCTGGAGTCGTCGCTGTCTTAGGACGATCCGGAGATGTCGACCTCGAGGCCGCCGATCACTGGCTCGCCGCTCGCGTGGCCCAGGTTCGGTCGCGTGGTCTCTGCGGACGCGAGGGAATTCGCTACGCGGCTCGCCAGGCAGGACTCGCGCGCACACTCGAGGTCCTCGACCGCAGGCCCTCGGCCGCCCCTTCAGGTCCGACGCTGTGGTCGGGGTGGGCCGGTGCAGGGCTCGCCGAGCTCGCAGACGGAGGGGACCCGTCGGAGGCGGCCCACCATCTCACCACGCTGCTCGATGAGGACGTCCGAGGAGCCTCCGTCGGCCTCCTGCACGGATGGTCTGCGGCCGCGATCCTGTTCGCCCGACTCCACGAAGCCACTGGCGACGATTTGTACATCACGCTCGCGATACGAGCCGTCGACGTCGATCTGGCGCGCTGTGCGATCACCCGGAACAACACTCTCGAGTTCGATGAGGGATGGAGGACTCTTCCTTACCTGGGGATCGGCTCGACCGGGCCCGGCCTGGCGATCCTGGAGCTGCGGCGGGTCACGGGCGAGGAGCTCTTCGCCGATCCCCTCGCGTCCATCGACGCCGCCGCGTCCTACCAGCAGTGCGCGCAGGCCTCACTCGCCCACGGTCTGTCCGGATTCCTCGTCTACCTCCGCCGCCGCGTACTGCACCGCCCGAGCGCGGAACTCGAGGAGGTCCTCCGCTCGCACGTCCGGTCGCTGCGCCTGCACGCCGTGCTCGACGACACCGGCGTCTTCTTCCGCGGCAACCAGAACCTCCGACTCTCGTCGGACTACCTGACCGGCTCGCTCGGAGTGCTCGCAGCGCTCGACGAGCTCGAGACCGGACGCTCCGCCCTGCCGTTCGGACTCTGACCGAGTCGGCCCGAGACGAGGAGAGGAGGTGATCACATGAACCGGATCCTCGATTTCCAGACCCTCGAAGGTGAGGCCGACGCGCACGACGCCGCGCGCGTCAGCACCTTCAGCGTCATCTCGCCGTGCCCGGGCTGGCCCAGCTCGATCACGTGGGGCAACTGCTGATAGTCGCTACCGGGCGCCCGCGATCCAGCATGACGTGGATCGCGGGCGTCTCACGAGTAAGACGTCCCCACCTTCGTCGAGGAGAAACGCTCATGATCCCCACCCTCCAGGCTCGAGCCGTCGAGCAGGTCATCACCGTAGGCCGGCAGCGGACGACCGTCCTGCGGGGCTGCGACATCGATCTGGAAGGGGGCGGGCTCACCGCTGTCGTCGGCCGCTCCGGCTCCGGCAAGTCCTCTCTCCTGATGTGCCTCAGCGGACTGGACCGGCCGACGTCCGGCGTCGTCGAGGTCAACGGCCGGGACGTGAACAGGCTGTCAGCGGCCGATCGCGCTCGCATGCTCCGCGCCCAGATCGGGTTCGTGTTCCAGCAGTACAACCTCGTGCCCTTCCTCGATGTCGAGGAGAACATCGCGCTCCCCTTCAGGCTCGACCGATCACCCGTGCCGCACGACCTGATCGGTGGACTCGTGGAATCGTTCGGCCTGCGCGACCGGCGCCGTGCGCCGGCGCGAACGCTCTCGGGAGGTGAGCAGCAGAGGACCGCTCTCTGCCGCGCCCTTGCACGGCGGCCCGGCATCGTCTTCGCCGACGAGCCGACCGGCGCCCTCGACTCGCAGAGCTCGCGGGTCGTCCTGTCGACTCTGAGGACGATGGCGGACGAGGGCCAGATGATCGTGATGGTCACGCACGATCTCGACGCCGCAGCCCTCGCGGACACGGTCGTGGTGATGCACGATGGTCGGACCGTGCGGACGACCGGACGCTGCACCAGCCATGAGCTGCTGAGCATCCTCGAAGAGGCCGGGGCCTGACTCGTGTCCCGTTACGTCGTACGCCTGTTCGCCGACGAGTGGCGCCGATGGTCTCCCGCGATCGCTGTGGTCGCCCTGATGGCGACGCTGATCGGGTTGTGCGTTCAGCAGTTCGCCTGGACCGGCGACCCTGCATTCACCGCCTCTGTCACGGAGGCCGGCGTCGCGCTCGGTGAGTTCCGGATCCTCTCGATCACGATCTACACTGTCGTGGCGCTCGTCGGCTGGGTCGCCCTGACGATCGTCGGCCGAGCGAGCGTTCTGGCCACAGGACGCACGCACGCGCTCTGGCTCCTGCTGGGCGCCTCCCGAGCCCAGGTGTTCGACGTCACTCTCCTCGTGCTCGGCATCGTGAGTCTCCTCGGCGCCGGCATCGGAGCGCTCCTCTCGACACTGCTGGCGTTCTGGGCGGTTCCCGCATTCAACGGTGCCGTCTCGTCCGAGGTCGATCTTCCGAGCTTCTCGCTCGCGCCCTGGGCTCCGGTGGTCACGCTGGCGCTCGGCACGCTCACCGCTCTGGCGGGCGGAGTCCTGCCCGCGCGCCGCGCCGCCCGCACGCCGCCGAGCGCCGCGCTGCGTGAAGTCGGGAGCGGTCGACCGGGTACGGCGATGCGCGCGGTGCGGATCGGCTGCGGCATCGCCCTCCTCCTCATCGCCTCCGGCCTTGTCACGGCATCCGCCTCTGCTCGAGAACTCGGAGCGACCGGACCGGCGCCGATGTTCAACCTGGCCGTCGACGTAGGAGGCAGCGTCCTCGTGGCCGTCTACCTCCTCTGCCCGGAGGTGATCGCGCTCGTCTTCCGGGCTCTGCACGCGCTCTCCGCCCGATCGGGTCTCGTCGTCGCGGCTCTCGGAATCCGCGCGGCAGCAGCCCGGGTGCAGGTCAGCACCGCCACGATCGCGCCGCTCACGGCAGGGCTGGGGGCGATCGCCGTGCTCCTGTGCGCGGTGGAGTCCGTCGTCGCCATGACGACGGCGGTCCGGCCCGGGACCCGCGCCGATCTCACCGATGTTCTGACGATCGTCGCAGTCGTAGCCGTGTCGATGCTCGCCACCAGCGCCACTGTCGTCGCTCTCTCTGCGCAGAACCGCGAGCGCGAGATCGCCCTGCTCCAGGCAGCGGGCCTGCAGCGCCGACAGATCATCGGGCTCGTCGTCTCCGAGAGCCTCGCGATGTCCCTCGCCGCTTCCACAGCAGCTGCCGCACCCGTCGCCGCCACCGGCGCGGTCTGCTGGCTCGTCAGTCGCGCAGCACTGGGCGAAGGGGTAGTGATCTGGCCGGTCCCGAGCGTCGTTCTCGGCCTCATCGGCTCGTGGATCGTGCTCTCGCTGATCCTCCTGATTCCCGCGCAGGCTCGGCTTCGCCGTCCCCCTGGACCGAGGTTGCGTGAGCAGGGTGTCTGACGTGATCACGGGTCGCGACGCACTGCCGCCTCGGGTTTCTGCGATCGCCGGACGGCTGCGACATCTCGCAGCTCTGCAGCCGTCGAGCGCAGCCGCGGAGCCGACAGGCCCCCGGCAGGTGCTCCTCCGGGATCCCGACGGGCGCCCCGTGCAGCACACCCTCGTCATCGCACCGCAGGAGTCTCTGGTGCTCTCGCCGGGCGCCGCCGCTTTCCCACTTGTGAGCGATCAGGACGGTGATGAGCATCACCGCATCCGCGTCGCCGTCGCGACCAGGAGCGGAGCCGTCGAGATCGTTCAGGACGAGCGCCCCGTCTCCCCGCGCATCCGATCGTTCTCGGACGGATTCCTCTGGATAAGGCGGAACGACGCGGGTCGGCCCTGGCAGGCGGTCTGGTGGCATCGCAGCCTGACGACTCCCCACGTGCTGCTCGAAGAGCCCGATCAGGCTCGGAGGCTCGATCTGCGCAGCGTCGCCGGGGCGATCGCCGTACTCGCATCGAGAGGGGCGCGCGACTCCCGGTACTGGGTGCTGACCGGAGAGGAGAGCAGTCCCCCGACGTGCCGTCGCCTCGACCTCGGCACGGAGAACGCGGATGTCTCCGCCTGCAGGGGCGGCCTCGCGGTCCTGTATCGACGGCACGGAGTCGTCCGGATGACCGGCTCGACGCGTCCTCTCGAGGTTCCCGTTCCGAAGGCCCTTCAGGCGGAGCACCTGCAGGAGGCCCAGGGTGAGCTCTTCGTACTCGGTCGGTCGTCCGGCAGGAGAGCGGTGTGGCTGCCCGGCGGCGGGGCAGACGCGCTCTGGCTCGCGCCGGCGGCCGGGACCCTTGTTCCCGCCGTCGATCCGATCACCCGCCACCCGATCATGCTCGTCTCCTCCCCTGCTCACCGCGCCCACTGCGTCACCCCTGTACCGGGTAAGGCACTCGCCACCGAGGTCACAGAACGGATGAAGGTCACGTCACTCACTGCGCCGAGCCGGGACGGCACCCTCGTCCCGCTCACCCTGATGACTCCTGACGGCGCCGACAGCTGTCCCGTCGTCGTCCACGTCTACGGCGCCTACGGCATCAGCCTCGAGGGGCCGTTCGATCCCTTCACGGACGACCTCCTCGCGCGCGGAGCCGCGATCGCCTACTGCCATGTCCGCGGGGGCGGAGAGAACGGCCCGGAGTGGCATCGGCAGGCGACCGGCCTCGGCCGCGAGCGCCCGATCGAGGACCTCCTCGCCTGCCTGGCGTTGCTTCGTGAGCTTCCAGGGATCGACTCGCACCGGCTCCTTCTCACCGCGGCGAGCGCGGGCGCGCTGGTCGCTGCGACGGTCTGCCTCCGTCGCCCCGCAGAACTCCGTGGCCTCCACCTCGTGCATCCCTTCCTCGATCCCGTCGGCGCGCTCGATGATCGCTCCGCAGCCGCGGCGGCGTCCGACCGTGAGGAGTTCGGTGACCCTGACTGGATCCTCGCGAGCGGGCTCTCTCCACTCGCGACGATCGCCACAATGGTGGGGCGGAGCCGACCGCTTCCGCGCGCGTGGATTCGAGCCGGTCTCCGCGATGCCCGAGTCGACGCGTCGGCGATCGCGGAATTCGCAAGCGCCTACCGGGCAGTGGCTGAGCGCGACGATCCCGCGCACGTCGTCCTCCGTGCGACCTCGGGCGGTCACCTCAGCGGACTGACGCCCGAGGAGTCCCACCAGGAGAACGTCCTCGCTCACGCCTGGACGCTCGACCTCCTCGGCCTGGCCTGACCCGTCGAGCGCAAGGACGAGGGCGATCGTTCCGGCGGGAGCCGATCTCGTCCAGGCGAGAACTGCCCTACGGCGTCACTGGCCGGCACCCGACACCCCGCCCGCCGAGCCGTGCGGCATCGCCACGCACCGCCACAACGAGAACCCGGTGACCGCGGAGGCGTGCTCTCCCGACTCCGTCGCCGCCGGCCCCCACTCCTGCAGCTGTGTGCATCCGTCCGCCACCACGGCCTTCCGCACCGACTCGGTCGGTGGCGCCGAGTTCTTCAGAACCAGCAGAGGCGTGCGTCCTGCCGCGATCATCCCGGCGACGTCCTGCTCGGTGAAGACCCGCGCCTGGCCGGAGTAGCCGCCGTCGGTGAGCACGCTCGCGCCGGTCGCCGTGATGATCGGCGCCGAGATCGCCCAGGAGTCGGTGAGGAACAGGGGCGCTCCGTCCACCCCGCCGCCGGCGGCACGAGCAGCGGCGACCAGTGCGGTCTCGTCGGCGGTCATCGAGTCGTGCCCGCCGACCGCGTCCGGCGACGAGACCGCGAACGGAGCCGAGGTCTCGGCCCTCTGCGGGAAGCGCAGGCCGACGAGCGCGTCCCCGCCCGACCCGTCGAGGGACGCGTCGAGCACCTGGAGGCTGAACGCGATCGGCCCTGCCAGGATCACGACGGCCGCTGCGAGCGCGATCGAACGATGCCGGGCCGCGCCTCTGCTCGCCGCCGCACCGCCCCTACTCCACCGGGCCGCCACCGCGACCACGACGAGCCCTGCTCCGGCGAGCGCCGCGAGCGGCAGGCCCAGCACCGACGGCAGCTGCCCGCCCACGGCGAGCGCCGCGCTCCACGCCGTCTGCCCGACCAGGAGGAGCGGCAGCACCAGCCGCGCGCCGACCCGGGGCGACGCGAGCAGCCGCACCCCCTCCGCCCAGCCCAGCGCGGCGAGGAGCGCCAGCTGCACGCCGATCGCCGCGACGTACGCCATGTGCGGCACCGTCGCCACCGAGAGCACGCCCGCCGCTGTCACCAGCCACACCGCGAGGCAGACCAGGAGGGCGAAGGCACCGCGGGCACCTCCCCGCCTCCCCCGCCGCGGCCACCAGCGCACGGCGCCGAGCACCAGCCCGGCGAGCGCCGCGGGATACAGCCAGCCGACCTGCGTCGCGTACTGCGCCAGCAGCAGCTTGGCCGGCGAAGACCCCGCTGCTCCGCCCATCGTCGCCATGTGGGCGGAAGCGACGACGGCGCCGGGCACCGCTCCCGGGATCAGCCGGTCGAGCCCGTTGAACCCGAACACCATCGCGAAGACGTCGTTCCCCGTCGACCCGTCGATGTAGGGCCGGTCCCCTGCCGGCACCGCCTGCATCGCGACCATCCACGCCACCGAGGCGCCCACCACGACGGCCAGGAGCCCGCCCGCCCAGGCGAGGGCTCGGCGCCACCCGCGCACCCCGACGAGAGTCGCCACCACGAGCGCCGGCAGGACGAACCAGGCCTGCATCATCTTCGCCTGGAAGCCGATCCCGATGGACAGCCCGGTCATCAGCAGCGGCCACCACCGCTCCGTCAGCACCGCGCGCTGCCACCACACCAGCGCCACGGCGAGTGCCGCCGTGAGCAGCCCGTCCTCCATCGGGTGCCCGAACATCGACACGAGGATCGGCGTGCTCGCCGCCGCTGCCGCCGCGACCAGCCCGAGCCCCCGGCCGCCCCACCGGAGCCCGACGACCGAGCACGCCGCGACCGTGATCAGCCCCTCGATCAGCTGCGGCAGCGCGATCGACGACGTCGACATGCCGAACAGCCGGATGCTCAGCGCCTGCGGCACCGCGAACCCCGCCAGCTTGTCCAGCGTCACCGTGGCGGCGGGATCGAAGGCTCCGAACGCCAGCGCGTGCCACGACTCCGACATCGACCGTGCCGCCGCCTCGTAGAAGACGGCGTCTCCGCCCCGGGCGAGATTCCAGCCGGTGAGGGCCGTCGAACCGCACAGGATCGCGAGGAGGGTGAGCCGCGCCCACCAGGGTTCGCGCCACCAGCGGGCGAGCGGAGCGGAGTGGGTCACGTCCACCGACGCTAGGGAGCCGGCCTGCCGCCGCCCTTGCGGGCGGTCGGGGAGACGCCGTGCATGCCGCTCCGGCCTCTCAGTCCGGGCGCCGCCGGCACGGCCGACGACCAGGAAGGGTGCCGCGCCGCCCCGGTCACCCTCTAGAGTGCGGACATGCCCCGCTCCATGGCCGACCTCTCCTTCCGCCGCGCCCAGTGGGAGCAGCGCTACGCACCGCACGTGGCTCCCGTGAACCGCTGGGTCGACGAGCTGCGGAACCCCTACGGACGCGGCTGGCTGCCCTACGTCGCGCCCCTGCACGGCGGAGTGGAGGCGCGCGTCCTCAGCGTCCTCCGCGATCCCGGCCCCGCCACTCAGGACGGCATCGGAAGCGGCTTCCTCTGCACCGAGAACGACGACCCGACGGCCGAGCTCATGGCCGGGCTGATGGACGAGGTGGGGCTCGCCCCCGTCGACCTGCTGCCGTGGAACGCCTACCCCTGGTACATCAACCAGGCGCCGAACGCCGAGCAGCTCGACGCCGGCGTCGAGACCGTCCTGCATCTGCTCGCGCTCGCCCCCGACGTCGAGGTGGTCCTCCTGCAGGGCGGCGACGCCGATCACGGCTGGCGGCGCCTCCTCAGGCGGCACCCGGCGATCGAGCGCGAGCGCGGCCTCACGGTGATCCGCACCTTCCACCCGTCGCGACAGGCGCTCTGGGCACGGGATCCCGCCGAGCGGGAGGCGCGCTCCGCCCGACGTCGCGAGGCCTTCGCCGAGGTCGCCGCAGCGCTCCGGTGAGCGGCCCGCAGCATCACGACGAGGCCCGGAAACGACGGAAGCCCTGACGACGACCAGTGGTCTCATCAGGGCTTTCCGTCGGGCTGACAGGATTTGAACCTGCGACCCCTTGACCCCCAGTCAAGTGCGCTACCAAGCTGCGCCACAGCCCGTGGCAGACCGGGCCGAGGCCCGGGCAACTCGACTACCTTAGCGGATGCCGACGCCGGAAGTGAAAACGAGCGGGCCCCGTAGACTCGCTGCGCGGAACGCGTCGGCACGGGTCGACGCGCCGTCGGCAGCTCGGGAGGCGTCAGCAGTGGATGCGCGGCAGAAGCGATCACAGGTGGCCCTGCACCGGGCGATCGTCGAACTCGCGACCGGCCGCGACGTCGCCACCCTCACCGTCTCCGAGATCACCGATCTCGCCGGCGTGAACCGCTCCACCTTCTACGCCCACGCCTCGTCCGCCGCGGAGCTGCTCTGCGCCGCCCTGCAGGACGAGCTCGACGCGATCCGGGAGGGCTACCTCCAGCAGCTCCGGAGCGGTGCCGCGACCGACGCGAGCATCCGCGAGGGCACCTCCCGCGTCCTCGGCCACCTGGACGGCCACCGCGACCTCTACCTCCGCGCCTTCGACGCCCCCGGCGGGGACTCGGGCCTCCGCGCGATGCTGGCAGGGCACTTCCGCACCGCCGTCTCCGCGACGCTCGACACGGGGATCCTCGACGTCCCGGCCGCGGACGCACCGCTCGGCTTCCTCGAGGACGCGACGGCCTCGTTCCTCGCGGCGGGCTCCGTCGGCCTGATGGAGCAGTGGCTCCGTCTGCCCGCGCCCCGCGATCCCGGCAGCTACCTCGCCGCCTACCGACGGCTCCTGCCGCCGTGGTGGCCCTTCGCCACCGGCGACTGACCGGCCTCGTCGGGCGCCGCTGCGCAGACGCTCGCCGAGAGAGTCGACCGCTCGGCTCGAGGGCGGCCGCAACTCCGCAAGCCGGACCGCGCGGCTCCTCGCTCCCTCTCGAGAGAGCTGTCCCGCTCGGCCGTGACGCCTCGGCAGCAGCATCCGCCCCCTCGACTCGACGACCGCTCCTCCCGGAGACGCGGACGGCCCGCGGGAGGAGCTCCCACGGGCCGGACACGGTACGGCTGCGCTCAGCGCGCGCGCTTCTCGCGGACGCGCATGTTGACGTTCACCGGCGACCCCTGGAAGCCGTAGATCTCGCGCAGGCGGCGCGCGATGTAGCGGCGGTAGCCCGGGTCGAGGAACCCGGTCGTGAAGAGGACGAATGTCGGCGGGCGCGACGAGGCCTGCGTGCCGAAGAGCACGCGGGGCTGCTTGCCTCCGCGGAGGGGGTGCGGGTGCGCCGCGGTGAGCTCGGCGAGGAACGCGTTGAACTTGCCCGTCGGGATGCGCGTGTCCCACGACTCGAGGGCGAGCTCGAGCGCCGGCACGAGCTTCTCGAGGTGGCGGCCGGTGCGGGCCGAGATGTTGACGCGGGGCGCCCACGCCACGTGGGCGAGGTCGGTCTCGATCTCGCGCTCGAGGTAGCGGCGGCGCTCGTCGTCGAGGAGGTCCCACTTGTTGAAGGCGAGCACGAGCGCCCGGCCCGACTCCAGCACCAGGTCGATGATGCGGACGTCCTGCTCCGAGATCGGCTGCGAGACGTCGAGGACGACGACGGCGACCTCGGCCTTCTCGAGCGCGGTCGAGGTGCGCAGCGACGCGTAGAAGTCGGCGCCCTGCTGGAGGTGCACGCGGCGGCGGATGCCCGCGGTGTCGACGAAGCGCCAGACCTTGCCGGCGATCTCGACCTGCTCGTCGACCGGGTCGCGCGTGGTGCCGGCGAGCTCGTTGACGACGACCCGCTCCTCCCCCGCCGCCTTGTTGAGCAGGCTGGACTTGCCGACGTTCGGGCGGCCGAGGATCGCGACGCGGCGCGGTCCGCCGACCTCGCGCTTGGCGACGGCCGACTCCAGAGGGAGCTTCTCGAGCACCGCGTCGAGCAGGTCGGCGACGCCGCGGCCGTGGACCGCCGAGACGGGGCGGGGCTCGCCCAGGCCGAGCGACCACAGCGAGGCGGCGTTCGGCTCCTGGCGGGCGTCGTCCACCTTGTTGGCGGCGAGGAAGACCGGCTTCTTCGTCTTGCGCAGCAGCTTCACGACGTGCTCGTCGGTCGCGGTCGCGCCCACGTTCGCGTCGACGACGAAGATGACGGCGTCGGCGAGGTCGATGGCGATCTCGGCCTGCATGGCGACGGAGGCGTCGATGCCGCGGGCGTCGGGCTCCCAGCCGCCGGTGTCGACGATGGTGAACGCCCGGTCGATCCACTCCGCCTTGTAGGACACGCGGTCGCGCGTGACGCCCGGGGTGTCCTCGACGACGGCCTCGCGGCGGCCGAGGATGCGGTTCACCAGCGCGGACTTGCCGACGTTGGGGCGGCCCACGATCGCCACGACCGGGAGGGCGGGGAGGTAACGGACCTCGTCCGAGTCCTCCCCGGCGAACTCGAGGAGGTCGAGGTCCTCCTCGTCGAGGTCGTAGTCCTCGAGTCCGCTGCGGAGCGCCTGCGCGCGTGAGGAGGCGAGCTGCTCGTCGAGGTCGCCGAGGCGCTCGACGAGGTCGTCGTCTCCGAAGTTCAGCTCGTCGTCACCGACGTGCGTGTCCTGTGCCATGACCGGCCCTTGCTCTCGAAGTTCGGACCTCGGCGACGACCGCGTCGACGGTCTGCTCGAAGTCGAGATGAGTGGAGTCGAGAAGAGTGACTCCTTCTGCGGCGTTCATGAAGTCGACCACCTGCGAGTCGGCGCGGTCCCTCGACCGCAGCGCCTGACCCGTCGCCTCGGCGGATTCCGTGGTGACCTCGCGCGAACGCCTGGCCATTCTAGCCTCTTCGCTCGCCGTCAGCAGGATCCGGACCGGAGCGGTCGGTGCGACGACCGTCGTGATGTCGCGGCCCTCGACGATGATGCCCTCCCGACGCGTCTCGCCGATGATCCTCCGGAACAGCAGTGTGATCCTCCGACGGACCTCGGGGACCTTCGCCACGGCCGAGACGCGCGCGGTCACCCGGGGCTCGCGGATGGCGGCGGTCACCTCGGTCGGACCGACCCACACCGAGTACGACTCGGGGTCGGTGCCGATGGAGTAGTCGAAGCCGTCGAGCGCGTCGACGATCGCGTCCTGGTCCTCGAAGTCGAGGCCGCGGTCGAGCCCGTGCCAGGCGAGCGCGCGGTAGGCCGCTCCCGTGTCGAGGAACTCGAAGTCGAGGCGGCGGGCGGCAGCCCTCGACACGCTGGACTTGCCGCTGCCGGCCGGGCCGTCGATGGCGACCACGACGGCCTCGCCGAAGTCGCCCTGCTCGGCGGCCTCGGAGCGCGCCTCGCGCTCGGGAGCCGCGCCCCCGTCCTCCGGGATGCTCTGCTGTGCCCGGCGGGCGGGCGTCATCCTGTTCAGGCCGCCCTCCTGCCTGTTCTGCTCGGTGCTCATCCGGCGATCCTCCAGCCGCGTATGGTCAGTTCTTCGGTCAGCGGCGCGACCGCTTCGGGCACCACCGAGATCTCGGCGAGACCCACTCGGCGCCCCTGCGCGTGCTCGAGGCGCACGTCCTCGAGATTGACGCCCGCCTCGCCGATCTCCACCAGGAGCCGCGCGAGGGTTCCGGGAGAGTCGTCGACGAGGACGATCAGGGTCGAGAAGCGCTGGTCCTGGCCGTGCTTGCCGGGCAGGCGCGCCACTCCGGCGTTGCCCGCGGCCAGGTGCTCGGCGAGCACGCGGCGCGAGCCGGGCGCCTCGAGGTCGCGGAGCGCGTCGGCGACCGCGGCGACGTCGTCGCGGAAGGCGTCGAGCACCGCGACGACGTGCTCGCGGTTCGCGGCCAGGATCTGCATCCAGAGCTCGGGGTCCGAGGCCGCCAGGCGCGAGACGTCGCGGACGCCCTGCCCGGCGAGGCGGAGCGCCGCGTTCGGGGCGTCGAGGAGGCGCTGGCCGAGCAGTGACGAGATCACCTGCGGGGCGTGCGAGACGAGGCCGACCGACAGGTCGTGCTCCTCCGGGTCCATCTCGACGATGGTGCCGCCGAGGTCGAGAGCGAGGCCCTCCACCCTTGCGAGCGCGTCGGGCGCGGTCTCGCCGTCGCGGCAGATCACCCAGGGTCTGCCGACGAAGAGGTCTCCCCGCGCGGCGACCGGTCCGCCGCGCTCGCGGCCGGCCATCGGGTGCGAGCCGATGTAGCGGGCGAGGTCGACGCCTCGGGAGCGCAGCTCGCGCAGCGGCTGGGTCTTGACGCTCGCCACGTCGGTGACGACGGCTCCGGGGTGCGCCGCGAGCTCGCGCTCGACGACGCTCGCGGTGACGTCAGGGGGGACGCAGACGACGACGACGGAGGGCCGGTCGTCGGCGGAGGCGGCGCGGCCGGCCCCGTAGTCGATGGCGAGGGAGAGGCTCGCGGGCGAGGCGTCGTCGAGGACGACGTCGATCCCGCGGGAGGCGAGGCCGAGGCCGATGGAGGCGCCGAGCAGTCCGGAGCCGACCACCCGCACCGTCCCGGTCGTCCGCATCGCGGGCGGCGCGGGGTGCAGGAGCTCGTTCACCCCGACAGCCTAGCGATCGGCGCGGCGCTGCTTGTCGGCGCCGGACCGGCGCGGAGGACCGTCGCTCCGCCCGCCGCCGGCGGAGGAGCCGCCGCGATCGGACGACCGTCCCGCCGAGCCGCCGCGGTCGGACGACCGTCCGGACGATCCGCCGCGATCCGAGGATCGCCCGGCCGAGCCGCGCTCCGCCGGGGCGACGTGCTCGCCGCTGTCAGGCCGGGGCCGCCGCGCACCCGCGCTCGCCTTCTTCGAGGGGACCGCGGGAGCGGCCGCCACCGCCTCGCCGCCCTGCCGCGCGATCGTGAGCAGCGCGCCCAGCTCCTCCCGGGTCAGGTCGCGCAGATCGCCCGAGCGCAGGGTGCCCAGGTGCAGCGGCCCGAACTGGCGCCGGACGAGCTCGATCACCGGGTGGCCGACCGCCGCCATCATCCGGCGGACGACCCGGTTGCGACCGGAGTGCAGGGTGATCTCGACGAGCGAGGCGTTCGAGCGGCCCTCCGGCCGGCCGAGGAGACGCGCCTTGTCGGCGGCCACCGGTCCGTCGTCGAGCTCGATCCCGGAGGTCAGGGTCGCGATCGTCTGCGGGAGGACCTGCCCGTGCACCTTCGCGATGTAGGTCTTCGTCACTCCGAACGACGGGTGCGCGAGGACGTGGGCGAGCTCGCCGTCGTTGGTCAGCACGAGCAGGCCCGAGGTCTCGGCGTCGAGGCGCCCGACGTTGAACAGCCGCTCCTCGAAGTTCTTCGTGTAGTGGCTGAGGTCGGTGCGTCCGTTCTCGTCCGCCAGCGAGCTGACGACGCCGATCGGCTTGTTGAGCATGACGTAGCGGCGCGAGGTGTCCAGCTGCACCGCGACCCCGTCGACCTCGATCCGGTCGGTCGCCGGATCGATGCGGCGGCCGAGCTCGTCCGCCACCTCGCCGTTGACGCGGATCCGCCGCGCCACGATCATCTCCTCGACCACTCGTCGGGAGGCGACCCCCGCTGCCGCGAGGACCTTCTGCAGTCGTTCGCCGTCGGGGCCGCTGTCAGGCGCGCTCATCGAATCCGTCTCTTCCGTCGCTCAGTAGGGGGGAGATCTTCGGCAGCTCGTCGAGCGAGGTGAGGCCGAGGTGCACGAGCAGCTGCTCGGTGGTGCCGTAGAGGACCGCGCCCGTCTCGGGGTCGTGGCCGACCTCCGCGATGAGGCCGCGGCCGAGGAGGGTGCGCGCGACGGAGTCGACGTTGACCGCGCGGATCTGCGCGACCTGACCGCGCGAGACCGGCTGCTTGTAGGCGATCACGGCGAGCGTCTCGAGCGCCGCCTGCGAGAGCCGCGTCGGGTTCTGCGTCAGGACGAAGTCCTTGACCACCGGGTCGTACTCGCGGCGCACGTAGATCCGCCAGCCGGCACCGACCTCGCGCAGCTCGAAGCCCCGGCGGATCGCTCCGCCTGCGCCGTCGTAGTCGGCGACCAGGCGCTCGATCGACTGGCGGACCACGGCGATCGGCCTCGACAGCGCGGTCGCGAGGGAGGCGAGCGGCTGCGGCTCGTCCGCGACCATCAGGATCGCCTCGATCGCCCGGTCGATCTCGAACGCGACGGTCCCGGGGCCGGCGTCAGGAGTCATAGTCGGCTCCGAGCGCGGCGAGGCTCGCATCGCTCCACTGCTCGGCGACCCACCGCAGCGTGAGCTCGCCGAGCGGCTCCGGCTGGTCGAACGAGATCGCGGCGTGCCGGTAGAGCTCGAGCACGGCCAGGAAGCGCGCGACGATCACGCCTTTCTCGTCGGCGTCCGCGATCAGCTCGCCGAAGGTGGCCCTCCCGCGGGCGCGCAGCATCGCCACGACGTGGGCGGCCTGCTCCCGGATGCTGATCTGCGGGGCGTGCAGGTGGTCCAGGCCCACCGTCGGCAGCTCGCGCGGAGCGAGGGCGACGGTCGCGAGGGCGGCGAAGTCGGCGGGCGACAGGGTCCAGACGAGCTCCGGCTTCGCGGACCGGTACTCCTCCTCCAGAGGCACGTCGCGCACGTGGCGGGCGGTCTCGATCGCGATCCGCTCGGCGAACCACGACGACACCTGCTTGAAGGCCCGGTACTGCAGGAGCCGGGCGAACAGCAGGTCTCGCGCCTCCAGCAGCGCCGCGTCCTCCGCGTCCACGAGCTCGCCTTGGGGCAGGAGTCCGGCGATCTTCAGGTCGAGGAGCGTCGCGGCGACGACGAGGAACTCCGACGCGCGGTCCAGCCCCTCGAGCGAGTCGATCCCGTGCAGGTACGAGAGGAACTCGTCCGTCACGGCGCTCAGCGCGATCTCGGTGATGTCGACCTGCTGCTTCGCGATGAGGCTCAGCAGGAGGTCGAACGGACCCTCGAAGTTGGTCAGCGCGAGGTGGAACCCGGTGGGAGCGGCGCGCTCCTCGAGGAGGACCTCAGGCGACCGCGCCACGCGAGATCAGCTCCCTGGCGAGCTTGCGGTACGCCTTCGCGGCGTTGTGCTCGGGCGCGAACTGGGTGATCGGGACGCCGGACACGCTGGCGTCCGGGAACTTCACCGTGCGGCCGATCACCGTCTCGAGCACGCTGTCGCCGAAGGCGTCGACCACCCGGTCGAGCACCTCCCGCGAGTGCAGGGTGCGGGAGTCGTACATCGTGGGCAGGATGCCGTCGAGCTCGATCACCGGGTTGAGCCGGTCGCGGACCTTGTCGATCGTCTCGATCAGCAGGGCGACGCCGCGCAGCGCGAAGAACTCGCACTCGAGCGGGATGAGGACGCCGTGGCTCGCGGTGAGCGCGTTGACCGTGAGCAGGCCCAGCGAGGGCTGGCAGTCGATCAGGATGACGTCGTAGTCCGCGCTCACCTTGCGGAGCACCCGGGCGAGGATCTGCTCGCGCGCGACCTCGTTGACGAGGTGGACCTCGGCGGCGGAGAGGTCGATGTTGGCCGGGATGACGTCCAGGCCCGGCACGCGGGTCCTCCGGATCGCCTCGGCCGGGTCCTTCACGGTGCCGAGGAGCAGGTCGTAGATCGTGATGGCGTCGTAGGTCGTGACCCCGAGGCCGGCCGAGAGGGCGCCCTGCGGGTCGAAGTCGATGGCCAGTACGCGTCGGCCGTACTCGGCGAGGGTCGCGCCCAGGTTGATGGTCGTCGTCGTCTTGCCGACGCCGCCCTTCTGGTTGCAGAGGGAGATGATCCGAGCGGGGCCGTGACCGGTGAGCTCCACCGGCAGCGGGAAGTCGCGCAGGGGGCGGCCGGTCGGGCCGAGCGTCGGGGCTTCGAGACCGGTGAGCTCGGCCTTGTCGTCCGTCTTGCGTGTCACCTGCGTCGTCCTCGCTTCCGTGGCGGCGTGCGCTCCCGCGCGGCCTCCGACGAGTGTACCGGCGCCCCGCTCCCCGGCCGCCGCGCCCCGCCGCGCGGGGCCGCGGCTCTAGCGCCGCGCTCGCGGGTGCGCGGACGTGTAGACGTCCCGGAGCGTGTCCGCCGTCACCAGCGTGTAGATCTGCGTCGTCGCCACCGAGGCGTGCCCGAGGAGCTCCTGCACCACGCGGACGTCGGCACCGCCCGCGAGCAGGTGGGTCGCGAACGAGTGCCGGAAGGTGTGCGGCGAGATCTCCCGGTCCAGCCCGGCCTTCTCGGCGACGGCGCGGATGACCAGCCAGGCGCTCTGCCGCGACAGGCGGCTCCCGCGGACCCCCAGGAAGAGCGCCGGCGTCGCGCGTCCCCTCCGCGAGAGCTCGGGCCGCGCACGCACGAGGTACTCGTCGACCGCCTCGCGGGCGAAGCGGCCGAGCGGCACCATCCGCTGCTTGGACCCCTTGCCCGTCAGCCGCACCACCTCCGCGGCGACCACGTCGTCGACGTTCAGGTCCACCGCCTCCGAGATGCGCGCGCCCGTCGCGTAGAGCAGCTCCAGCAGGGCCCGGTCCCGCAGGTCCGCGAGCTCCTCGCCGCGCGCCGCGTCGAGCAGTGCCGCCATCTGCTCGACCGTGACCGCCTTCGGCAGGGTCATCGGGACCTTCGGCGGCATCACGTCCCGGGCAACGTCGTCCGCGACGACCCCCTCCTCGAGGGCGAAGCGGTGCAGCCCTCGGACGCTCGAGAGGATCCGTGCGCGCGAGCTCGCCGCGAGCGGCCGCTCCGGGCGTGCGGCCAGCCAGGAGGAGAACTCCCCCACGTCGACCCGTCCGAGCTGCGCCAGATCGACGGTCCCGCGCTCCTCGAGCCAGCCGAGGTAGAGCTCCAGGTCGCGCCGGTAGGCCGCGAGCGTGTGCGCCGAGAGCCCGCGCTCCACGCTCGCCTGCCGGAGGTACGCCTCGGCGCAGGCGCGGGGGCTCACCCCCGGGGGTGGCGGACCCGCGGGTGGCGCGTCCACGGCGAGGACGCGTCGCCCAGCCCGTCCCAGTCGCGCGAGCGGAACGCGTGCGCCGCGAGCACCGCGATCGTCAGCGAGGGGTTCTGCACCCGGCGGGCGAGGACCGCCTCGACCGCCTCGTCCAGCGGCACCCACCGCAGCTCCATGTCCACCTCCTCCGCCTCGCGGTCGAAGGCGGAGCCGGTGGACGAGAGCCCGCGGGCCAGGTAGATCCGGATGACCTCGTCGCTGCCGCCCGGCGAGGTGGCGAACTCCGAGAGCAGGTCCCAGCGCTCGGCCTGCAGGTCCGTCTCCTCGCCCAGCTCCCGCTGAGCGGCGACCAGGGGATCCTCGCCCTCGACGTCGAGCAGGCCGGCCGGGATCTCCCACTCGCGGGTGCGGACAGGGTGCCGGTACTGCTTGATCAGGGCGACGCGGTCCTCGTCGTCGAGGGCCAGCACGGCGACGGCTCCCGTGTGATCGAGGAACTCCCGGCGCAGCTCGCCGCCGCCGTAGCGGAACGTCTCGGCGCGGACGCCCCAGACCATCCCGTCGAAGACGCGCTCACTGGTCAGGACCTCCGGCTCGACGAGCTCGTCCGACAGCGGCTCACTCATCGGCGCCCGCCTCCGATGCCGGGAAGAGGCGCGAGGCCTCCTGGCGCTCGAGGGCGGCGGTCACGAGGCCGCGGAAGAGCGGGTGCGCGGCGTTCGGGCGCGAGCGGAGCTCCGGGTGCGCCTGCGTGCCCACGTAGTAGGGGTGCTTCTCGCGGGGCAGCTCGACGTACTCCACGAGGTGGCCGTCGGGCGAGAGGCCCGAGAACCAGAGCCCCGCCTCGGCGATCCGGTCGCGGTAGCGGTTGTTGACCTCGTAGCGGTGACGGTGGCGCTCGGCAGCCTCAGGTGCGCCGTACACCTCGGCGACGATCGAGCCCTCGGCGAGCTCGGCCGTGTAGAGGCCGAGGCGCATCGTGCCGCCCATGTCCCCGGACGCGAGGATCTCGACCTGCTCGGCCATCGTCGCGATGACGGGGAACTCCGTCTCCGGGTCGAACTCCGACGACGAGGCCCCCTCGAGGCCGGCCTCGTTGCGGGCGTACTCGATGACCATGCACTGCAGGCCGAGGCAGAGCCCGAGGGTCGGTATCCCGTTCTCCCGCGCGAAGCGCAGCGCGCCGAGCTTGCCCTCGATGCCGCGGATGCCGAAGCCGCCGGGCACGCAGATGCCGTCGAGCTCGGAGAGCGCCTTGGCCGCAGCCTCGGGGTCCTCGAGCCCGTCGGAGGCGATCCAGCGGATGGCGACCTTCGTCTGCTGCGCGAAGCCGCCGGCTCGCAGAGCCTCCGTCACGGAGAGGTAGGCGTCGGGCAGGTCGATGTACTTCCCGACCAGGCCGATGGTGACCTCGTGCTTGGGCTCGTGCACGGCCTCGAGCAGTCGCGACCAGCCGTCCCAGACGACCTCGCCGGCCGGGAGGCCCAGCTGGTCGATGATGTAGGCGTCGAGGCCCTGCTCGTTGAGCATCTGCGGGATCTCGTAGATCGACGCGACGTCCTTGGCGTTGACCACGGCCTGCTCGTCGACGTCGCACATCAGCGCGATCTTGCGCTTGTTCGACTCCGACACGGGCCGGTCGCTCCGCAGCACCAGGGCGTCCGGCTGGATGCCGATCGAGCGCAGCGCCGCGACGGAGTGCTGGGTGGGCTTGGTCTTCTGCTCGCCGGAGGCGCCCATGAAGGGCACCAGCGAGACGTGCACGAAGAAGACGTTGCGGCGGCCGAGCTCGTGGCGGACCTGGCGGGCCGACTCGATGAACGGCTGGCTCTCGATGTCGCCGACGGTGCCGCCGATCTCGGTGATGATGACGTCCGGCTGCGGGTCGTCCTCCGACTGGAGGCGCATGCGCCGCTTGATCTCGTCCGTGATGTGCGGGATGACCTGGACCGTGTCGCCGAGGTACTCGCCGGCGCGCTCGCGCGCGATGACCCTCGAGTAGATCTGGCCGGTCGTGACGTTCGCGGCCTGGTTCAGGTTGATGTCGAGGAAGCGCTCGTAGTGGCCGATGTCGAGATCGGTCTCGGCGCCGTCGTCGGTCACGAAGACCTCGCCGTGCTGGAACGGGTTCATCGTCCCCGGGTCCACGTTGAGGTACGGGTCGAGCTTCTGCATGACGACGCGCAGCCCGCGCGCGGTCAGCAGGTTGCCCAGGCTCGCGGCCGTGAGTCCCTTGCCGAGCGAGGAGACGACACCGCCGGTGACGAAGATGTGCTTCGTGATCTTCGAGGGGGCGTCCTGCCCGGCCGTCGAAGCGTTCCGGGTCGAGGACCCGGAGGAGCCCTCGGGATCCGAGGGAGAAGAAGAGGAAAGGCCCGCGTTCGTAAAGTCCACCACGGGGTTCCACCGTAACAGCAGAACGGCGGCGGCGGACCGCCCGGGACGGATCGATGTCGTCCCGGGCCGCTCGCGATCAGCCCCGCCGACTCGATTCGAGGAGCTCCCGCGCATGAGCGAGAGCGTTGGCGGAGTCGGTGAGCCCCGAGAGCAGGCGCGCCATCTCGGACACCCGCTCCTCGGAGTCGAGCTGCGTCACGGCGCTCGAGGTCACCGCGCCGTCCGAGCCCTTCTCGACGCGGAGGTGGTTCGTGGCGAATGCGGCGACCTGCGCGAGGTGTGTCACCACGATGACCTGCGAGGTCTCGGCGAGCCGCGCGAGCCGTCGGCCGATCTCGATCGCCGCTGCTCCGCCGACCCCCGCGTCGACCTCGTCGAAGACGAACGTCGGCACGGGGTCGTTGGCGGCGACCACGACCTCGATCGCGAGCATCACCCGCGAGAGCTCGCCGCCCGAGGCTCCGCGGGCGAGGGGCCGGGGTGCGGCCCCGGTGTGCGGCTGGAGCAGCATCTCGACGGAGTCGCGCCCGTGGATGCTCGGCTCCCCCGCGGCCGTCACCTTCACGTGCAGGCGCGCATCCGCCATGGCCAGCGCGGTGAGCTCGTCGCTGACCCGCTCCCCCAGCTCGGCGGCCGCCGCGGTCCGCAGCTCGGTCAGCCGGGTCGCGAGGCGGTCGACGAGGTCCGCGTCGGCCGCGGTGTCGGCCTCGAGAGCCGCGATCCTCTCGTCGTCGCCGTCGAGCTCGAGCAGGCGGAGTCCGGAGGAGTCCACCAGGTCGAGCACGTCGTCCAGCGTCGGTCCGTAGGTGCGGGCGAGCAGGGACAGCTCCGCCCGACGGTTCTCGATCAGCTCCAGGTCGTGCGCGCCGTCGAGGTCGAGCTCCGCCAGGTACGAGGAGAGCCCTCCGGCGGCGTCGACGAGGAGCACCGCCGCCTCGCCGAGCGTCTGGACCGTCGGCTGCAGCGCGGCGTCGTGCTCGGCCGCCCGCTCCAGCACGCGCCGCGCCGTCTCGAGGAGCCCGAGCGCGTCCCGCCCGTCCAGCTCCTCGGACGAGATCGCCTCGCGGGCCTCGCCGGCGGCGAGCCGGAGCTGCTCGATGCTCCCGAGCCGGGCGGACTGCGCCGCGAGCTCGACGTCCTCCCCGCGCTGGGGGGCGACCACCTCGATCTCGGCGAGGGCGGAGCGGAGCCGTTCGGCTTCGCGGGCGCGCGTCTCCCGGGCCTCGGTGAGCGAGTCGAGCTCCTCCCGGTTGGCCCGCCAACGCTCGAAGGCGCTCGCGTAGTCGCGGAGGGCGTCGGCGAGACCGGGTCCGCCGAACCGGTCGAGCGCCTCGCGCTGCGCCGCGGCGGAGCGGAGGCGGATCTGGTCCGACTGCCCGTGCACGACGACCAGCTGATCGGCGAGCTCGCTCAGCACGCTGACCGGTGCGCTCCGGCCGCCGACGACGGCTCGCCCGCGTCCCTCCGCCGAGACGGACCGCGCGAGGAGCAGCTCCGGGCCGTCGAGATCGCCGCCGGCGTCGTGGACGCGCTCGGCGACCGGGCCCTCCTCGGGGACCAGCCAGCGCCCCGACACCCAGGCCTGCTTCGCTCCTGAGCGCACCGCGGACGCGTCCGAGCGCGCGCCCAGCACGAGGCCGAGCGCCGTGACCACCATCGTCTTGCCGGCGCCGGTCTCGCCGGTGACCGCGGTGAAGCCCGGTCCGAGCGGGAGCGTCGCCTCGGCGATCACTCCGAGGTCGCGGATCTGCAGCTCTTCGAGCATCGGGCCTTACTCCGTCTCCGCCGACCCCCGCCATCCGCGGATGGGGAGACCGAACTTGTGCACGAGTCGATCGGTGAAGGGGGCGTCGTGCAGGCGTGCGAAGCGCACGGGCACGGGCGAGCGCCGGTAGACGACGCGCGCTCCCGGCGGCAGCTCGTAGGCGCGCCGGCCGTCGGCCCAGAGGACGCCGACGCCGTCGGTCCTCTCCTTGACCTCGACGGCGAGGCTCGACGACGGGCCCACGACGAGGGGCCGCGCGAAGAGGGCATGGGCACTGAGCGGAACGAGGAGCATCGCCTCGACGGTCGGCCACACGACGGGGCCGCCCCCGGAGAAGGCGTAAGCGGTGGAACCGGTCGGAGTGGACACGACGATGCCGTCGCAGCCGAAGCTCGACAGCGGACGTCCGTCGACGCCCACCATGACCTCGAGCATCCGCTCGCGGCTGCCCTTCTCGACGGTCGCCTCGTTGAGCGCCCAGGTCTCGTAGACGACGGCCTCGTCGATCTTGACGCGCACCTGCAGGGTCATCCGCTCCTCGACCGCGTAGTCGCCGTCGAGTGCGCGAGCGACGGCGTCGTCGAGATCGTCCCGCTCGCTCTCCGCGAGGAACCCGACGTGGCCGAGGTTCACGCCGAGCAGAGGGGCCGTCCCGGACCGGACGATCTCCGCTGCGCGGAGGATGGTCCCGTCCCCGCCGAGCACGAACACGAGCTCGATGGACTCGAGCGGGACGTCGGACCCGAGCACGGCGACGTCGCTCAGATCCGGAGCGACCGCGACGATGTCGCCCTTGTCGTCGGCGCAGAGGACGGGGTGGGCGCCGGAGTTCCGGAGGCGCTCGACGACGAGGACCGCCGCATCGAGGGAGTCCGTCCGTCCGGTGTGGGCGACGACGAGGATGTTGCGCTCGTCACGAGGGGACTGCATCGAGGGTGTGTCCTTCTGGTCGGTCGACAGCGGCGGACACGATCGCGTCATCCGGTGGTGAGCGCGGTGACCGCGTCCCTCCATTCTGTCGGAATCGTTCCGCGGTCGCGGTGGAGGTGCGCCAGATACTCGCGATTCCCAGCGCCCCCCGGGAGTGGCGACTCGGCCAGCCCGACGACGCCGAGCCCCAGGTCCCACGCCGACCACAGGACGTCCGAGAGGGCCTCGCGACGCAGCTCCGGATCCCGGACGATCCCCTCCCGCACTCCCAAGCGGCCGACCTCGAACTGCGGCTTCACCAGCACCACGAAGTCGGCGAGCGGATCCACGGAGGCGGCGACGGGAGGCAGAACCATCCGCAGGGAGATGAAGGACACGTCGGACACGACCAGGTCCGGGACGATCTCGGTCCTGGCGGCTTCGGCGAGCCGGGCGGCGGTGAGATCCCGCGCATTGAACCCCTCCACCACGTGGACGCGATCGTCGGACCGGATCCGGGGAGCGAGCTGCGCGTGCCCGACGTCGAGGGCGATCACCGAGGCGGCGCCGCGCTCGAGCAGGACCTGCGAGAACCCGCCCGTCGACGCCCCGACGTCGAGAGCGTTCCGGCCGGCGACTCGCACCGTCGCGAAGGTGTCGAGGGCGGCGAGCAGCTTGTGGGCGGCCCGGCTGACGTAGTGGTCGAGGCCGGCGACCGCGACGTCCTGATCGTCGCGGACGCGGATCGAGGGCTTCAGTGCAGGGACGCCGTCCACCGTCACCAGACCGTCGGCGATCATCCGAGCGGCATGGGTGCGGGACCGGGCGATGCCCCGTTCGGCGAGAGCCGAGTCGAGTCGCGAGTCTTCGGTCATCGGTCGCGGTCGGCGTTCTCGAGTCGGATGCGCAGCTGCTCCTGCAGCTGGACGTATCCGGCCGCCCTCTTGTCGAGCGCAGTCTGCTCGATCCGGAGGAGCTCGTCTGACAGGACGTGTTCCTCCACGACGTCGAAGCCGTTCTGGAGCGGCCTCGATTCCGGAGAGGACGTCGGGTCGTGCTGAGTCATCGCTGCTCCTCGTTCCGGAGTCGGGCGACGACGGTCATCGTCGCTCCGGCCGGCCCTGTTCGTCCTCGAACAGAGACCGACCGGTTAAACAGCGATGGCCACCCATTTCTGGGTGGCCATCGTGAATGGTGTCCGGCGGTGTCCTACTCTCCCACAGGGTCCCCCCTGCAGTACCATCGGCGCTGAGAGTCTTAGCTTCCGGGTTCGGAATGTGACCGGGCGTTTCCCTCTCGCTATGGCCGCCGTAACCCTGGCGACACACGCACCCGAGGGCACATGGTCAAATCTGGGTTACACGCCGTGCGTGTATTCAATTGTTCCGCTCCTCCCGAAGGAGGATGCGGGGTGCCCGTCTTCTGGGAACCACAAAGTGGACGCAAGCAATCTCTGACCACTCCTACCAGCCTTTACAACGGTATGAGTGTAGTGATTATCAAGTTATCGGCTTATTAGTACCGGTCAGCTCCGACAGTCTTTAGTCCTGTCTTCC